>MELA01000141.1 GCA_001767495.1 Acidobacteria bacterium RIFCSPLOWO2_12_FULL_65_11 | reverse complement strand
AGGCTTATGCAGCTTGGATTGCCGTCTGCCTGATCTGGGGCACGACGTATCTGGGCATTCGCATTGCGCTCGATGGCATCCCGCCCTTTCTGATGGCCGGCTTCCGGTGGATCGTGGGCGGCGCGGTGCTCATCTCGATTCTCAAAGCGCGAGGCGAGACGATCCCGGCGAGAACGTCGTGGCCCGCGCTCGCCACCCTTGGCGTGCTGCTCATCGGATTCGGCAACGGCGGCGTCGTATGGGCCGAGCAGACGGTGCCGAGCGGCCTGACCGCCGTGCTCGTCGCGATGAGTCCGTTCTGGCTGGTGGGCCTCGACGCCTTGGTGGGGGGCAGCGAGAAGCTCACGGCGCGACGCATGATCGGCCTCGCGGTCGGTTTCGCCGGTGTCGCCGTACTGGTATGGCCGGAGATGCGAGCGGGCGAGCGAGGCCCGGGTTTCGTGGGCGGCGTGCTCGCGACCCAGTTCGCGTGCCTGGGCTGGGCGACCGGATCGACTTACGCGCGCCGTCGCAGCTTTGAAGAAAATGTCCTGGCCGCCGCCGCGCTCGAAATGCTCTTGGCCGGGGTCGTCATGCTGGGCATCGGGCTCGTCGCGAACGAGTGGGCGAGGCTACAGGTGACGCCTGCAAGCGCGGGCGCGCTCGCCTATCTCACCGTGGTGGGGTCGATTGGCGCCTTTCCAGCCTACGCGTACGCGCTCAAGCACCTGCCGGTCGCCACCGTGTCGTTGTACGCCTACATCAATCCGGTGATCGCTGTCATTCTCGGTACGTTGATTCTGAAGGAGCCCTTCAGCTGGCGGTTGGCCGCCGCGGCCGCAATCGTCCTGACCGGGATGGGACTGGTCCGAAGCGAGACGAGGTGATTACGAATCCGCAATCATCGATTCACGTTTGCGTGGCCGGCGGTCCGAGCGCGAAGGTCATCGTGCCGTCGATGACGACCTTGCCGTCGACGCGTGCGGCACCGGTCACGACGCCCATGCGGCTGCGCAGTCTGAGTACCTTGGCTTCAATCTCCACCACGTCCCCCGGGTGCACCGGCCGCCGGTACCGCACGCGGTCGATCCCCGTGAAATAGATCAGCCGCTGCTGATTCTCGGGTTTCGCGAGAATCATGATGGCGCCGACCTGTGCCACCGCCTCGGTGAGAATCGTCGGCGGCAGCACCGGCGCGCCGGCGCCGGTGTGCGAGAGGTAGTGGTCGCCAAGCGAGACGTTCTTGATGCCGATGATGCGCTTGTCGATCTCGAGCTCGGTGATGCGATCGACGAGCAGGAAGGGAAAGCGGTGCCGGAGGATCCGTTCGATCGCGGCGTAGTCGAGCGGCAGCGTCAGGTCCACGAGAGAAACTATACTATCAAGATTCATCCATGACTGATTCCGTGACGTCTCGCGCCACGCCCGCGACGGCCCCGGCGACGTCCGCCGAGCAGCTGACGACGCTGTTCGCGCTCGGGCGGGAGGTGACGTCGGTCCTCGACCTCGACGAACTGCTGCCGAAGATCCCGCAGCTCATCGCGCGGTTGATGAGATTTCAGGCCTTTGCGGTGTACCTGCTCGACGCGACGCGCGACGACCTGCGCATCGCGTACTCGGTCGGGTACGCCGATGAGGTCGCGCGCACGCTCCGCGTGAAGGTCGGTCAGGGTCTGGTCGGCGCCGCAGTGGCCAAGGGAGAGCCGATTCTCGTCAACGACGTTCGCGACGATCCCCGGTATGTAGATGCGGTTCCCGGATCCCGCGCCGAGCTGGTCGTGCCGCTCCGCCGCAAGGGGCGCGCGATCGGCGCCCTCAACCTGCTCAGCGACACCCCGGGCCAGTTCACCGAGGCCGATGAAGCGATTCTGCGCCAGTTCGCCGCCCATGTGGCCGTTGCGATCGAGAACGCCAGGCTCTTCGAACACGAGCGTGAGCACACAAGCACGCTCGAAACGTTGACCGAGATCGCCCGCGAGTGTGGCGCCATCCTCAACCTGGACGAGCTGCTCAGGAGAATCGCCAGCCTCACGCGCCGGGTCATCGACTATCGCACGTTCGCCATCCTGCTCGTCGATGAAGAAGGCGAGCACCTCGAGGTGAAGGTTTCCGTGTCTGAAAGCGGCAAGATGCGGATTCCGCGTGTGAAAATCGGCGACGGGCTGGTCGGCCATGCGGCGCTCCACAAGACGCCGGTCCTGGTGCCAGACGTCTTCGCCGATCCGCGCTATCTGAAGGCGGTGGACGATACGCGGTCCGAGCTGGTGATTCCGCTCCTGGTCAAAGAACGCTGCATTGGCGTGTTCGACCTCGAGAGCCCCGAGGTCGATGCCTTCACCAAGGCGCATGTCGAGATCCTCACGCTGCTCGCGAGCCAGGCGGCGGTTGCGATCGAGAATGCGCGGCTCTACCAGACCATTCGCACCAACGAGATCCGGCTGGAGCGGGAGCTTCGGTTCGCCGAGCGCGTGCAGGCGGCGTTTCTGCCCGACCTGCCGACGCGGCTCAAGGGCGCCCAGGTGGCGGCGCGGCTGGCGCCGGCGCGCGAGCTTGGCGGCGACCTCTACGACTTTCTCACGCCGGAACCTCACAGTCTGGTCGTGGCGGTTGGCGACGTATCGGGCAAGGGCGTGCCGGCCGCCCTGTACGGCGCGTTTGCGGGCGAGCTCGTGCGGTCGCGCACGTTCCGCCGGCGTCACGGCCCCGAGCGCGTCGTGCCGGCGGGCGTGCTGGCTTCGACCAACACCATCCTGCACGAGCGGCAGCTCGAGGAGTACTACTGCACGCTCTGTTATGCGGTGTTCGATTTCAAGCGCCGCTCGGTCACCATGGCCAACTCCGGCTTGCCGTATCCCATTCGGTCGAGCGGCGCCGAGCTGTCGCAAGTCAAGCTGCCCGGTGTCCCTCTCGGTGTGTTTGCCGGCTCGACCTACGACGAAGCGGTCTTCGCGCTCGCGCCAGGCGACGTCTTTGTGTTTTGTACCGACGGCGTGTTCGAGGCGACCAACGCGCTCAATGAGGAGTTTGGCGTCGCACGCCTCCTGAAGGTGATCGAAGAAGCGACCCGCCGGCCGGCACAGGAGCTGGTCGACCGGATCTTTGCCGCCGTGCAGCAATTCCGCGGTGACAGGGCGCCAAACGACGACATGACGGCGGTGGTCGTGAAGATCACCACGTGAATTGCAGGATGGCAGGATGGCAGGATGGCAGAATTTAAGCGGTCTTGTCTCTAGCGGTCGCGGTCTCCGTCACCGAGGCCGTCAGGGTTCCAGCGAGCCCGGCGGCGACAATCGATGCGAGCGCCTGGACGCTTTCCGATCCCTCGCCGCCATGGCGGATTTCAGCGGAGAGTGCTCCGATACATCCGTCCGCCGACAGAATGGGCGCGACAATGGCGCCGTCGGACGAGCCTGGCCGCGACACCACGATTTGTACTTCACCGGTGCGGTACGCGGCGGCGGCGGCGTTGTTGCTGGACCGGACGACCGGCGGCATTCGTGACAGGGCCTGCTGGCTGTATCCGTGTGCGAGGACGGGCTGAAGGTCTGCGCCGGCCGCGCTGCCAAGCCAGACAATGAGCCCTGTGGCATCCATCGCGTCGGCCGCGCGCGCGAGAAGCGTGGTCAGATCGTCGAGGTTGCGCACGCGCCCGAAGTCGGTGCACAGGCGCGCGGCCGTACCGAGCGCCGGTGAGGCCGCGCGAAGCGGTGGCGCCGCCTGCTCGAGCACCGATCCGTCGGACGTTCCTATCTGCGATCCGGTGAGCGAGATCGGTTCATCGTTGCACTGGGAACTCGCGGCTCCTGTCAGGCCAAGCACGAAGACGACCAGTGCGGCGACGGTCCCGCAAGCCGCCAGCGCGACGGCCTGACGCCCCCGCAACGCCGTATAGGCGGCGTCGAACGCCTGGCGTTCGGCCGCTCGCGCGACCTCGACCTCATCGCTGGCGGTCGTCACCGTGCGATGGCCTTCGGCGAAGATGACATTGCTGGCCATGAACGGTTGGCCTGACGTCAGAAAATCGCGCGCGCGCCTGTCCAGGCTGCCGAACTCCATCACGGCGGCGGCGGCCTCATCGAGCGCGGAACGCGCGCCGAGGCTCACGGCCGACCGCCGCAGCGACGCGATCGTCCCGGTCGTGGCGTTGAGCGACTGCGTGACCTTCGGCAACCAGAAGCCGACGCCCTGGCCGACAGCCACGTACGCCTGCGCGGCGGTCAGCAGATCGGAGAGTCCGTCGCTGGCTTCGCGCGCGGCGAGGTCAAAGGCTCGCAAGTCGGCGGCGCGCGTCGCGATCTGCCGTTCGAACCGGATGGCGAAGAATGCACCGGCTGCGAGAGCCATCCAGGCGACCGCGGCTACTGCCAGTCTCGCCGTCCGAGAGCGCATCGACGGCCAGAGTACCACAGAGGTTCCAGAGGTACTAGTCTAGCTCTCATCAAGCTGTTGTCCTTGGTCCTTCGTTCTTGATCCTTACAGCGTTTTTCACAACGCCGTAGTACGTAGCCGTAGTACGTAGTGTCCGGCTTTAGCCGGACCAGCGGGCGGTCCGCCTGAAGGCGGACACTACAGCGTTGTGAAAAGCGCACTAGTTTTCGGGTTTCAGAATGACGTAAGCCGGCAAGCCGATCGCGTCGAAGCGTTGCATGACGGCCCTGGCGGGCTGGCGATCCGGATCCTCGGCCTGAAACTTGATCTTCACATAACCATCGAGTGCCGCCCTCACCGCCGGATCCTTCAGCGTCGTCTTGTCCATGGTGAGGCAGTTCTTGCACCAGGTCGCCCACATGTCAATGAGCACCGGTTTGCTCTCGCGCGTGGCCGTCGCGAGGCCCTCGGCGAGCGAAGGGTGCCATCCGGCCAACAGCTTCTCCTGGACGCTCGCGTTGACCTCGGAAGCGTCAACCCACCGGTCCGAGAACAGGCCGTAGGCGACGTACCCGTAATAGACGGCCGTGGCCAGGATGAAGACGCCGAAGACCTGCTTGACCTGTACCATCCAGGCGCCCGGCTTGGGCAGCGCCGCCAGACCGGCGCCCGCGATGGGCCACGGCACGGCCATGCCGACTCCGAGAAAGAAGGGCAGCGCGAGCGCGATGGTCGTGCCGGCCGCGTAGAGGTTGCTCGAGAACAGCACGACCTGAATCACCACCGGCGCGACGCATGCGCCCGCCAGGAGCGCGGCCACC
This sequence comes from Acidobacteria bacterium RIFCSPLOWO2_12_FULL_65_11, assembly GCA_001767495.1. Taxonomy (GTDB): domain Bacteria; phylum Acidobacteriota; class Vicinamibacteria; order Vicinamibacterales; family CAVVIG01; genus 2-12-FULL-65-11. The sequence continues at coordinate 61,016 of MELA01000141.1, read as the reverse complement.
GCGCCCATGCTGAAGGCGAGCAGGAACGATCCGCCTCCGGTGGCCCCGGCGCCGATACCACTCGAGAATCGCGAGAAGTCGATCGTGATGACGTCGAACATCGCGAGCGCGAGGGCGACGAAGAGCATGGCGATGCCCAGATTGAACCAGGGCGAGGCGTTGATCGTGCCAAACGTACCGGCCGTCAGGATCACCACCAGACCGAGGACGCCGTATACCAATGCCATCGCGGCGCCGTAGGCGCCGCCGAGCAGGAACCCGCGGCCGCGCGACCCGGCCCGCGTGCCGGCGCCGATGATCGCCAGGTTGATGGGGATCATCGGGAGCACGCACGGAGTCAGGTTGAGCGCCAGGCCGCCGAGGAAGACGATGAGCAGGATGGCGAGAGGGCCGCGGCCTTCAAAGAGGCCCGCTTCTCTCACGCCATTCTCGGCGTTGTGGATGAACGTCAGAAAGTCGTCGCTGCCGAGGTAGCCGCCCGTGGTTCCGAGGACGGTGAAATTGTCGAGCGAGGCGAGCTCGGCCGCCGCACCATCAGGTCCAGACAGAGACGAGATGCGCGGGGCGATGGATATGGCCGCTTGCGCAGGTGCTTCGCCACGGCCGAAGGCGATGCGATCGAGCACGTCGCCGGGCTGACGCGCGATAGCCGTCCCTGCGGGCACGACGCGCACGGTCCACTGCACGTCCACGTTCTTCGGGGCAAAGCACACCGTGTCGTTGCACGCCTGGTAGCGCAGATGGGCCGGGACGACAATCTCGCCGCCTGCGACCGTCGAGGCGATGGCGAAGCGAACGCCAATCGAGAAATCACGCTCGAATACGGCCAGCGGCTCGTCGAACCCGGCGATATTCAGTTTCAGCTCGATCGGAGTTGGAAAGACGATCTCCTCGACCGACACACCTTCTGTCGGATCGAAGGTCAGCTCGGTCGCGACGAGCAACGGATCGCGGGGCTTGTTCGATTGGACGTGAAAGCCTTCTGGGAGAGTGACGAGGAGCGCGGCGCGAACCGTGCCGCCGGCGGCGGCCTCGCCTTCGACAATAGGTGCGACGCTGGCCGCTGGAGCGCGGAGCTGTGCGCTGGCGCCCCACGACACCAGGGACCAAAGCCCTAGGACCAGCCAAGGGGTGCGAAGCCTCACAGGGTGATCATAACCGCTAGAACCCTCAAATGAGTTGGAGCTTTTTACCCACTTTCTCGAAGATGTCGAGAGCAAATTGCAGCTCGTCGCGCGTATGGGTGGCCGTGACGATCGTGCGGACGCGCGCCTGGCCTTGGGCCACCGTCGGAAACGCAATCCCCTGCGCAAACACGCCTTCGGCGAACAAGCGGTCCGACAGCTTCATGGCCACGGTGCCGTCGCCCACGACGACCGGCGTGATCGGGCTCTCGCTCAAGCCGGTGTTGAAGCCGAGCGAGGTGAGGCCGGCCTTGAAGAACCGTGTGTTGTCCCACAGCCGGTCGATGATCTGCGGTTCTTCCTCGAGCACGTCGAGCGCCGCGATGCACGCGGCGGCCACAGCCGGCGGATGTGATGTCGAGAAGAGAAACGGCCGGGCCCGGTGGTACAGAAACTCGATGAGCGCTCGACTGCCGGCGACGTACCCGCCGAGCACGCCGATGGCCTTTGACAGCGTGCCCACCTGGATGTCGACGCCGCCGTGCAGGCCGAAGTGATCGATCGTCCCCCGACCGTTCTTTCCAAACACGCCGCTCGCATGGGCATCGTCGACCATCATGACGGCGCCGAATGCTTCGGCGAGTGCGCAGAGGTCTGGCAACGCGCCGAGGTCACCGTCCATGCTGAAGACGCCGTCGGTGATGAGGAGCGTGCGCCCGCGTGAGGGAAGCTCGCGGAGGATCTTCCGCGCGGCGTCGACGTCTTTGTGCGGAAACACCCTGATGGCCGCACGGCTCAGCCGGCACCCATCGATGATGCTCGCGTGATTGAGCTCGTCGGAGACGACGACATCGTCCTTGGTGAGCACGGCCGCGACGGTGCCGGCGTTGGCCGCGAACCCGCTCTGGAACACGACCGCGGCCTCGGTCTTCTTGAACGCCGCCAGCCGCCGCTCGAGCTCCATGTGGATCGCCATCGTACCGGCGATGGTGCGGACCGATCCCGAACCCACACCGAGCTGGCGCGTCGCGTCGAGCGCCCGTTCGCGCAGCTTCGGGTGGGTGGTCAGGCCGAGATAGTTGTTCGAGGAGAGGTTGACGACCTGGCGGTCATCGACGATCGCCTGCGCCCGCTGCTCGCCCTGAAGTACGCGCAGGCGCCGGTAAAGGCCCCGATCTTTGAGCGCGTCGAGTTCGGCGGAGAGATAGGCGAGCGGATCGCGACGCATTTGACTGCCGACCGCTGACTGCCGACTGCCGACTGCCGACTAACCCCTCAGATACTCCGCGGTGAATTCGGCCATGAGGTCGTAGATCTCGCCGAGCTCCTCGGGAGGGGCGAGGTACACGATGCGGAGGTATCCGTCCTCGGGAGCGGTGCCAAATCCCGAGCCGTAGACGGTGAGCACGCCCGTCGCGCCAAGCAGCGCGTGGACGTAGTCCTGGTCGGTGCGCCCGGGCGGCAGGGCCACCCGCGGCATCACGTAGAAGGCCGCAGTGGGAGCCACGCACGTCACGCCCGGCATGGCGTTCAACCGCTCGACGGTCAACGCGGCCCGTTCCCGCAGTGCCGCGCGGAATAACACTTGATGTGACCGATCGCCGGTCAGCGCGGCAGCCACCGCGTACTGCATCGGCACGGTGCTGCAAAGGCGGCCGTCGGCCAGCTTGGCGACCGCCTTCACAACGTCATTGAGCCGAGGCGAGCGGCCGACGGTCATCCAGCCGGTGCGCCAGCCCGGCGCGAGATACGCCTTCGACAGACTGGAAAGCGAGACGATCGGTGCATCCGGCTCGAGGCTGCCGAGCGGGGCCACCTGGCCGTCGAATCCGAGGTCGCCGTAGACCTCATCGGCGAGAATCGCGAGCCCGTAGCGATCGGCGACCTCAAGCAGCGCGCGTCGCGTCGCCACCGAGTACGACGCGCCGGTCGGATTGTTCGGATCGATGACGACGAGCACCCGCGTGGACGGTGTCACGAGGCTCCGGAGGTGATCGAGATCCGGCGCCCAGCCTCTCTCTGGGTCGGTGCGGTAGTACAGAGCGCGGGCGCCGAACCGGGCGATGACGGCTGTATAGAGAGGATAGGTCGGCATCGGGACCAGCACCTCGCTGCCCTCGTCGACCAGTGCGCCGAGCGCGAGATCGATGCCTTCGGAGGTCCCGGCCGTCAGGAACACGCGGTCTGCCGATGCCGGGAACCCGCGCGCGGTGTACTCGGCGGCCACCGCTTCGCGCGCGGGCTCAATACCGGGCGAGGGACCGTACCCGTTGTGCCCGTCCCGCAAGGCGCGCTCGACGGCGGCGATGAGATGGGGTGGCGTCTTGAACCCGAAGGCCACCGGGTCTCCGATATTGAGATACCGCACGCGCAGGCCCGCCGCCTCGACCTTCTTCGCCTCCGCGACGATGTTGCGGATGGCATACGTGAAGCGACTGACGCGGGCGGCGACAGCAATCGCGTCGGCGGAAGCCTTGAGCGGAGCCACCTCGGCATCTTACCGCGAGACCCCTGGCGATCGAGCGCATCAGCGCATGACTGCCGACTGGTGACTGCCGACTGGTCACCGTGTCATTCCTGCCACCCACCGTTGTTGGACTCCCATGCTCATCGGCGAGTGATTCTCTTAAGTGCTTGGTACTACGAGCCGATACAGATGGCAGTACAATTGCTTATTCATCCACACGCAATGAGGCTCATCTGGGCGACGACGCTCGTCGTGACCGCGCTCAGCGTATGGCCGACAGTCGGGGCGAGCCAAGAGGCGCCGGTCGTGACGTTCCGGTCGAGCGTGACCGCCGTGCAGATCTCAGCGGTCGTGCGAGACCGTGCCGGCCGGTTCGTCGAAAACCTGTCGGCAAGCGACTTCGAGGTCCGCGATTCAGGGTTGCCGCGGACGATCACCCATCTCAGGCGCGATGCGGCCGGCCTGAGCGTGGCGCTGCTGTTCGACACGAGCGGGAGCATGGAGGCCGAGTTCGCCCACGCGCGCGAAGCGGCGGTCGAGGTGCTGGGCTTACTGGAATCCTCGCGAGACGAAACCGCCATCTTTGCATTCGACACACAGCTGCAGGAAGTCGCGTCGTTCCGGACCGACCTGGGAGCGCTTCCCGAGACGTTGTCGGGTGTCAAGCCCTTCGGCAAGACATCGCTGTACGACGCGATTTTTCAGGTGGCCGAACGCCTCGGCGCGCGCGAAGACAGTCGGCGCCGCGCCGTCATCGTCTTTACCGATGGCGACGACAACGCCAGCCGGCTGAGTCCGGGTGAGGTGCAGTCGGCCGCCAGCACGATCGACGTGCCGGTCTACATTTTCGGTTTGGTGTGGTCGAGCAACACTGCACTGGCCGAAGTCCCGGTCGCCGGCGACGAGCCCGGCCACCCCGCGTTTGCCGGCCGGTTGAGCGACATGGCGACGGGTACCGGCGGGCAGGTGTTCGTGACGGGCACATCCGCCCAGCGCAAGGCGGCGGCACGGTACCTCGTTGACGAGCTCAGGCATCAATATCTCATCGCGTTCGAGTCGACCGCCAGACCGGGCTGGCATCCGCTCGTGGTCCGTGCACGGGACAAGGACCTGGTTGTTCGAACCCGGACGGGTTATTACGCGGGGCAATCTCGCCCCAGAAGGGGCTAGGAGGATCCATCATGTGGCGGAAGCTTTTTGTAGCAGTTCCAGTTGCGGCCTTGGCGATTGGCGGTTCGACCGCCTGCGCGTCCAAGGGGTTTGTGAAAACCAGCGTCGGCGAGCTCGGTACCGAGCTCAACACCAAGGTCGACTCGCTCGGCCGGTCGATTGAGGAAACGCAGGAGCGCACGCGGACCAACGAGGGCCGCATCAGCGAAGTCGATCAGAAGGCCAACGCCGCTACGCAGTCGGCGCAGCAGGCCAACACGGCGGCGGCGGCGGCGGGCACGGCGGCGGCGGCAGCGCGCACGGCGGCAACCGATGTCAACACCAAGGTCGACGTGCTCGACAAGTCGAACCGCCGCCTGGTGTACGAGGTGGTCCTGAACTCGGAGAACGGCAACTTCAAGTTCGGTCAGGCGAGCCTGCCCGACGAGGTCAAGCAGAAGCTCGACGGGATCGTGCAGCAGCTCAAGCAGGATCCGAAGAACGTCTTTATCGAGATCGAAGGGCACACCGACAACGTCGGTCCCAAGGAAGTCAACGAGCGGGTCGGTCTCGAGCGCGCCGAAGCGACGAAGCGCTATCTGTACCAGCAGTACCAGATCCCGCTGCACAAGATGAACGTCATCAGCTACGCCGACGAGAAGCCGGTCGCGCCGAACACCACGAAGGAAGGCCGCGCCCAGAATCGGCGAGTCGTGATCAAAGTACTCGCGTAGAAAGTTAAAAGGCAAAAGTCGAAACTTAGAAGTAGAGAGCAAAGGTAAGAGGCAAGAGGGCATTCATTGTCCTTTTGCCTTTTACCTTTTTCATTTTCAGTTCTCCTGCTAGTCTCTTCGGCATGGCGATCCGTACCGAGCTCAATCTGCGGCTTCCAAACAGTCCCGGCGCGCTCTCGGGCGTGTGCCGGCTTCTCTCCGACGAACGGGTGGGCATCCTGGCCCTGTCGCTCGACACCGCCGGCCACCTGCGTCTCGTGGTCGACAATCACGTCCACGGCGCGGCGGTGCTGCGCGACCGGCATCATCAGGTCACCGAGCGCGACGTCATCGTGATGACGATCTCCAATACCCCCGGCTCGCTCGCGCCCGCGTTGCGGCTGGTCGGCGACGCGAACATCAACGTTGAATACGCGTACGGCGGCGCGGCCGAAGGCAGTCCCATGGCGATGGTCGTCCTCGGCGTCGACGATGCACAGCGCGCTGCAGCAGCCGCTGGGGTCTGAGGCCCCTGCAATCCTGCCATCCTGCCATTCCTAACGCGACCGCGGCTCGAATTCTTCGTCTTCGGCGTCCGCCATCTCGTCGGCGCTCAGGACGTGCACGGGCGGTGCAAACCATCGCTGGGCGATGATCGTCGGGACGATGGCCGAACCGATGACCGCGCCGATGAGAATCGTGAACTGCTGCCGGTCGATGATCCCCGCATTGAGACCGTAGAGGGATGAAATGGTGCCGAAGGTGAGCCCTGTACTCATCAGCAGTGTCGTGAACACCGCGTACGGCTGGACGTAGCGCCGGGCCGCCGGCAGCACGCCGATGAACTTGGTCGCGATCTTCACAACGAGAAACCCCAGCAGCAGCCATCCGCCCGCAGCCAGTTGCCTCACGTCGACGTTGAGGCCGCCCTTTAGGAAGAACATCGGTGTCAGGAAGGCGAACGACACGATCCGGAAACGGCGCTGCTCCTCGGGATGGCGTTTGAATACATCGGCGACCGCCAGGCCGAGGAGGAAGGCGGGGAGCACCGCATGCGACTTGGCCAGGTCCGCCGTCCACATGAGGACAAACAGGGCGAGAAACGCGCCCTTGATTTCCGGTTCGATGACACGTGCGCCGTACCGCGCGAAGAAGGGCCGCTCGAAGGCGACCATGACGCCAACGATCGCGATCGAGACGACGATGAAGAGGGCGAGAGAGGGTGTCGGTTGCACGAACAGCACGGAAAGCGCAAGCGCCGTCCCGAAATCCGTGACAAACGTCGCGGCCATGAGGATCTTGCCCAGTTCGGTCGCGGCGAGTCTCGTTTCGATGAGGACGGCATAGACAACGGCAAGCGAGGTCGTCGACAACGCGATGCCCGCAATCAATGCCTGATCCATCTTCCAGCCGGCGACCAGTCGTGCGAACAACGCGACGCCCACGAACGGCAACAGGAAGGACAAGCCTCCAATCAGAAGCGCGGGTTTCCACTCGCGCCGAAGCAGCGTCCGATCGACTTCCGCGCCGGCTAGGAAGGTCAGGACGATGCCCGCGAAGCTGCCGATAAAATCAATCCACGGCGTCGGCCGGAGGCCGAACAGACTCGCCCCAACCACGCCCAGGCCGATCTCGATGACCGCGACAGAAATGCCGAATTCCACCGAGACAATCGAGGCAGCCAGGATGAGTGCGGCGAGGATCGTCGCTGTCGCCAAATCAGGCATGGCCCTCCTTCGCTGTGCATTTTTGCAGGCTGATGCGGCCGGGAGGGGATTCCCACGGGACGTGCCGCCCGCAGGAGTCATTGGCCACACGAAGGAGCGTGACGGTTAATGGCGGACTCCACCGCCGAGGCGCTGATTATATTGCAGATTCCTTTTCGTGTTTTCGTGTTTTCGTGGTTGCATTTGGTCTTGTGGACCTCACCAACAAAGTCGCGCTGATCACCGGTGGCAGGCGCATCGGGATGGTCGTCGCTGGCGAGCTTGCCGCGCGCGGTGTCGATGTCGCGCTGGCCTACGCGCGCTCGCGGGCCGAAGCCGAGCAGGCGGCCGCGCACGTGCGCGCGGCAGGCCGGCGGGCGGCCGTTCTTCAAGCCGACCTCTCGCGGCCTGAAGGGTGCGAGGGTCTCGTCTCTGCCGCGATCGAGGCGCTCGGCCGGCTCGACATCCTGATCAACATGGCGTCGGTCTTCATCGAGCGGCCGTTCGACGCGCTGACGGCCGCCGACTGGGACACGACGGTGGATGTCGATCTGCGCGCCGCCTTTCTCTGCGCGCGTAGCGCCGTGCCGCACATGCGCAAGCAGGGCGGCGGCCGCATCATCAATTTCAGCGACTGGACGGCGAAGAGCGGCCGCCCACGCTATCGAGGCTACCTGCCGTACTACGTCGCCAAAGCCGGCGTGATCGCGTTGACCGAGGCGCTGGCACTCGAGCTCGCGTCCGACAAGATCCTCGTCAATGCCATCGCCCCTGGGCCTATCCTGGCGCCGCCAGGTACGACCGACGAAGAATCTCGGGCGGTCGAGCAGGCGACCCCGCTGGGCCGCTGGGGAGGCGAGATCGAGATCGCCAAGATGGTCCTCGCGCTTCTCGACGGCGACTTCATGACCGGCGAGACGCTGCGCGTCGACGGCGGCCGTCACGTGAAGTGAGCGCCATAACCTGTAGTGTCCGCCTTTAGGCGGACTTCCAGGTCCGGCTGAAGCCGGACACTACGGTTGTGAATAAGCTCTTAGATTCTGTCCAGGATCGTCGCCAGCACGTTCTGGGCCCGGCCGATGGGTAGATTGCTGATGTAGAAATGCCGCGCGCCGGCCTCCTTCAGCGCGCGAATCGTTCGGGCGCAGATCTCTTCGGCCGTCGCGCCGGCCGCGAACTCCCGCGACAGCTCGTCAACCGGTACCGGCAGAAAACTCTGGAGCGCGTCGAGCGTGCGGCGGTTCGCGCTGCGGTAGAAGAACACGCCGAACACGCCGGGGAGCGTCAGCCCGCGCCGCTCGGCCGTCTCGACAAACCGCGCGACCGCCCCGGTGTGGTGGTGGCTGACGATCTGCGTCAGGAAGAACTCGGCATGGACGTTCGGTGACCCGAGATAATCCACCTGACGTTCGGGATCGGCGTGCGGGTTCGCCCAGCCACCGAGTGTAATCGTCTGATCGTGCTCGCGCAGCATCTGCCGGAGTTGCCAGGCGTGCTCGACGCATCGGGGCGGGCCCACCGTCTGATCGCCGCCGAGGACGACCAGGGCTGAAAAGCCGCTCTGGTGCGCGCGCTCGGCGTACGACAGGCAGTACTCCACCGAATGCTTCGTCGTCAGAAACGGCACGACGCGCTCCCGAGGGGCGTCGTCGCCGAGATTGGTCACCAGGTGTCGCAGGTTGTTTTCCTCCTCGGCGCCGACGGCGTTGTCGGTCAGGAACACGAACCGGCGCTGGTGCGTGAGACGCCGCACGGCGTGATACGTGTCGATCCAGGCGTCCATCCCTTCGGCCATCGCGAGCTCGGCCCGCGGCGGCCGCAGTTCCGCCCCGAAGACAGACGTACCAGAACGAAGCGCCGTCAAGAGATCAGTCACGCTGTCACTATACAATGCGTAGTTCGATGGCGTCGCTGACGTTTCTCGGAGCCGCCGGTACCGTCACCGGATCGAAACACCTGCTCGATCTCGGCGACCGCCGGATCCTCGTCGACTGCGGCATGTTTCAGGGGCTCAAGGAGCTGCGGCTCCGCAACTGGGCCCCGTTTCCCCTCGATCCTGCGAGCATCGGTGCGGTGATCCTCACGCACGCGCATCTCGATCACTGCGGTCAGCTGCCGCGCCTGGTCGCGCAAGGCTTTCGCGGCCGCATCTTCTGCACGCCCGGCACGCGCGATCTGTGCACGCTCGTGCTGCCCGATTCCGCGCGCCTTCAAGAAGAGGACGCTCGACAGTCCAACAAGCACGGCTACTCGAAGCACCATCCGGCCGAGCCGCTCTACACGTCGGCCGACGCCGCGCGCGCGCTCGCCCAGTTGCAGCCGGTCGGCTACAACCGGCCCGTTCCCGTGGCGGCTGGCGTCGAGGTCGAGTTCATCAACGCCGGCCATTTGCTCGGCTCGGCGTACGCACGCGTCAAGGTCGGCGGCCGGACGATTCTCTTCGGCGGCGACCTCGGACGCTACGGCCGGCCGGTCCTACCCGATCCGTCGCCGGTCGACGAGGCGGACGTGCTGCTGCTTGAATCGACCTACGGCGATCGTTTGCATCTGCCGGATGACGAAGGAAGGCGACTGGCGGACATTGTCGGTGAGACGTTCGCCCGTGGCGGCAAGCTCATCATCCCGTCGTTCGCCATAGGGCGCGTCGCAGAGGTGCTGTACTGGCTCAAGCGGCTCGAGGAGGCCGGGAGTATTCCCACCCTGCCGGTGTACGTCGACAGCCCGATGGCCGCCGCGGCTCTGGAGTTCTACCGGCGCCGCTCGTCCGAGCTCGACGCCCCAGACCGCCATCCCGCTCTCTCCGATCCTGCCGATGTCGTGTCCGGCTCTCGCCGGACTATGGCAACGCGAGCTGCCGCTCGAGATCTCGATGCGTTTTGCACGCGCCGCATGACGACCGTTGCCTCCGTCGAGCAGTCCAAAGCGCTTACGGCATCACATACGCCATCCATTGTCATCGCCGCGAGCGGGATGGCCACCGGCGGTCGCGTGCTCCATCACCTGGAGGCGGCGCTGCCCGACGCTCGAACCACCGTCATGTTTGTCGGCTATCAGGCCGCCGGCACGCGCGGTCGCCATCTGTGCGACGGAGCCACGCAGGTCAAGATGCACGGGCGGATGGTGCCGGTGGCGGCACGGATCGAGCGGCTGGACTCGATGTCGGCGCACGCCGATGCGGGCGAGATCGTGCGCTGGCTGTCAGGCTTTTCCCGGGCGCCGTCGATGACCCATCTCGTGCATGGCGAGGCGGTGGCGCTCGAGGCGCTCGCCGCTCGAATCCAGGCCAAAGGCTGGCCCGTGCACATTGCCAAACATCTCGAACAGGTCGAGCTGAAGTAAAGTACGTAGTGTCCGGCTTCAGCCGGACCGTGTATGTTGAAAAGGCTTGCCTTCGTCATGACCATTGTCGGAACCGTCGCCTGCGGAAGCGGCGACACTGCGAACACGACGACTCCAACGCCTGCTGCGGCGCCAGCCGCGGAGCGCACGTATCTCCTCGAGCGCGTAGACGACGCCGCGGTCGTGCAGATATACGCCGATGGGTTTGCGGCGCTGTCGCTCAGGGAGAAAACGCTTGTCTGGCACCTGTATCAGGCGGCGCTCTCCGGCCGCGACATCTTCTACGACCAGAAGTACGCACCGAGCCTCGAGATGCGCGACGTGCTCGAGGCCATCATCACTCAGGCAAGCGGGATCGACGGGCCGACACTGGCCGAAGTCACGCGCTACACGAAGCTCTTTTGGATCAACAACGGCCCGCACAATAACCTGACGGCGCGCAAGTTCGTTCTCCAGTGCACGCCCGAGGCATTTGCCGCCGCGGCGCACGCAGCGGAAAAGGCCGGTGCGAAGTTCCCGCTGAGGAGCGGCGAAACGCTCGATGCCTTGCTCGCGCGGCTGCGGCCGGCGTTTTTCGATCCGAACGTCGATCCCATCGTCACGAACAAGACGCCACCGGCCGGCAAGGACATCCTGACGGCGAGCTCGAACAATCTGTACGTCGGCCTGTCGATGAAGGATCTGGAGGGCTTTCGCGAGAGCAGTCCGCTCAACTCTCGACTGGTGAAGAGCAACGGCGCCATCGTCGAAGAGGTGTACCGAATCGGCGGCCGATACGGTTCGCAGATCTCAGCCATCGTCAAGCATCTCCAGGACGCCATTCCGTACGCGACCGAGCCGATGGCGGAGGCGATTCGCGCGCTCATCACGTTCTACAAGACGGGCGAGACGAAAGACCGAGAGGGGTACGACATCGCCTGGGTGAAAGACAAGGCCTCGCCGGTCGATACGATCAACGGCTTCATCGAAGTGTATCTCGACGCCCGCAGCATCAAGGGCGCCTGGGAGGGGCTCGTCTTCTACGTGAACCGCGAGAAGACGTCCAACATCCAGACGATCGCGGCCAACGCGCAGTGGTTCGAGGACCGGATGCCGTGGGACGCCAAGTACAAGAAGCAGGGCGTCCAGGGCATCACCGCCAACGCCATCGACGTCGTCATCGAGACGGGCGATTCGGGGCCGGTGACGCCGGTCGGGATCAACCTGCCAAACGATCAAGCGGTTCGCGAGCAGTACGGCAGCAAGTCGGTGTCACTCTCGAACGTGAATGAGGCCTACGACAAGTCCACACTGCCAGAGTTTCGGACCGAGTTCACGTGGACGCCCGAGGAGGCCGCCCGCGCGTCGAAGTGGGCGGCGTTTGCCGGCGAGCTGACGACCAACATGCACGAAGTCATCGGGCATGCGTCAGGAAAGGTGGCCGAGAGGCTGGCCGGCAACCCGCAGGCGGCCCTCAAAGAGCAGTTCTCGGCGCTCGAAGAGGCGCGCGCGGATCTCGTCGCGCTGTACTTCCTGCCCAATCCCAAGCTGGTCGAGCTCGGCATCCTGGCGAAGGAGGATCACGACGAGATCGTGGCGGCCGAGTTCGAGGGCTACACGCGCAATGCGATCGTCCAGCTCCGCCGCATCCGCCAGGGCACGCAGATCGAGGAAGACCACATGCGGAACCGCCAGATGATCGTGCACTGGCTGATGGCGAACACCAAGGCCATCGACGTGCGGACGCGCGACGGGAAGACGTACTACGTGATGACCGACAAGGATGCGTTCCACGACGGCGTCGGTCGTCTGCTCGCCGAGGTCCAGCGCATCAAAGGGGAGGGCGATTACGCGGTGGCGAAGCAGTTGTTCGAGACCCACGGCGTCCACTTCGATTCGAAACTGCGAGACGAAGTCGTCGCACGCGTGGAGCGGCTGCGCCTCCCGTCCTATACCGGGTTCGTGATGCCGAAGCTGGAGCCGGTGACGAACCTCGCGGGCGAGATCGCGGATGTGAAGATTTCCTATCCGCTGGACTTCACGAAGCAGATGCTGGAGTACTCGGCCGCGACACGCGCGTTCCGGCAGTGACGGGATCCGCGGGCTATAGCGGTCACCCCGTCGGGGAAAGACGCCGCAGCGCAGTTCGCTAGCGACCAACGACCAACAGAGTCTCGATCAATCCGTCCAATACCGCTGTCGGCGACTGGTGTAACCGCGCGTTCCGCTGCTCCTCGACCCACGCCTTGAGTTTCTGGAACGGCCGGACGTAAGGATAACGGGAGAAGACATGCGACGCCGTGGTATGGCGGCGAAGAATCGACGCGACCTGCTCGTAATTCCCAACTATCTCGCCCGATGGGGGCGGTGTCGCGTCCGTCTTCTGGAAAACGACGGAGATGATGCCGCCGTCAGACGACCTCGACTCGCCGATCGCCGCATAGCCGGCGCGCCTCCCCATCGTCTGGAGCGTCGCCATGTTGAAGTGGTACAGGTGGCCGCGATGGAACTGCTGATGCGGCTGGTTGTAGGTCGCCTCGACGTTGGGCACCTCGATGAACAACAGCCCCTGCGGCGTGAGCCACTGGGAGGCACGCCGCAGAGCGCCCAGCGGGTCCTCCAAGTGCTCCATGGTGTGGAACATCGTCACGAGATCCTGTGACGCGGGGGCGACGCCGGCGTCCTGCCAGAACCCTTGGGTCACCGGCACGTCAAGACGATCGGCGGCGTAGCGCGCGTACCCCTCGCTCGGCTCGACACCCGAGGCGGCGTAGCCCATCGCGCGCAGGACGTACACGACCTCGCCACCGCCCGCGCCCAGGTCGAACACCCGGAAGCCGGGCCGGAGGAGCGGCTGAATCCGCAGGAATCGATAGACGGCGACCTTTCCTGCTCGGTAGATGTGCCTCGGCTTGGGCTGGTAGGCGCGCTTGTAATCGAGGCGATAGTCGCGCGCGTAGAACGTCCGCATCGCGTCCGGCGTCGGGCGAGGATCGGTCCAGACCAGCCCGCAGCGGCGGCAGATGACCGACCGCAGGAAGCCGCCGTGGCGATCCTTGGAACGAATCTGCTCCGCGTCAGACGATCCGCAGAGGTTGCATGGGATCAAACACTCACTTCCACTTGAGCACCCTCTTCATATCCTTGACGACGAAGAGCACCGCGTTCTTGGTGGCGCCGCTGGCGCTCCCGGACTCGGTCTTGTTGCCGGCAAAGATGATGCGACCGGAGCCTTGCTCTAACAGCTTCACGGACAGAAGCGCGCCTTGCTGAGCAGACTCGGGCCGTCCGATGCCATCGAGGATGAGCTGTGCCTTGTCCTTGGAGTCCACCACCTCGAGCATCTTGATCTTCGAGAACTCCTCCATGAAGAGCAGCCTGATCCGCTCGCTGACGAACTCATCAGGCCCCTTAATCTCACCGACGTACACAGCAATCTTCTGCTGGGCCGCCACAAGACCACCGAGGCTGAGGGCCGCGGCGAGACACAGAAACGCGAAAGACTTCTTTTTCATCATCGTCCGGCTCATTCCTTACCACCAAGAGTGTAGTACCTGGAAATGCGAGTGCCAAGCGGGAAGTTGCCGGTCGTCGTGGCATAGTATCGTTCCGTGTTCTCGAATCGAACGCCCTCGAGCCTGACGCCAAACCGCCTGACGCTGGCCCTCGAGGCGGTGAGGGCGGCGGGGCGGCCCTTCATTGATCTCACGGAGTCCAATCCGACGCGCGCAGGATTCGATTACCCTCCCGATCTGCTCGCGTCGCTCGGCCATCCACGCGGGCTGACGTACACACCAAGCCCGTTCGGGACCATCGAAGCACGCCGGGCCGTCGCGGCCGACTACGCTCGACGCGGGCTCGACGTCGCGCCAGAGCGCATCGTGCTGACGACGAGCACGAGCGAGGCGTACGGGTTGCTGTTCAAGCTGCTGGCCGATCCCGGAGACGAGGTCCTCGTCCCTCGGCCGAGCTATCCGCTCTTCGATCACCTGACGCGGCTCGACGTCGTCTCGACGCGCTCCTACGAGCTCGAATACCACGGCGCCTGGTCGATTGACATGGCTTCGGTCGAGCGCGCGGTCACCGGGCGCTCGCGGGCCGTTCTTGTCGTGTCTCCAAACAATCCGACAGGATCGTTTGTCAGGCCCGACGAGCTGGATCGGCTGGCGGCGATCTGCCAGGATCGCGATCTGGCCCTCATCGCCGACGAAGTCTTTGCGGACTACGAGCTGACACCGGGCGCGCCAGCCTCGGCCGGGCGGATGCTCGACCGGCGCGACACGCTCGTCTTTTCGCTCGGCGGATTGTCGAAGTCGGTCGGCCTTCCCCAGGTGAAGCTGGGGTGGATCGCCGCCGCCGGCCCCGATCGGATCGTCGAGGCCGCGCTCGATCGGCTGGAGCTTTTGTGCGACACATATTTGTCGGTGTCAACGCCGGTGCAGCTCGCGGCCGCCGAGCTGTTAGCGCGCGGAGCCATGGTGCGCAGCCAGGTCGCGCGTCGCGTGGCCGCCAACAGCCGCCGGCTGCGGGAGCAGGCACGGTCGGTTCCGGCATGCCACGTCCTGACGAGCGAGGGCGGATGGTACGCAGTACTGCAGGTGCCCTCGCTCGACTCCGAAGAAGACTTGGTCGTCAACCTTCTTCAAGCCAACGGCGTCTTAGTACACCCCGGATACTTCTTTGATTTTCCTCGCGAGTCGTATCTCATCGTCAGCCTGCTCGTGCGGGAGGATCTGTTCGCCGACGGGATCGGCCGAGTGTTGCGGCATGTCGATTGCCCGGCGGCGCGCTGACCGTGCCGATGTGTCATGACTGATGCCGCCCTCTGCCGCCGCGCGGGTCTCCTCATCCCGTTGTTCTCCTTCCCGTCCTCGACGAGCTGGGGCATCGGCGACATCGGCGACCTGGTGCCCATGACGGCGTGGCTGGCCGCCGCCGGCCAGCGCGTGCTGCAGATTCTGCCGATCAACGAGATGGCGCCTGGGCAACAGTCGCCGTACTCGGCCATCAGCGCCATGGCGATCGATCCGATTTTCCTCCGCCTGCCCGACGTGCCCGAGTTCGCCGCGATGGGCGGCGAGGCCTCGCTCGGGAGCGGCGACCGGGAGCTGCTCGGGCGGGTACGGAGGGCACCGCGGATCGAGTACGCGAGCGTGTGGCGGCTGAAACACGCGTCGCTTCGCGTGGCGTTCGAGTGGTTCTGGAACACCGAGTGGCGCCGCGACACCGCCCGTGCGCGGGCCTTCCGGAGCTTCGTCAGCGAGCAGGCCTGGTGGGTCGAGGACTATGCGCTCTTTCGCGCCATTCACGCGCGCGAGGGCGAGCGGCCGTGGACCGAGTGGCCGGCCGCGCTGGCGCGGCGAGAGCCGGCCGACATCGATCGCACCCGCCGGGAATTGGCGACCGAGGTCCTCTTCTATCAGTACCTGCAGTGGCTGGCCATGTCTCAGTGGCGAGAGGCCCGCCGGCAGGCGCACGAAGTGGCGATCTTCGGCGACCTGCCGTTTATGGTCGACGGCGACAGCGCCGATGTGTGGGCCAGGCAGCAGCAGTTCCGCCTCGATGTGTCGATAGGCGCGCCCCCGGATGCCTTCAGCGCCGCGGGCCAGAACTGGGGGATGCCGCTCTATCGCTGGGACGTGATGGCCGTCGGAGACTTCTTGTGGCTTCGCGAACGGGCGCGGCGGGCCGCCGACCTCTACGACGGCTACCGCATCGACCACCTCGTCGGGTTCTATCGAACCTTCGCGTGGCCGACAGACGGCAGCCCGCCGTTCTTCACGCCCGCTGACGAGCCGACACAGACGGCGCTCGGCGAGCGGCTGCTCGGCATCTTCCGGGCGACCGGCTCGACGATCGTCGCGGAGGATCTCGGCGTCGTGCCCGATTTCGTGCGCGCCTCACTCGCGCGACTCGGCGTGTCCGGCTTCCGCGTGTTCCGCTGGGAACGCCGGTGGGGCATGGCGGGACAGCCGTTCATCGATCCGGTGGAGTATCCGCCCACTTCGGTCGCGACCTCCGGCACGCACGACACCGAGCCGCTCGCCTGCTGGTGGGAACACCTGTCGGCTGACGAGCGCCGGAAGGTGGGCGAGGTGCCTGCGATACAGCGGCTGACGGGATCAAACGATGCCGCGAGCGATGCGCCCTTTAATCCCACGATCCGTGACGCCCTGGTCGCGGCGCTCTTCGCCTCTGGATCCAATCTGTTGATGCTCCCGATCCAAGACGTCTTCGGCACAAGTGAACGCATCAACGAACCGGCGACGGTGAACGACGTCAACTGGACCTACCGCTTGCCGTGGCCGTCCGACCGTCTGGACGAGATCCCGGAGGCATGCGAGCGGCGAGAAGCGCTTCGGCGCTGGGCGGCCACCTACCACCGCCTGTAGAATCACCGGGAGCCTACGCTTGAGCGAGCCTGCGTCCGATAGGTTGGGGAGTATGCGGTACTCAATCCTGATCGTCATGTGTATGGCCGCAACCGGTTGCGTCGGACCGGCCGGCGACCGCGGTATGCGCGCGACCCGCGGTGACCTCGAGGACATCGATCTCAGGGCCGATATGCGCGCGGTCTCGGCGCGCGTCGCGGCGGGGGCGACGCTCGGCGGGCTCCTGCACGCCGGCCGCGTGGCAGACGAGGAAATCGCGGATCTCCTCGCGCGGGCGCAGGCGGTGTTCGACGTGCGGAAGGTCCACGCCGATCGACCCTACCGCATCGAGCGGTGGGCGGCCGGCGGTCGATTGAAGAGTTTCGAGTACGAGATCGACCAGGATCGTTTCCTGCGGGTGAGCCGCCCGACCGGCGACGCGGCGCTTCTGGCCGAAGTGCTGCCGATCCCGAAGACCATCAGCGTCGAGGTCGTGCAGGGGATCATTACGCCGAGCGTCCCTTCGCTCTTCGGCGCGATAGGCGCCGGCGGGGGGAGAGCCGAGCTGGCGATCGCGCTTGCCGACGTCCTCAGCGGTCAGATCGACTTCAATACCGAGCTTCAGCCCGGCGACACCTTCGGGGTGCTGGTCGACACCGAGTTCCGCGAGCAGCATGTCTTTGCGGGCTACGGGCCCCTGCAGGCCGCCGAGTTCAACAACGACGGTCGCCGCTTGCGTGCCGTGCGCTTTGTCCCCGAGGGTGGCTCGCCGGCCTACTTCGACGAGCGCGGCGTGTCGGTGCGGCGCTTTCTGCTGCGCTCACCGCTGAAGTTTCAGCCGACCGTCTCGTCGGGTTTTTCCCGCAGCCGCCTGCACCCGGTCCTTCACGAGCGGCGCGCGCACCTCGGTGTCGATTACCGGGCGCCGGTGGGCGCGCCGGTCGTGGCCGTGGCCGACGGCGTGGTGGTGCAGGCGGGCGCTAACGGCGCGTCGGGACGGATGGTCCACCTGCGACACGGGAACGGCTTCGAGACCGAGTACCTGCACCTGTCCTCGATCGACGTGCGTGCCGGCGCGCGCGTCGCGCAGGGCGACCTCATCGGCCGCGTGGGCGCCACCGGGCTCGCGACCGGCCCGCACCTCGACTACCGCGTGAAGAAGAATGGCGTGTTCGTCAACCCGCTGACGGCCGTGCGCGACACACCACCGGCCGCTCCGGTTCCTGCCGATCAGATGGCGGCGTTTGCCGCCGTTCGCGATCGTGCGATGGCCGCTCTTGGTGTAGTGTCCGCCTTCAGGCGGACCGGCTCTTGATGTAGCGTCCGCCTTGAGGCGGACCAAATCCGGCCTGATTTTGACAGGCCCGGCGTTCGATGGGACAATCACCCCCAATGTCCTTCGTGACCCGCTTGCGCGTTCGCGGTGTGCCGATCGTGTTGGCGATCGTCCTCGCTGGGGGATCGCTGGCAGATTGCGTGGCGGCTCTCGACGGGGCCGACGCCCAGATGGCCTGCTGCGCCAGTGGCCACCACGACTCGTCATGCCCGGCAGGAGCCAAAGCGGCGCCATGCTGCGAGGACGGGCAGCTTCAACAATCACATGGTTTTGTCGCGGCGAAGCAGGAGCGGATTGCCCTCCCATCGGCTGTTCCATTTTCGGCCGTCGTGGCGGCGGCGATTCCTGTTGCACCGGCTCGCGTGCGGCTGGTCTCTTCGACTGACACCGGACCTCCCTTCTCTCCAACACGCCGGCACATCGTCCTCTCCGTCTTTCTGATCTAGCGTTCGCTGCCTGGTCCGGCTGAAGCCGGACACTACGTACGTCACTACGCTACGTCACCACGCGTCCGAATCGATCGGCGTCGCGCCGCAGTGCGGCGTGTGGCGGCTATCTCAAGGAAAGGCAGCGTGTCATGCGGAAGCTCTTTGCTTGTGTCTTTGTCGTCGTCGGCGCCCAAAGTCTCTCGGCCCAACAGCATGAGCTCGATCGGCCGCGGGTCTATGAAGGCCCGCCCCTTTCTTTGCCGGCGGCACTCCGAGAGGCCGGCGAGAAGAATCCAACACTCATCGCCCTGCGGCGTCAGTTCGACAGCACGAAGTTCAAGACAGCCGAGCAGCGCTTTCTGAGCCCGCCGATGCTCGAAACCCAGATCTGGCACTGGCCGGTGAACACGCTCAACCCGACCAACACCAACATGTACATGTTCATGGCCACGCAGGAGTTTCCCGGCCGCGGCAAGCGCCCCCTGCGGGCCGAGGCTGCGCAGAAGGAATCTCAGGTCGCCGAGGCGGACATCGCCGTACGCGCGCAGCAAATCCTCAACGAGGTCAAACAGCAATACACGGAACTGTTCCTTGCTCGCCGGGCCATCGAGGTTCTTCGCGCGAACGCCGGCGTGCTCCGACAAATCGCGGACTTCTCCCAGGCCAAGTACGCAACCGGGCGGAGCTCGCAGCAGGACGTCCTGAAGAGCGTCGTGGAACTGTCACGCCTCCATGACGACCTCATCGTGCTGGACTTGCAGGCCGACCTTGCGTCGGCGCGACTCAATACGCTGCTCGATCGCGCACCGGAAGCGCCGGTCGGACAGATGACCGAACCGCGCGACCGGACGTTACTGGCGCAGGTCGCGGATCTGCAACGCCTGGCCCTCGAGCAGCAGCCCGAGCTCGCGCGCATGCGCGTCGAGATCGAGCGGCTGCAGACCGACCTCGCCCTGACCCGCCAGGACTACAAGCCGGACTACTCGGTGCAGGCGGGCTACATGCTGACACCCAACATGACGGACGGCTGGCTCGCAAGAGTCGGCATCACATGGCCACGAGCGCCGTGGTCGCGCGGCGCCATCGATACCCGAGTCGGCGAGGCCAACGCCAGGATCGATGCCGCCAAAGCCCAGCTTCGTGCGATGGAGAGCGCCGTGCGGCTGGCGGTGCAGGACGCGTTCATCCGGGTGAAGGCCACCGAGCAGCGCGTGGCGCTCTTGAGAACGACCCTGCTGCCGCAGTCCCGCCAGGCGCTCGAGGTTTCGCGCATTGCGTATCAAACCGATCGGCTTGACGCTCTCGGCGTCGTCGATAGTGAACGGGTCTTGCTGACGGTGGAATTGGACTACTCGAGAAGCCTCAGCGACCTCGAGCGAGCGACCGCGGATCTCGAGCAGGCGGTCGGGACCGAGCTCGCACCGGCGATGCTGGCCGAGGTCGACACAAGCGGGGTGAACCAATGAAGCGCACGGCCATCGTGATCGCCGTCACCATCGTGGCAGCCGCAGTCGGCGGCTATGCCTCCCGATCGAGATGGCTGGATCCTCTCGTAGCTCGCGTGACTGACTTCACCGGCCGATCCAGCAGCCAAGGGATGCCGGCCTCCGGGTCGCCGAGCACCGATGCGCCCGCGGCCTCGACCTCGTCCTCCACCTCCACACTTCGCGCCGAGATCGCCATCGACCCGCGGCGGCAGCAGCTGATTGGCGTCCGGACTGCGGCCGCCCGGCGCGCGACGCTCGCCCGGCAGGTCCGGCTGATTGGGCTCGTCCGCGCCGACGAAACGCGACTCGCCGACGTCAACCTCAAGGTCGATGGGTGGATTCGCGATCTCTACGTCGATTACACCGGACAGGCCGTGAAGAAGGGCGATCCACTGTTTTCGCTCTACAGTCCCGATCTGCTGGCGGCGGCCAACGAGTATTTGCTGGCCCTCAAGACCCGCGACCAGATGCAATCCTCGCAGATTTCGGATGCCCGGGAGCGGGCGGACCAGCTCGTCGCGGCCGCTCGGCGCCGGCTCCAGCTGTGGGATTTCCCCCCCGAGACACTCGCAGCCCTTGACGAGCGGCGCGAAGCTCCCGACACGCTCACGTTCCGGTCTCCGGCAGACGGCGTCGTGATGGACAAGCAGGTGCTCAAGGGGTCGCGGGTGATGGCCGGACAGCGCTTGTACACGATCGCCGACCTCTCGATCGTGTGGATCGAGGCGGACGTGTATGAAGCCGAGCTGCCGCTCGTCAAGGTCGGCGGCCACGCCGCCGTGACGCTCAATGCCTACCCGGGCGAGCGCTTCTCCGGCGAGGTCCTCTATATCTACCCCTACGTTGACGAAAAGACGCGCACCAACAAGGTCCGCTTCGCGTTCATGAACGGCGACGGCCGGCTCAAGCCCGGCATGTACGCGAATGTCGAGATCACCACCGCGCCGGGCACGGGCATTGTCGTGCCCACCGACGCCGTTCTTGACTCGGGAGCCGAGCAGATTGTGTTCGTCGCGAAGGGCGACGGGTACTTCGAGCCTCGACGCGTCAAAGCCGGCCAACGCATGGCGTCTGACGTTCACATTCTCGAGGGTCTCGAGGCCGGAGAGCAGGTCGCGACCGGCGCCACGTTCTTCCTCGACTCGGAGAGCCAGCTTCGCGCGTCGCTGCGGGGATTCGATGCTTCTCCGGCCGCGCCCGATGCAAGCTCGCGCGAGCGTCTCGACATCGCGCTTCGCAGTCAACCCGATCCGCCCAGGGCGGGCGACAACCAGCTCGAGGTGACGGTGAAGGATCCGGCGGGCGCACCCGTCGATGGCGCGGACGTCAGCGTGCAGTTCCTCATGCCGGCGATGCCGGCCATGAACATGCCGGCAATGAGCACTGAGGTGAAGCTGTCGCCGGCGGGCGGCGGGGTGTATCGAGGCAGAGGCCAGCTGATGACGCCCGGCCGGTGGGAGACGACCGTCACGGTCACACGCGGCGGCCAGCGCCTCGGAAGCAGACAACTCGCCGTCGTGGCGCGATGACGTGCTCGTCCCCGCGAGAAACGAACCATGATTGAAAAGGTCATCGACTGGTGCGCCGCCAATCGTTTCCTCGTCTCCATCGGCACGATCGTGCTGACGCTCTGGGGCGTCTGGGCGATGACCCGAACGCCGCTCGATGCGGTCCCCGACATCTCAGACGTCCAGGTGATCGTCTCAACCGAGTGGATGGGTCGAAGCCCGGATCTCATCGAGGATCAGATCACCTATCCGATCGTCTCCAGCCTGATTTCGACGCCACGCGTCAAGGCCGTGCGCGGCTTCACGGACTTTGGCATCTCCTACGTCTATGTGATCTTCCAGGACGGCACCGACATGTACTGGGCTCGGAGCCGTGTTGTCGAGTACCTCCAGGGCATCCGCGGCCAAATGCCCGAGGGCGTCAATCCGGCGATCGGTCCAGACGCCACCGGGGTCGGCTGGGTCTTCGAGTACGCGCTGGTCGACGAGTCCGGCCAGCGGACGCTCGCCGAGATGCGCAGCTTTCAGGACTGGTACCTGCGCTACTGGCTGGCCTCGGTGCCGGGAGTTGCTGAGGTCGCCAGCATCGGCGGCTTCGTCAAGCAGTATCAGGTGAATGTCGATCCGAATAAGCTTGCCGCTTTTGATATTGGCATCGGCGACGTGGTCCGGGCCATCAAGGCCAGCAACAACGACGTCGAGGGACGACTGCTCGAATTCTCGGGCCGCGAGTACATGGTGCGCGGGCGTGGCTACCTGACCTCGATCGCCGATATCGAGAGCGTGTCGCTTGGCGCCTACCCGCGCGGCACGCCGGTACGCGTCCGCGATGTGGCGCGCGTGCAGCTGGGCCCAGACATCCGCCGTGGCGCCGCCGAACTGGACGGCAAGGGTGAAGTCGTCGGCGGCATCATCGTCATGCGTGTGGGCGAAAACGCTCTCCGTGTCATTGACGCCGTGAAGGCCAGGTTGCAGGAGGTTCAGCGCTCGATGCCCGCCGGCGTCACGATTGTCCCGACCTACGATCGTTCCCGCCTCATCAATGAATCGATCGGGACCCTCCGACGCACGCTCATCGAAGAAGCGATCGTCGTGTCGGTCGTGATCGCGTTGTTCCTGTTCCACTTCCGATCGGCGTTGATTCCGATTCTCACGCTGCCGATTGCCGTCCTGGCGTCGTTCATCCCGATGTACTACCTCGGCGTCACCTCCAACATCATGTCGCTCGGCGGCCTGGCGCTCGCCATCGGCGTGCTGGTCGACGCGGCCATCGTGATGGTCGAGAACGCGTACCGCTCCGTCTCGGAGCCCGACGATGGGGCGATCGTGGCGTACGCGGATCAACCGCAGGCGATCGTGGCTGCCGCCAAGCAGGTCGGACGCGCCATCTTCTTCTCGCTCGCCATCATCATCGTCTCGTTCGTGCCGGTGTTCCTGCTCGAGGCGCAGGAGGGCCGGATGTTCCGGCCGCTCGCGTTCTCCAAGACGTTCGCGATGGTGTTCGCCTCGGCGCTGTCGATCACTCTCGTGCCCGTCCTGATGACCATCTTCATCAGGGGCCGCCGCCTCAGGCCCGAGTGGTCAACCCTCTCTCGCGACTCTTCGCTGCGATCTACGACCCCACCATCCGACTCGCGCTCCGCTGGAAATGGACCGCGCTCGTCATCAACTTTGCGGTCGTGCCGCTCACGATTCCGTTGCTCTTCGCAATCGGCAGCGAGTTCATGCCGCCGCTCTACGAAGGCTCGCAGCTCTACATGCCCACGTCTCCGCCGGGCCTCTCGATCACCGAGGCCACGCGGCTGCTGCAGGTCCAGGACAGGATGCTGCGACAGTACCCTGAGGTCGAGCGGGTCTTCGGCACCGTCGGTCGAGCAACGACGTCGACGGATAACTCGCCCATGGGCATGGTCAACACGACGGTGACCCTCAAGCCGAAGGACCAATGGCGTGCCGGGATGACGCTCGAGAAGCTGCAGGCAGAGATGGACGCGGACCTGCAATTTCCTGGACTGCCGAACGTGTGGACGCAGCCGATCCGCAATCGCCTCGACATGCTCTTGACCGGCATCAAGACGCCGGTCGGCATCAAGATCTTCGGCGCCAACCTCGACGAGATCCAGCGGTTGGGCGAGGCGATCGAGCGGGCGCTCCAGAGGGTGCCGGGCACGCGCAGCGTCTACGCGGAGCGGGTCGCCCAAGGATACTTCGCGGACATTCGCATCAATCGCCAGGCGATCGCGCGGCACGGCCTGACGAGCGGTGACGTGCAGGACGTCATCGAAGCGGCCGTCGGCGGACAGAACGTGACAAAGACGATCGAGGGGCGCGAGCGCTATCCGGTCAACGTCCGGTACGAGCGCGGCTTCCGGCAGGACCTGCCCCAGCTCGAGCGCGTGCTTGTCAGAACGCCAATGGGCGCGCAGGTGCCGCTCGCCGAGCTTGCCGAGATCGTGTTGATGCCCGGCCCTGCGATGATCCGGGACGAGGGCGGCCAGCTCGCCGGCTACGTCTACGTCGACACGGCCACACGCGACATCGGGGGATACGTCGAGGCGGCCAAGCGCGCCGTGGCCGAGAACGTCGCGCTCCCGCCGGGCTACACGCTTCAGTGGACGGGTCAGTACGAATTCCAGGTGCGGGCGCGCGAGCGGCTGAGGCTCCTGGTTCCCCTCGTGTTCTTCATCATTTTCATCCTGCTCTATCTGACGTTCCACTCGGCCTCCGAGGCGGTGATTGTGATGCTGTCGGTCGTGTACGCGATGACGGGAGGCGTGATTCTCCAATGGGTGCTCGGCTACAACTTCTCCGTCGCAGTCTGGGTGGGGTACATCGCGCTCTATGGCGTCGCGGTGCAGACCGGCGTCGTGATGGTGGTGTATCTGCACGAGGCGCTCGATCGGCGGTTGCGCCGAGGGGGTGACATCACCGCCGACGACATCCGCGAGGCCACCATCGCCGGCTCGGTGCTCCGCCTTCGCCCCAAACTCATGACGGTCAGCGTCGTCATGGCCGGTCTCATCCCTATCATCTGGAGCACGGGGGTGGGGGCGGACATCATGAAGCCCATCGCCGCGCCGATCATCGGCGGAATGATCACGTCAACCGTCCACGTGCTTGTCATCACGCCGGTCATCTTTTACATCATGAAACTGCGAGCGCTGAGAAAAGGCACGCTCAAGGTGTCCGGGATGGCATAATCTGGAGGTCATGCCGTCACCGGGGCGCGCGCGGCTCGCTCTCGCACTCGCTTCGTCCCTCGTCTTCTCGTCCGCTGCCGCTCCGCCAGAACATCTCCACGAGGCCGATGCCGGCCACCCGCGGTCCGTCGCCCACCGGCATTTCGAGGCGCACGATCGCGATGGGGCGGAAATCTCTCACGGCGAAGGGCGGGTCGTCTGGTTCGACGACGTGGGCATCGAACCGGCGACGCATGAATTCTCCCTCGTCCAGGCGATCGCCGCGGTGGAGGTCGACACCCTTCCTGAGCCGCGCGGCTGTATCGCGATATCCAGCATCGACGCGCCGCCGCCGCACGGCCCCCCGCGCCGACACGTATCGTCACGCGCTCCTCCGCCGCCTTCCCGCCTGATCTGATCTGACGGGCTCACCCGTCGTCTGTCGTCGTTCACGTTCATTCCGAGGTGTTATGCGCGCAGTGGTGCTCTGCGCCGTGCTGGCGACGGCCTGGCTGCCGTCGAGGGCCGGTGCCCAATCGTTGTCGCTGACCGAATCCGAGGTTCTGGCGCGGCTCTCCCCCAACAGCCCGCGGGTTCGGGCCATGCGCGCGGTCGTCGACGTCGCGCGTGCCGACGCCCTGACGGTGGGGCGCTGGCCGAACCCGCGCGTGACGTTCGACCGAGAATCGGTCACCGGCGTCACTGAAACCATCACGATGGTGGCGCAGCCGCTGCCGATCAGCGGGTATCGCGGGCTGCAGGTTCAGGCCGCGGGCGCGCTGGCCGAAGCGAGCGCCAGCCGAGTCGATGACCAGCTCCGACGCGCGCGAGCCGACGTGCGGCTGGCGTTCGCCGAGCTCGTCGCGGCGCAGGTGCGCGAACGCGAGCTGACGGCGGCGCGGAACCGGTTGCGCGACCTCGCCGGCGTTCTCGCCACGCGAGAGGCTGCCGGCGATGCGGCCGGCTTCGATCGGCTCCGCGCCGAGCGCGAGGTGCTCGACCTCGATGCCGACCGCGCCGTGGCCGCCACGGATCGCGCGTGGGCCCAGGCGGCTCTCGCCGGCTTCTTTGCGGATGCACGCGAGGCTGCGCGGATCGAGGCGGTGGACCTCTCGACCGTGCGGCCGTCTCTGCCGCCGATCGAGGCGCTGGTGGAGCGGGCAGAATCGAGGCGCGGCGAGCTCGCCGCGCTGCGCAGGGAGATCGACGCGGCGTCCTTGTCTGAACGCGCCGCCGAGCGCCGGCGCATTCCCGATCCTGAGGTCGTGGCCGGGGCCAAGTCGTCGACGCTTGGAGGCGGCGACCTCGGAAGCGTGGTCATGATCCAGGCGACTGTTCCTCTCTTTGACCGATCCCGCCCGGAACGCGCCCTCGCGCGCGCCAAGGCCGTACAAGCCGAAGCACGGGTCGAGGCCTTCCGCGTGGCCCTTCGGGCCGAGATCACCGCACTTCGCTCGGTCGTCGTGGAACGACGCGAGGCAGCGGAACGGTATCGGTCGGCGGCCGTGGCCGGCGCCGATCGGATCGAGCGGATTGCGCAGGTCAGCTACGACGCGGGCGAGCGCGGCATCCTCGAGCTGCTGGATGCCTACCGAACGGGCGCCTCTGCTCGTCTCCGTCAGGCCGCACTCGATGCAGCGACACGGCAGGCGGAGATTGAACTGGAGTTTCTGAGCGGTTGGGAGATTCCCTCATGACGACACAACGCGCCCCTGTCACCACGATCGCCGCTGCGATCTTCGCCACCATATTGAACGTGGCGTGCGGCCCGCGAAGTGCACCGGTCGAAACCGAGCCGGCCTCGTTGAACGTGACCGCTTGGACGGACAAGACGGAGCTCTACATGGAGTATCCGCGGCTCGTCGCCGATCGGCCCGCGCTCTTTGCCGTGCACCTGACGATGCTCGGCGACTTCAAGCCGCTGGGCGCCGGGCGGTCACGGATCGAGTTCACACCGGAGGGCGGCGGTCCCCCCGTCGTGCTGAACGGCTTGGAGCCGTCCCGGCCCGGCGCCTTCCGCGTCGAAGGCGCACCGCCCGCGGCCGGCCGATATCGCTGGAGAGTGATCGTGGAGGCGCCCGGCCTGTCGGATCGCCACGAGCTTGGTGCAGTCACCGTGTTTGCCGACGACCGCGCCGCCAACGAGGACGCCGTCGAGCGGCCGGCCGACGACCCCACCGCCATCGCCTATCTGAAGGAACAGCAGTGGACCAACGACTTTGCGACCGAACTGGTCCGCGAAGTCGAGCTGCGAACCGCCATCCGGGTTCCTGCGGCGATCGAGCCGCTGACCGGCGGCGAAGCGATTGTCGCTGCGCCTGCTGCCGGCCGGTTCATGGCCGACGAGTTGATGTCGGTCGGGGCCGCTGTGCGCCCGGATCAGGCGCTTGGACGCATCGAGCCGCGCCTGGCGGCCGGCGACGATCGCGCGACCCTGGCGGCGGCCGTCACCGAAGCGCAGGCCGCGACCGAAGCCGCCCGGGCGGAACAGGCACGGGCCGAACGCCTGCTCGCCGATCGTGCGGTCCCAGCCAGACGGGTCGAGGATGCGCGCCGGGCGGTTGCGGTGGCCGAGGCGCGTCTGCGGGCGGCCGAGGCGCGACTGGCCCAGCGGGACGAGACGCTCGGCACGGGCGGGGGCGCCGCGGCCGGCAACGCCTTTGTCCTGCGAGTGCCTATCGCCGGCCGCGTGACAGAGGTGTTTGCCACGCGTGGCGCGTCGTACGAGGAAGGCGCGCCGCTCTTCAGGATCGTCCGGACCGATCGCGTCGCGCTCCAGGCGCAGGTTCCGGCGGCCGATGCGTCCCTGGCACGAGACATCACAGGGCTGGCGCTCGAGATTGCCGGCCGCGCCGACGCGCTGGTCCTTCAGCCTCATCACATCCACGACGCCGGCGTCATCGATCCCGCGACACACGCGCTGCCAATCCAGTTCGAAGTCGACAATCCGCGGGGACAGTTGCTCGTCGGTCAGACCGGCACGGCCGTGCTGTATCAACGTCTGCGTCAGCGCGTACCCGCGGTCCCCAGAGCCGCAATGCTCATCGAAGCCGGCCGGCCCTACGTGTTCGTGCACGTGAGCGGCGAGCGATTCGCGCGTCGCTACGTGGAGATCGCGGCGCAAGACGGAGATTGGATTGGCGTGAAGAGCGGGCTGCGGACCGGCGACCGCGTCGTCACGCGCGGCGCCTACGACATCCAACTGGCGTCGGCGGCCAGGGGGCTGCCGGCCGAGGGCCACGTGCACTGATCACGGTCCGGCTAAAGCCGGACACTACATCCGGTCCGGCTGAAGCCGGACACTGCATCTATAACGTTGTAGTGTCCGGCTTCAGCCGGACCTCTATAACGTTGTAGTGTCCGGCTTCAGCCGGACCTCTGGGCCGAACAGACGGGCGATATATGAAACGACTGATTCAATGGTCGATCGATCATCACTGGATGGTGCTGGCCTTCTCGGTCCTGCTGCTCGCCGGTGGGGCCTGGACGGCGCGCGACATGCCGGTGGATGTCTTTCCGGATCTGACGGCGCCGACGGTGACGATTCTCACCGAAGGCCACGGGATGGCGCCAGACGAGATGGAGTCGCTCGTGACATTTCCGCTCGAGAGCGCCATCAACGGCGCATCGGGCGTGCGTCGGGTGCGGTCGGCCACGGCCGTCGGCATCGCCGTCGTGTGGGTGGAGTTTGAGTGGGGGACAGACATCTTCGCCGCGCGGCAGGTCGTGGCCGAAAAGCTGACGCTTGTGAGCGGCAGCCTGCCGCCTCAGGTCGAGCGGCCGATCCTGGCGCCCATCTCCTCGATCATGGGCGAAATCCTGTTTTTTGCGATCTCCTCCGACGCCGACGATCCGCTGGCGCTTCGCACGATCGCCGATACCGTCGTGCGCCGGCGGCTCCTCGCCGTCACCGGTGTGTCTCAAGTGACGCCAATCGGCGGCGCCGAACGGCAATTTCAGATCATCGCGCACCCAGAACAGCTTCGGGCGAACCGCATCTCGCTGACCGAGTTGTTGGACGCGGCGCGCGGCGCAAGCCAGAACACCTCCGCCGGAATCTACACGGAGGGGCCGCAGGAGTACGTCCTGCAAACCATCGGACGCGTCCGCAGCCCGGAGGAGATCGGCGGCAGCGTCGTCGCCCTTCGCGGGTCGCGGTCGGTCCTGATTCGCGACGTGGCGGAGGTGCGTGAAGGCGGCGCCCTCAAGCGGGGTGAAGGATCCCGCAGCGGCAAGCCGGCGGTGATCGTCGGCGTCCAGAAGCAGCCGGGCGCCAATACGCTCGAGCTGACCGCGCGCCTCGATCGCGAGCTCGACGCCTTGCAGCGCGAGCTGCCTGAGGGCATGACGATCGACCGTCGCATCTTCAGGCAGGCCGACTTCATCGAGGTCGCGGTCCGCAACGTCGTCAACGCGCTCCGTGACGGCGGGCTGCTCGTCGTCGCGATCGTCCTGCTGTTTCTCGCCAACATGCGCGCGGCCGCGATCACGCTGACGGCGATGCCTCTGTCGCTGGCCGCCGCGATCCTCGTGCTTCGCGCCTTTGGCGCCACCATCAACACGATGACGCTCGGGGGCATGGCCATCGCGATTGGCGCGCTGGTCGACGACGCCATCATCGACGTGGAAAACGTCGTGAGACGCCTGCGTGAGAATCAGGCGAGGCCCGAGGCCGAGCGGCGACCGAGCCGTGACGTCGTCCGAGACGCCACGATTGAGATCCGCACATCGATTGTCTTCGCGACCATCATCATCGTGCTCGTGTTTCTGCCCATTTTCGGACTGTCGGGAGTCGAGGGACGGCTGCTCGCGCCGTTGGCCTTCGCCTACATCGTGTCGCTCCTGGCGTCGCTCATCGTCGCCATCGTCGTCACGCCCGCGCTGTCGTTCGCGTTTCTACCCAAGGCGCGATCCATCGCGCGCGGACACGACGGCTGGCTGGCGCGCACGCTGAAGACCCGATTCGCGCGCGTTCTCCCGTTCGCTCTGGATCACCCGTTCGCCGTGACAGCCGTGGCGGCGGTTCTGCTCGTCGGAGCCGCCGTTGCCATGACGCGCGCGGGCACGGCGTTCCTCCCAGACTTCCACGAAGGCAGCCTGACGATTCAGGCCAACACGCTGCCGGGAACGTCGTTGGCCAAGGCGGACGAGATTGGCGGTCGCGTCGAACAGATTCTGCTGGCGCAGCCGGAGGTCGTCGCGACCGCGCGGCGGACCGGTCGCGCCGAATTCGACGAGCACGTGCAGGGCGTCGAAGCCGCCGAGATCGACGTCGGTCTGCGCGAAACAGGTCGTCCTCGTGCGGAACTGCTGGCGGAATTGCGTCGTGGATTCTCCACGTTGCCTGGGACGAACGTCACGATTGGCCAGCCGATCTCGCATCGCATCGACCACATGCTCTCGGGCACGCGCGCCAACATCGCCGTGAAGGTGTTTGGCGACGACTTGGGCACCCTGCGACGGCTGGGCGAGCGTGTGCAGAGCGCGATGACGGCGGTGCCGGGCGTGGCGGACCTCTCTCTCGAACAACAGATGGACGTGCCGTTTGTGCGCTTCGTGCTCAATCGAGGGGCGATTGCGCGCTACGGGTTGCGGGCCGACGATGTCGCCCAAGCCGTTGAGACGAGCTTCGCGGGCGCCACCGTGGGACGCATTTTCGACCGCGGCACAGCCTTCGACCTGGTCGTAAAATTTGATGGGGCGAGCAGCGTTGACTTCGAGCGGATCGCCGACTTACCGATCGATACGCCTGCTGGGGTACCGGTGCCGGTCCGCGTGCTCGCCGACGTCAGGCGCGAGCAGGGCCCGAACATGATTCTCCGCGAGAACGTCCAGCGCCGCATCGTCGTCTCGAGCAACGTCGCCGGCCGAGATCTGGGCAGCGTCGTGGACGACATCCGAACGGCGGTCGGGCAATCGGTGCCGATGCCCGCCGGGTATCGCGTCGAGTACGGCGGTCAGTTCGAGAGCGAGCAGAGTGCGTCGCAACGGCTGCTGGTGCTCGGCGTCGGGGTCGTGGCGGGCCTCTTTATGCTGCTGGTGCTCGCGTTCGGGCGATCGCGCGACGCCGTGCTGATCATGATCAACCTCCCGCTCGCGCTGATTGGCGGTGTCGCTGGCGTGTTTCTATCCGGGGGCGTGCTGAGCGTCGCGTCGATGATCGGCTTCATCACACTCTTTGGTATCGCCACGCGCAACGGCATCATGCTCGTCTCGCACATCCGGCATCTGATGGAGGTGGAGGGCGTCACCAATGTCCGCGAGGCTGTGGAACGGGGGGCTCAGGAGCGGCTCGTGCCGATCCTCATGACCTCGATGGCGGCGGGGCTGGCGCTCGTTCCGCTCGCGCTCGGTGGCGGCCGGAGCGGCAGCGAGATCCAGACGCCGATGGCGATCGTGATCCTCTGCGGCCTCACGACCTCTACGTTGCTCAATATGATCGTGGTGCCGACCTTGTACCTGCGATACGGGAAGGTCGAGCCTGCGCGTATGCGGTGAGCTGAGAGGCCAGCTCACAACTCGCGGCTTCAGACTCTTTGATAACGAGATCGCATGGCCATCACGTACAGCGCAGGCAGCACGAGCAACGTGAACAACGTCGACGTCACCAGTCCTCCGATCATCACGATGGCCAGCGGCCGCTCGATCTCCGTTCCGTGGAGGCGAAGTACCAGGAGCGGCATGAGGCCAAGAATCGCGGTTCCGGCGGTCATGAGCTTGGGCCGAACGCGGCCGATACTCGCCTCGCGCAGAGCCTGACGAAACTCGTGGCCTTCAGCCATCAACGTTCGGGTCTGCGTGATCAGCACAAGGCTGTTCTGCACGGCGATCCCGAAGAGTCCAATCAACCCCACCAGCGAGGAGACATTCCAGCTCTCGCGAGCGAGGAAGAGCGCAACGACGCCGCCGATGAGGGCCATGGGCACCGTGGAGAGAATCAGGGCCGCCTCGCCGACCGACCCCAGAGCGCCGTACAGGAGGATGAACACGGCGAACAACGCGAGCCCGATGGCGATCAATAACGAGCGGGTCGCGCGCGCCTGATTCTCCACGCGACCGCCCAGGTCGAAGAAATAACCCGTTGGAAGTCGCATCTCACGTGCCACCCGTTCCCGAATCTCCGCAGCCGTGCCTCCCAGGTCGCGTCCCGACACGGTGGCCTCGACCGCGAGGCGTCGGCTGCCGCTCTCGCGACGGATGGCTCCCGGACCAGAGGACTGTTCGATGTCTGCGAGCTGCCCGAGCGGAATGCGGGTGCCATCGTGGCCATCCACGAGAAGCGACCGAATCGCGTTGAAATCGGCGCGACGGTCGTCGGAGAGTCGGACGATCAAGTCAAAGCGTCGTTGCCCAAGCCAGACGTCGGACACCTGCTGTCCCACAAGACCGACCCGAATGGCCCGAATGACATCGCCCGGCGCCAGCCCTACGCGGCCGGCGGCTTGTCGATTGACGGTGATTCGCAATTGCGGCAGCCCGGTGGCCTGTTCCATTCGCAGGTCGGTGACCCCGCGGACTTCTGACATGATTCTTCTGGCCTGCTCGGCCAATGTCGTCAGCTGGTCGAGGTCGGGGCCAAAGACCTTCAGCGCCAGGTCGGCCGGTGTGCCTCCGAGTCCTTCGTCGATCCGCATGCCGAGCGGCGTCGTAAAGAGCACGCTGACGCCCGGAAGGTGGCCGACGCGGGACCGCATGTCATCCTCGATCGCATCGCTCGACCTGTTCCGCGATGGCCTGAGCACGACGAGCACGTCCGAAATCGTGTGAGGCATCGGATCCTCGGTTCGCTCCGATCGTCCAGTCCGCCGCACGACATCTTCCACCTCAGGCACGTCGCGTAACAGATCCTCCACGCGGTGATTCAACCGATCGACTTCATCGAGCGACGCCTCCGGTGGGAGCACGGTCTGAAGCAGATAGGCGCCCTCGTCAAGACGCGGCATGAAGTCGGTGCCGAGCAGAGGCGCCGTGGCCAGGGCCGCGACCGCGATCGCGCCGGCGAGCGCGATAACGGTCCAGGGACGGCGCAGACACCAATCGAGCAACGGGGCGTACCAGCGTTTCAACGCCCGCAGCAGCGCCACGTCTTCCGGTCGGTGTGGCGGGGTCGGGCGGAGGAGGGCGCGGGAGACCAGCGGGACGACCGTCAAGGCGAGCACGAGAGCCGCGCCCACGGCGGCGATCACGGCCGCCGCGAGCGGCCGGTACATGCGTCCTTCGATGCCGCTCATGCCGAACAGCGGCACGAAGACGGCCATGATGATGAGCGTCGCGAATGCGATGGGGCGCCCGACTTCGTGTGCCGCTCGTTGCACGACGGCGTGAGCGTCCTCCTCACGATGGGTCGTCAGCCGGTGAACGATGTTCTCCGTCACGATGATGGCCGCGTCTACGAGCAGGCCGACCGCGATGGCGAGGCCGCCGAGCGTCATCGTGTTCAGCCCGACGCCCAGAGGCTCCAGCACGACGCCGGACAGCGCAATGGACACGGGAATCGTGAGCGTGACGATGAGGGCTGCGCGCACGTTGCCGAGCAGGCCGAAGAGCACAAGCACGACAAAGATCGCGCCGACGAGCACGGCGCGGCCGACCCCGCCCAGCGCCGAGCCCACGAGGGCCGACTGGTCGTACACGATGCGGAGCTGGACGCCCGGCGGCAGTGCACGCTGCAGATCGGCAACGGCCGCGCGAATGCCCGCGGCCACGCTGACCGTGTCGGCCCCGAACTGCTTGATCACGCGCGCACTGACGACCTCGCCCTTGAGCCGGTGGGCCACGCCACGACGAATGGCCGGCGCTTCGCGCACGTCAGCCACGTCGGCGAGGAAGACTGGCACGTCACCTCTGACGGCGACGACGGTTTGCTGGAGGTCTCCGACCGTTTGAACGCGACCGACCGCGCGGACGCTCCATTCCATCGGCCCCTGGGCCACGAAGCCTCCCGCCGCATTCTGGTTGGACTCCTCGACTGCGTGCAGCACATCGTCGAGGCTGATGCGACGAGCCGACATCCGGTCGGGATCGACCTGTACTTGGAATTGCCGCAGATAGCCGCCAAGACGCTCGACCGCCGCTACACCGGGCACGGCCAGCAGACGATTCTTGACCTCGAACTCGGCGAGATCTCTTAACGTCATGAGATCCGCCTGGCCCGGCTCGGCTTCCAGCGTGAACTCGAAGATCTCATTGAGGCGCCCGGTGAGGCTCGAAATCATCGGGGCGTCGGTTCCCTGCGGGAGCTGGCCGGCGGCCTGAGTCACGCGCTCGGCCACGAACTGACGGGAGCGGTAGTAGTCGGCCTCCGGCTCGAACTCGACGGTGACCTGCACGACGCCGAGTTGCGAATTCGATCGGATGCGGCGCACGTCGGGCAGGCCCGCAAGCGCGACTTCGAGTGGGATCGCAATCCCGGTTTCGAGTTCCTCGGCACCCATCGACGGGTTCTGGACGATCACGTTGAACACCGGTGTCGCCAGATCCGGAAAGACGTCTCGCGGCAGGTCCTGCAACCGCAGGACGCCGATAAGGATCGCGGCACCGACGAGCAACAGGATCATCCCCGGCTTGGCGAACGATTGCTCGATGAGACGTTTCACCATGGTCGTCAGTGCGTCTCGTGTTCGCCGGCACCGCGAGCTTTGTCGGCTTCAGCCTTGAGGAGGAACGCTCCGTCGACGACGACGGTATCGTCGGGCCGCAAGCCCGTCAGAATCTCGACCTCGCCGTTCAGATCGCGTCCACGCCCGACCGCCCGGATGTCGAACACGCCTTCGGACTGCGGGATGAACACCACCCACTGGTCCTGCACCCGCTGCAAGGCGGCGACCGGCACGGTCAGAATTCTGCCCGCGGTCTCCGAGAGCAGGATGGCCGCAGTGGCTGACATGCCGGGCCGCAATGTCTGACCGGGGTTCGCCAATTCGAGCCTGACAGGAACGGTTCGAGAATCGGCGTCCACGCGGCTTCCGACGAGCGTGACGGTGCCGCCGAACGTGCGGCCGGGCATCGCCGGTAGGGTGACGCGCGCAGCGGCGCCGACCTTCACCCGCACGGCGTCCCGCTCGAAGGCGTGGACGATCAGCCACAATCGGGACAAGTCGGCGATTTCGAACAGCGGCTTGGCGGGATCGACCATCTGGCCGATCGCGAGCGATCGTTCGATGACGGTTCCTGCAATGGGTGTCCGCAGTGTGAAGTGCGATGGCTCGTCGGACGGCTCGTCGGCGGCGACACCGAGCGCCTGCAACGCGGCGCGAGCTGAGCGCAGCTCAGCCTCGGCAACCGACAATTGCGATTCAGCCTCCTCAACTTCGCGTTCCGGCGTAATTCGTTCCGCGGCCAAATCACGCCTTCTGACCAGCACGCGGCGCGTGAGCTCGACGCGACTTGCCGCCACCGCGAAATCGGCGCGAGCTTTGGCAAGGTCGCCGCTCTGAAGCTCGACAAGCGCTTGCCCTGCGATAACGGTGTCACCAAGGGAGGCGAGCAGTCGGACGGCTCGGGCGGTGATGGGCGAGCCCACTTCGGCATAACGCCTCTCGTCCACACGCAACTCGCCCAGAACACTGATCGCTTCACCGGCCGGCCGGACCTCTGTCTTCGTCGTGGTGATCCGCAGATCCCGCAGCATTTCTCGGTCGATCTGCAGCGACAGAGGATTTGCTGTCTTGGCCGTCTCGGCCGTTTCGGCGGCCGCCGCTGAACGGCCCGGCTCGGCCGAGGGCGAGTCGGATCGACAGCCCCAGACGCTCAGTGCGGCCGGGAGCAGCAGTACGTGAACCGCGAGTCGTGTTGTCATCGGAGTACCCCCGCTGCGGCCTGCAGGTCGATCGACGCGATTGCGGCGTCTGCGAGCGCATCCACGAGTTGCAGGCGCGTGTCGACGAATTCACGACGAATGACGAGTAGATCGGGCAGACTCAGTTCGCCTACCTCAAAACTGCGTCGGGCCAGACGCTCGTTCTCCTCAAGACCCGGTAAGACGTCGCGTTGGAGTGGCTCGGCGGCGGCCAGACGCATCTGAAAGACCGTCTGTGCCGACCGAGCTCGAAGCTCCAGCTCCGTGACGACCACGCCGCGTTCCAGCTCCGCTCGGCTGGCCCGCGCCAGACCGGTCGCCATCTGCTCCTGGCCCTTGCTGAAGAGCGGAAGCCCGATTGAAAAACCCGCGGCGGCAGCTCGATGTCCTTCTTCACGCTCGAACCGCAGCCCAAACCCCAGATCGGGTTTCTTGAGTCCTTGTCCGAGCCTGACGTCAGCCTGCGCTTCCGCCGCTTCCGCCAGGAGCATCCTGACTTCCGGCCGCTCGTTGGCTGGCAGGAGTTGCACGGCGAGTCCGTCCCGAATGCGATCGCGCAGGTCGCCTTCGACCGCTGGATCCGCGCCCTCCGTCCACGCCAGCAGTGCTTTCAGCTCACCGACCGCCGCTGCGCGGTCTGCGTCCGCGACCCGCACGTGTGCAGTGGCGCGGGCCACCGAGGCCCGGGCGACGTTGACGTCAAGCACGGCGACGTCGCCGGCCCGATAGCGGCGGTCAGCTGCATCCAAGGCGTCTTTCGCCACCGACTCCGCAGCACGCAGGACATCGAGCCGCGCCTGGGCCTGCTGCCCGCGGACGAAGCTGACCGCGACATCACGGATGAGTTGGCGAATGGTGGCGTCCGATGTCGCGGCTTCGCGCACGACCGAGGCTTCAGCCGCGTCGATGCGAGCCGTCCGACGATTGCCGAGCTCGACAATCTGATTGATACCGAGCTCGAAGTCGGTCACCGTCTCGCTTTCCAGTGTCCGCGGGCCTGCAGAGACATCGAGGACCGGGTTGTCGCGAAACCTCATCCGCGCGCCGACAATTCGACCTCGCGCTTCGTCAATGCGCGCTCTGGCAATCGCGACCCTCGGCGCGCGTTCTCGCGCCATCGTGAGAGCCTGTTGATAGGTCAGCGTGGACTGGCCGCTTGCAGCGGTCCCACCGCAGACAAACGCCGCCACACCCACCGCCCATACACAGCGACTGGACATACTGCTCCTTGCGAAAAAAACGGATAGACGGTCGAACTGTGTGTGTCTAATGCGCTTTTCACAACGCTGTAGTGTCCGCCTTCAGGCGGACCGCCCGCTGGTCCGGCTAAAGCCGGACACTACGTACTACGGCGTTGTGAAAAACGCTGTAGCTACGCGAGACGGAGTTTGGGGACGTGAAGGATCTCAGAACCCATAGCGGACGGCAGCCCGGTGGTTGCCGCTTGTGGCAGGGCGACGACGGGTGGGATGAACGTGGCGACGACGTCAAGAACGGAGTGAAGGATGGGAGTCGCGCAACAACCGCAACGGACGCAAAACGTCGGACAGGTTCCGTCCGGGCCGCGATCGGTTGTTGAAGTCAAGGCGCACGCTTCTGTCTCCGCGAAGGCGGTGAGTCCACCCGCATCGGCGATCAACAAGGCGAGCACGGCTAACAACAGCCATCGGCGCATCGACGTTCCTTATACCACGCGCCGGTCCAAAGGATCCACCACCGCGAGCGTCACTTCGCGTTGCCGACCGCATTTTCTACATCATGAAGCTGCGGGCGCTCAGGAAGGGCGCCCTCAAGCTGTCCGGGATGGCGCTCTAGCGGCAGTTCGCAGTGTCTTCAGCACGCGAGGTGTCAGTTCCAGGACGCGGTTCGTTGCGGCCACGACGTCTCCGCACGCCTCGACCTCGGCGCGCTCCGTAAGTCGACGCGCCGCCGCATCGGCGACGAGGACTAACACCTGGAGCGCGTCGACAAAGGCCTGCCACTCACGCGCGTTCGACGACGGTGCGGCGAGATTCTGCTCGGCGGTCATCGCCCGCGGAGTGTAGCACGTAAACATCCTACGATGTAGTACGTATAGTGGGTTTTATAGCCAGAGGGCCTTCCCATAATTCGACGAGGGAGGCTCCTGCCATTTGACCGATATCCGGACACACGTAGGCGCCGCCGTCAAGGCTTTGCGCGCCCGGCGGCGTCTCACTCAGGAACAGCTCGCCGAACGATCCGGCCTCAGCTATAAGTTCGTCGGCGAAATCGAACGGGGCGACGCGAATCCGACGATCCTGACCCTCGACCGCGTGGCAAAGGCGCTCGCGGTGCCAATCTCGATGCTCGTGGCGGAAACCCAACAGCAGCAACCGGCCGAATATCAGATGTCGCGCCATGAGTTGGTGCGCGTGCGGGAAGCGCTCGACTCGATTGCCGACGTGACAGACCGGTGGACCAGTGTCACCTATCCGCCAATCAAGCGCCGGCGCCGGAGGTGACGCGCTAAACGCCCGCTCGACGAAGACGGAGGGCGTTGGCGACCACCGACAACGAGCTGAAGCTCATGGCGGCCGCAGCGATGATGGGGCTCAGAAGGAGGCCGAACGCCGGATAGAGCACACCGGCGGCGATGGGCACACCCGCCGTGTTGTAAACGAACGCGAAAAACAGATTCTGCTTGATGTTGCGCATCGTCTGTCGCGAGAGGCCGCGCGCCCGTGCGATGCCACGAAGGTCGCCCTTCACGAGCGTCACGCCCGCGCTTTCCATCGCGACATCCGTGCCGGTGCCCATCGCAATGCCCACGTGTGCCTGGGCGAGCGCCGGCGCATCGTTGATGCCGTCGCCCGCCATCGCGACGACCCGGCCCTCGGCTTGGAGGCGCTTGACCTTGTCGGCCTTCTGATCCGGCAGCACCTCGGCCATCACTTCGTCTATGCCAAGCTTCCGGGCGACCGCCTGGGCCGTCGTCTGGCTGTCGCCCGTCAGCATCACCAGGCGGACGCCGTCTTTGTGCAATGCCGCAATCGCGTCGGGCGTGCTCTCCTTGATGGGATCGGCCACGCCCAGAAGGCCTGCCGCGCTGCGGTCAATCGCGACGAACATGACTGTCTGCCCATCCGCCCGGAGTTCTTCGGCGCGCTCCACGAGCGGTCGCGCCTCGATGCCGAGACTTTCGAGCAACGCCTTGTTTCCGAGCGCCACATCATGGCCCTCGACGCGTCCCTTCACGCCCTTTCCAGTGATCGACTCGAATCGCTCGGCGTCGGCCAGCTCGAGGCCTCTGGCCTCGGCGCCTCTGACGATGGCGGCCGCGAGTGGGTGCTCGCTCCCTCGCTCGAGGCTGGCCGCCAGGCGAAGTAGTTCATCTTCTTTGACGCCCGGGGCCGGCGTGACGCTCACCAGCTTCGGTTTGCCCTCGGTGAGCGTGCCCGTCTTGTCGACCACCAGCGTGTCCACCTTGCGCAGGATCTCGATGGCCTCCGCGTTCCTGAAGAGCACACCCATCGTCGCGCCCTTGCCCGTCGCCACCATGATCGACATCGGCGTGGCCAGTCCGAGCGCACATGGGCAGGCGATGATGAGCACCGCGACGGCATTGATGAGCGCATGCGCCATTCGAGGCTCCGGTCCGACGAGTCCCCACACGACGAACGTGACGACGGCGGTCAGGATGACGATTGGCACGAAGTAGCCCGAGACGACGTCCGCGAGCTTCTGAATCGGTGCCCGGCTGCGCTGTGCCTCGGCCACCATGGCGACGATGCGCGCCAGGAGCGTCTCGGCCCCGACCTTCTCCGCGCGTATCACCAGGCCGCCGGTGCCGTTCATCGTCGCGCCGACCACGCGGTCCCCCGACTGTTTCTCCACGGGCATGGGCTCGCCGGTGATCATCGACTCGTCCACATGGCTGTGTCCGTCGAGGACGACGCCATCGACCGGCACCTTCTCGCCCGGTCGCACGCGCAACCGGTCGCCGACCTGCACCGTCTCGAGCGGAACGTCCTCGTCGAGTCCGTCCTCGCGAAGCCGCCGCGCCGTCTTCGGCGCCAGGCCTAGCAACTCTCTGATCGCAGCGCTCGTGTGGCTTCTCGCGCGCAGCTCGAGCACTTGGCCAAGGAGGATGAGCGTCGTGATGACGGCGGCGGCCTCGAAGTAGACGGCAACCTCGCCTTCCGCGCGGAAGGAATCCGGAAAGATCTCCGGAAAGAGGGTCGCGACGAGGCTGTAGACGTACGCGACGCTGACGCCGAGCCCGATGAGCGTGAACATGTTCAGGCTGCGGTGGACGACCGACGACACGGCACGTTCATAAAAGGGCCATGCGGCCCAGATGCACACCGGTGTGGCCAGAGCGAGGTCGAGGAGCATCTGCGTCCTCATGGACATCGAAAAGAGCGTCCCGGCTCCCGGCAGCATGTCGCTCATCACCGAGATCAGGAGCGGTGCCGTAAGGGCTGTCGCGATCCAGAGGCGGCGCGTCATGTCCCGCAGCTCGGGATTCTGCTCCTCGGCTGCACTTGTCACCGTGCGGGGCTCGAGCGCCATCCCGCAGAGGGGACATGGGCCGGGGGCGCTGCGGACGATCTCGGGGTGCATCGGGCATGTGTAGGTCATCCCGGCAGAGAGTTTCGAAGCTATCGTGGCGTCCGCCTTCAGGCGGACTTCGGTCCGGCTGAAGCCGGCCCCCACGTGGTGCGAAACCGTTTCCAAGTACCGTGTCGGGTTGTCGCGGAATTTCGCCAGACACCCGGCGCAGCAGAAAAGATAGGTATCGCCCGCGTACTCGAGCCGGTGGGGACTGTCCGGCCTGACGCTCATCCCACACACAGGGTCCTTTGAAGCCATCCTCATCATTGTCCCGTACGACGGCTCCAGCGTTGTCGCCAGAGAATCTGCCGACGCCACCATGTTCGCGTACGCAGAAACTGCCACCTTCGCGGACCCGATCGTCCGGAAGTCCAGCGATTCCGGCCGTCACTCGTTGGCACGCCGCTCGCCACAGCGCGGCGCGTGGCGCTGCCATCGGTCCGCTACGAACCGCGGAGTCCTGCCGGGAGCGTGCTGTACCAGGTCGTGCGGGAGCAGTTCGAGACCTTCCGCGTGCAGGCCGCGAGTCTGCGCGACGGGGACGGGCTGCCGCGATTTGTCGAGCAGGAGTTCCGATCCTTTCTGCGGTGCGGCTGGCTGCGCGGCCGCGCGCGATGGGACGGCGTGCAGGACGGCCGCGGGGGCGCGGTCGCGATCGTCCAGCGGTTCGGGGGCGCGCTCAATCTCAACGTGCACATCCACGCGCTCGTGGTGGACGGCGTCTTCGCGAGGGACGAAGCGGGTGCTCTGGCGTTTCACCCGGCGCCTCGCCTCACGGATCTGGATGTGGCGGAGGTGCTGGCCACGGTAGAGCCGGGGATCAGGCGCGTGCTCGATCGGCGCGGGCTCGGGGATCGCGACGAGGCCAGCGAGGAGGACGCCTGGGCGGCCGAAGCGCCGGTGCCGGCCGGGCAGCGGGCGCGGCTCGAGGCGGTGTGTCGCTATGCGTTGCGTCCGCCCGTGGCGCGAGAACGGCTCAGCGTGACGGTCGACGGGCGCGTGCGGCTTCAGCTCCGGCATCGGTGGGCGGATGGCACGACGCACCTGGAGGGGGATCCGCTCGACTTTCTGGGACGCCTGGCGGTGCTTGTGCCGCGGCCGCGGATCAATCTGATTCTCTATCACGGCGTCCTGGCGCCGCGGGCGGCGTGGCGGTCGGCGGTCGTCACGCACACGACCGCGACAGGTCGTGACGCCGGGGCGATCGCGTCTCGTCCGACGCCACACGGTCCGCGCGACACGCCGACGGCGGCTCGGGGCCCTGGGCACAACCGGCTGTGGGCCGACTTGATGAGCCGGACGTTCGGGTTCGACGTGCTGGCCTGCCCGCGGTGCGGCGGCCGGCTGCGCCTGGTGGCGCTCATCGAGCAGGCGGCGGTGATCGAGCGGATCCTGCATCATCTGGATCTGCCCGCCGAGATTCCCGCGCCGCGTCCTGCCCGCGCGCCGCCGCTCACCGCGCGGGATGCCGACCTTGTAGGCGACGAGACCCCGATGTTCGACCCGTGCTCCTGACGATGGCGGACGCGTCAGCGCGCCGGAGGTGTGCCCGTGGGCGCCGCCACGCCTCACACGAGGCTTCTGGTGCTTGACGATCCCTCGCGGGAGTCTCACAATCGGCGCTTCAGGGACAGCCAATCCGCGCTGTCGGAGGGGGAGCGGATCTGAGAACGGGCGTTATGCTAACTCCCAGACGGTCCTAATCCAGAGCGTTTTTCGGTCGGCGGCGCGGCGCGAGAGCGTTGGGAGGTGGAGAGGTGTGCGCTCGCCGCGCCGGTGACTGAAAAACGGATGGGACGAAACCGCTAGCCGGATGCGTCGGCTATGGGCATTGAATGACGTGGGACCTCGGCGAAGGACTGGACATCGAGCAGAGACGTGGGAGCCAGAGGGCGATGTGGAGAGGAGGGGCGCAGAAGTGCGCCGCGACGCAATCGGATCGTGTGGGGTGGCGGTGGCACGCACGGCGAGTCCTGATCGAGACACACGAGATGCGTGACGCGGCAGTGGCGCGTGTGACGCACGCCCGTGAGTGAGGATGGGGGATGTCACGACGTATCCGGGATGAGCGAGGGACGGGCGGTGGGCGGCAGTTGGTCGAGCACGATCAGGTGACCTCGCCCACAGGCCGGGCATAGGCGCATCGAGACGCGTGCCCGGACAGCAAGGCGCGGCGGGTCAGCGGCGGCGGTCACGGTGGCCGGCGAGGTGGCGGGCGTCGGGGTGGACGCCAAACGCTGGCGGCAGCGTGAGAGCTTCTCGGCCCGATGGCGAGGACCGAGGAAGCCGTCATACCGAATCCGGTGAAAGCCCCAAGGCAGCACGTGTAACAGAAAGCGGCGAATGAATTCGGTGGCGGCAAGCGTGATCGGTTTCACGGACTGCGCGGGACTCGCCCGGTAGTCCTTATCGGTAAAGCGGACGTCATCGTCGTCGATCTCCCGGATCCGATCGTTCGAGATGGCGACCCGATGCGTGTACCGACCGACATAGTCGAGGACCGGTGACGGGCCGGCAAAAGGCCGCTTGGCGTAGATGACCCACTCGGTCTGCCGCACCGGTGCCAGATAGCGCGCCCAGGCGTCCGGATCGCGGAGCGCCTGAAGCGAGCCCGTCAGGGTGAGCGGGCCGACCGTGAACGCCGCCTGAAGTTGTTGCAGGAATACCCGGCGGAAGAGGCGTGACAGCACCCGGGCGGGCAGCAAGAACCCCGGGCGACAGGCGATCCAGCGGGTGCCATCGGACGAGAGACCGCCGCCCGGCACGACGCAGTGCAGATGCGGATGATGGACCAGCGTCTGGCCCCACGTATGAAGCACAGCGAAGAACCCGATTTGTGCGCCGAGATGCCGGGGGTCAGCCGCAATGGTCCGGAGGGTCTCGGCCGTCGCGCGAAAGAGGATCCGGTACACGACCGCTTTGTTCGGGAGCGCAATGGCGGCGATCGACGCAGGGATCGTGAAGACGACGTGAACGTATGCGCACTCGAGCACTTCGGCCGTGCGCGGCTCGATCCACGCGGCGCGAGCAAGCGATTGGCCTTTCGGACAGTGGCGATTCCGACACGAGTTGTAGGCGATGCGCTGGTGGCCACACGTGTCGCACTGCTCGACGTGCCCGCCGAGGGCGGCGGTGCGGCATGTCTCGATCGCGGTCATCACCCGCCGCTGAGCGGTCGAGAGTGAGGAACCGGCCGCGTCCCGATAGGTGTCGCCGTAGCGACGGAAGATGTCCGCCACCTCCAGCGTCGGACGATCCACGAGCGCGCGTCAGCAGGTGGGCGGCGTGGTGGACGTCGACGAGAGCGGCACCGGCCGTGGGAGCAGGTCGAGTGGACTCGCGGTCGCACAGACCTGCGTCGTGGCGATCCGCAGATAGCGGGCGGTGGTCTCCAGACTGCGATGGCCCAGGAGCCGTTGAATCGTGCGCACGTCGGTCCCGGCTTCGAGGAGATGGACCGCGAACGCATGGCGGAGCGCGTGCGGAGTGACCGGTTTGGTGAGACGCGATCGACGATGCACGCGCTGACACGCCTCGCGGACGGCGTGACTCGTGATCGGCTGGTCAGGATGCTGGCCGGGAAACAGCCACGCGGTCGGCCGGTGGGCGCGCCACCACTCGCGCAACAGTTCGAGGAGCGTCGGGGAGAGCATGACGTAGCGATCGCGCTGGCCTTTCCCTTGCTCGACGCGGATCACCATCCGGCGGCTGTCGACATCCGTGGGTCGCAGGTGGACCACCTCTGACACGCGCAAGCCCGCCGCGTAGCACGTCGTCAGGATGGCGCGGTGCTCGGGGTGCGTGACGCACGCCAGAAAGCGGGCGACTTCGTCGGGGCTGAGGACGACCGGCAAGCGCCGCGGCTTGTTCGGGGCGGGAATCAGGTCGTCGAAGGCCCACGG
This sequence comes from Acidobacteria bacterium RIFCSPLOWO2_12_FULL_65_11, assembly GCA_001767495.1. Lineage (GTDB taxonomy): Bacteria > Acidobacteriota > Vicinamibacteria > Vicinamibacterales > CAVVIG01 > 2-12-FULL-65-11. The sequence continues at coordinate 16,955 of MELA01000141.1, read as the reverse complement.
CTGCTTGAGGGTGACTTTATAGAGGAAGCGCAGGGCGCAGACCGCAATGCCGAGCGAACTGGGGGCCAGTTGTCGTTCGCGGACCAAGTACACCTGATAGGCGCGAATCTCCTCGGGGCCCAATTCGACGGGGGACCGATCGAAGTGACGAGCGAACCGGGCGACATTCTCGATGTAGGCCCGTTGCGTGTGCGGGGAGAGATTCCGCACCTCCATGTCCTCGAGCATGCGCTGCCGAAGTGGGGTCATCGACGGCTCCTCTGTGCACGCGCCTGGCCCATTCCAGGCGGTCGCACGGGAGCGTATGCGAGGATTGAGGATCGACTCGGTGGGAGAATCCGGACGCGCGAGACAAGGATCAGAACGTCGGGCTACCGCCTCCCGCGAAGCGGGTTAGTGCAATGTTTCCTATCGTCGGCGTACGGTTCAGCACGAGCGGCTTGTAGCGCCATTGCTTCAACGCGTCACTGGCGGCGTTATCGAGCAGTGGATGACGCGATCGCAAGACCGTGACCGACTCGACCCGACCTGTCTCGTCCACAACCGCTTCGAGAATGACCAGCCCGGTCAGTTGCCCGACTGAAGCAATGACAGGATAGACAGGCTCGACACGGTGTATGAGTGACGGCGCCTGAATCTGACCACCGATTCGGACGGGCGCCTCCCGGGTCGGCGGCGGCGGCGCAGGCTCCGAGACGAGGCCACCAACGACGTCGCTAATCGCTCCACCTAAGATGCCGCCTTCAACGCCGCCTTCGACACCTGTGACACCCGTGACACCCGCCAGACCCGCGACCGCGTCGGCATGGCCGGCGTCAGGCGCGGGCCGAGCCCGGGGTGGGCAGTTCAACTGGCGCTGCCGATTCTGCGGCACGCCTTGAGGATTGCTCGACCTTGCGTGGAGCCTGACGCGTCACCGGCGGTGGCGGTGGCATGAGCAGTGGAACGGGCGACGGAACAACGAAGGCCGTCATCGGGGGCACCGAAGACAACACCTTGACGCCCTGCAGCGTGGCAACGCCCGCGAGGCCGGCGACGACAGCCACGTGCAGCCCGAGAGCGGCGAACTTCGAGATGGGTGAGCGTTCCCGAAGCGGTCGTTCGGTGGTCTCAGCAATCAGCTCGAACATGTCACACCGCCCCATTACTTTGCCCCGGAGCCCTCCTGATCGAGAGCCTTCATCATCGGACAGTTCGCCATTGACTGAGTGGTGCCTGCCTGACCGCTGGTCCCCATCATCGACATCATGCCGCCCTGCATCGACATCATGTGCTCCATCATGTGTCCCATCATGCGGCCATCCATCAATGTCATCTGGTCGCCCATCTGAGTCCGCTGCGCCACGATCTCTTTGACGACGGCGGCGATGGCGTCAACCTTGTCGGTCCCGCGCGCCGCAGTCATTTTCGCGACGAGGTCATCCAGCTTCTTGTCCATGGCCTTCATGTTGGCCATCATCTGCTGGCGCTCGGCCATCATCGCGCTGGCCTGGCCCTCGTTCACCATCATCTGACCCGCGGCCGGGCCTATCGCCTGGCCTCGCGCCGCGTTCGGCTGTGGCGGCGTTTGTTGCTGGACTGCCGCGCTCGTCTGCGTCAGTGCGAAACCGGCCGCGATCAACATCGTCACCGCCAGCGTGACCTTATGGACCCAGGCATTGTGTGAATTCTCTTTCAACATGGTGTCGTTCCTCTCTCGGGTGCCTCGTTCCATCTCTGTACAGATTCCTCAAGGACTTCTCGCGCGTCGAGAGACAGCTGTCTGCCGTCCGGTCCGTCGTTGGCGAAGAGTTGGACGATCCTGAAAAAGCGGAGTCCACCGAAGGCGACTTTCAAGATGAATTCCGCGTTCCCTTTTCTAATTTCTGGCGGGACATCTTGGACGTTGCCGAATGCCACGATCCGGCCAGACCGTGGATCGGCGTAACCGTGGGCCGCCGCGCACGAATAGTACCGGCCGCCCAACTTCACCCGGCCGGCATTCCCCCCAAGAGACTCGGTCCTGAGGAGGCGAATCATCGGGCCGTTCATCTGCGAGAGATTGTGGATGGCCGCCGGTGTGTCGAGCGTGGCTGATGTCATGACTTGTCCACCAGGTCCGGCTCAAGCCGGACACTACATTTAGTGTTGAAGCCGGACACTACATTTGGTTGGATTACAGGGCAACGACGATGCCAGCATCGGCTGGCCGTGATGGCGAAGATCAGGCCGAAAACACTTGACCCGCCGGCAATTAGCCGGCCCAGTGGTTATGAAGCGGAGGTTTTTCCCACACGTCCGGAAAAACTTCCTGTCTGAAGCCGCCCACTCTCGACCAATCTCCCAGAACCCCCACCGATGTCGCGCCGGCGGCGGTCTCTGCCGGTGTTCTCGACGACCAGTGTTAAGCTCCCTGCCGATGAGGTTCTGGAGGGACACCAACGCGCTGATTGCCCTCCTGAGCCTCGCCGGCATCCTTGTTTACCTCACTCTGCGGTACCTCGTCTCAGGCGGCTCGCTCGGTCAAGCCGCGAATCTGCCGCTGCTCATCGTGCTGGCCGGCGGAGGTCTCCCTCTGGTGTTGCGCCTGGCCTGGCGGGGCGCGCACGGTCAGTTTGGCTCCGATCACCTCGCTGGGATCTCGATCGTGGCTTCCGTTGTGCTCGACGAGTACCTCGCGGGCGCGATCGTGGTGCTGATGCTGGCCGGCGGGGAGACGCTCGAGAGCTATGCGGTCGCCGAGGCCACCTCGGTATTGCGCGCGCTGGCGCGCCGCGTCCCCACGCTCGCGCATCGCCGGCGCGGGAGCGGGTTCGAGGATGTGCCGGTTGCCGAGATCGCGGTCGGCGAAGAGCTCTCTGTCCTCCCTCATGAAATCTGCCCGGTGGACGGCGAAGTGATTCAAGGCCACGGGACGATGGACGAGTCGTACCTGACGGGCGAGCCGTTCACGATCTCCAAGGGACCGGGCGCCTCGGTCCTCTCTGGTGCCGTCAATGGCGAGACGTCGCTTGCGATTCGCGCCACTCGCATCGCTGCCGACAGCCGCTATGCGCGCATCATGCAGGTCATGCAGGAGGCCGACGAGCGACGTCCGAAGCTCCGTCGAATCGGCGACCAGCTTGGCGCCTGGTACACGCCGGTGGCCCTTGGACTGGCGGCGGGCGCGTGGTGGTGGTCTGGAAGCCCCACTCGGTTCCTGAGCGTCGTCGTGGTGGCGACGCCGTGTCCGCTGCTCATTGCCATTCCGGTCGCCATCATCGGCGCCATTTCCACGGCCGCGCGGCGGAGCGTCATCGTGAAAGACCCGGCTGCCCTCGAGCAGCTGGGGCGCTGTCACACGATGATTTTCGACAAGACAGGGACGCTGACCTTGGGCCGTCCGAGCCTGAGCGACGAGCTGTACGCGCCGCCGTTCACCCGAGATACCGTCCTCCCGGTCGTGGCGGCGATGGAGCAGTACAGCCGTCATCCGCTCGCCGCCGCCATCGCCCAGGCGGCCGCTGATGCTCGATACCCGTTGCCGGACGTGGCGTGGATTCGCGAGGAACCCGGGGTGGGCTTGCGCGGGAAGGTGGGCGATTTCTCCGTCTTAATCACCAACCGGTCGAATGCGGTCAACCGGTTCGAGTTGCCACCGAGCCAGCCGACGGGCCTCGAGTGCGTCGTCATCATCGACGATCGCTATGCGGCGATTTTCAGGTTCCATGACCTGCCCCGGCCGGACAGTCGGGGATTTGTCGATCACCTGGGACCAAAACACGGGTTTACCCGCGTGCTCGTCGTCTCCGGCGATCGCGAGGCGGAGGTCAGGCGGCTGGCCGACCTGATGGCGATTGCTCAGATCCACGCCGGAACGTCGCCGGAGGAGAAAGTCGCGATCGTCCGCAGGGAAACCGAGCGGGCGGGGACGCTGTTCGTGGGTGACGGCATCAACGACGCGCCGGCCTTGATGGCGGCCACCGTGGGGATCGCGTTCGGCTTGCACAGCGACGTGACCACTGAAGCCGCGCGCGTGGTCATCATCGACAGCTCGTTGTCGAAGGTCGATGAGCTCATCCACCTCAGTCTTCGTCTCCGGCGCGTGGCGCTGCAAAGCGCGATTGGCGGCATGGCGCTGAGCGGGGCCGGAATGATGTTGGCCGCCTTCGGCCTGCTCTCACCTGTGGCCGGAGCGGTGTTTCAAGAGGCGATCGATCTGTTTGCCGTTCTCAACGCCCTGCGCATGACGCGGCCGTCAAGAGGGCCCGACTTCGAGAGTTAACGCCCCAGGCGTTCTGACCAGCGACGAGACAGCACTGCGGTACACGTATGTCTTATGGTCGTGAGGGTGACGCAGTAGTCTAGAGAAACGTCGTCGACCCAAGCGCGCGGAGGGCCGCTTTGACTACTGATGGACCACGGGGGCGAAAGCGGCTCGGCAAGGCGGCCACCGGCACCAGCCCCTGGCAGAGCACCTGATAAGCGATCGACCCGGGACGCGCGCCGAACACGCCGCGGGCACCTCGCAGAACAAGCACGATCAGTCCAATTCGCAGGCGGGCGGCCTCGGCCGAGATCGTGTCGGCGGGGTTTCCGACGAGCACGCACGGCTCCGCGTGGACTCGAGGGCCGAGCCCCGCCATGACGCGTTTGAGCTGCATCCGGGCCTTGGCCACGCGGCGGCTCTCGGGCTCGCCCGGACGTGCGCGGACCCAGGACGGCGCCTGAAGGTCGGGCAGGACGTGGACCAGGAGCAAGGCCGCGCCGAAGCCGCGGGCGAATGTCGCGGCGGCCCGCGCGTCGGTCCGGGCGTTGCTGCCGAGCTCGATGCCCGCGAGAAAGCGATCGCCGGGCCATGACGCCGGCGGCCGGCGCGCGGCGGCCCGCGGCACCGCCAACACGGGCACCGTGGCGCGCCTCAGCACGTCACGCGTCGTCGACCCGAAGAAGAGCCGCTTCGGACCGCGGAGACCGTGCGTGCCCATCACGATCAGGTGGGCGCGAAGCCGCGTGGCGACCTTCTCGATCTCGCGGGCTGGGACGCCGAGCGACACCGCGCACTCGACCGACCGTGCACGCGCTCGTCCAATCGCCTGGCTGACGAACCGGCGCAGTTCTCTCATCGAGGCTTTCGCGAGGACGCGTGGGTCGTAGCCAGCCGCGGCAGCCGACACGAGCAGGGCGTCCTCCACGAAGAGCACCGTCAATCGCCCGCCATACAGGCCGGCCACCGCGGCGGCATACCTGAGCGCCCGACGCGAGGACTCTGAGAAATCAACCGGGCACAAGACCCGCAACACGTTGCGCTTCACGTCAGGCCTTGGTCGTGGCCACCAGCGCATCCGGCAGTACGAACTCGCGCTCCGGATGATGCACGGTCAGCACCGGGCACGGCGAGGTGCGGACGACCCGCTCGGCCACGCTCCCCATGAACAGGCGAGTGAGGCCGCCCCGGCCGTGCGTCCCGATCACGACCAGATCGATGCCGGCGTTCTTCGCGTACTCGACGATCGATCGTGCCGGCACGATCGATGTGACGATGCTGCTCTTGGTCGGGATCGCGGGCCGGTCGTCGTCAATGAGCCGCTCGTCGAGCTGCTTGCGCGCCGACGCTTCGATGTCGCGCTGCAGATCCGGCAGCAGCGTGATGTAGCTCTCGCCACCCAGACCCGCGTTTCTCATGATCACATTCTCGGCCACGTGGATCACGTGCAGCGTGGCGCCGAAGGTGCGCGCCAACGTGCGGCCGTAGGCCAGCGCGGCGTCGGCCGCTTCGCCAAAGTCGGTGGCCACGAGAATGTTCTTCATCTGAATCATGATGCCCTCCCGGAAGCCGGCCCCTCCGTTCCCTGGTAATGACGCTGCCAGCGATCGATCTCCTCCAGCTCTCGACGGATCCGGTAGATGGCGCCGGCAAGGTCCTGCTGAATCGATGCGCGATCGTGGTGCGCGGCCAGGCGGTCCTCGATTCGGTCGATGACGCGCTCTGCAAGCGCCTTGAGCGCCTCGTGATCGGCTGGGGTGAATTCGGCCACACCCTGGTTAGGGACGCCTCTCAATACATCCGCAAACTCGGCAACCGCCCGGTCCAATGCGGAGCCCGTGTCTGCAGAAGCGATGCGCTCCGCGATCGTCCTGGCGGCGGATGTGGCGGCGTGCACGGCCGAGCGGAGAGCACACTCCGTGCCACGGCGACCGTCGGCAGGCCGAAATAATCGCGAAAGCCCGCGTCGCAGGGCTACGAGCTGAGATAAGCTCGTCGGCGAGCGCTCGGAGGCGCCTCCTCGGAGATGTCAGACCCCACGAATCTCAAGCTGGGAGAGAACGCGGCTCGCGTTCTGGCGGCCATCGTAGAATCCGCCGTCGACGGCATTGTCGTCATCGATGCTCGCGGTCGCATCGAAGCCTTCAATCCGGCCGCGGAGCGCTTGTTCGGTTACGCCGCGGCCGACGTGATGGGCCGTAACGTCAGCATGCTGATGCCGGCGCCGTATCACGACGAGCACGACGGGTACATCGAGCGATACCTGACCACGGGCGTGCCCAGGATCATCGGCCTCGGTCGGGAGGTCATCGCCCGTCGCAAGGACGGTCGCACGTTCCCCATCCATCTCTCCGTCGGCGAGATGTCGGTCGGCGGCGAGCGCAAGTTCACGGGGATCATTCACGATCTCACCACTCGGGTCCAGCTAGAGGAGCAACTGCGCGACAGCGAAGCCCGCTGGCGGGCTGTCGTCGAGTCCGCCGTCGATGGCATCGTCCTGATCGATGCGCGCGGCCGGGTCGAAGCCTTCAATCCGGCGGCTCAACGATTGTTCGGATACACGGAAGAGGAGGTGTTGGGCCAGCGCGTGAACATCCTGATGCCGTCGCCATATCGCGAGGAACACGACCGATACATCGAGCGGTACCTGGCGACGGGCGTACGAAAGATCATCGGCATCGGCCGCGCGGTGTTCGGCCGCCGCAAGGACGGAACGACCTTCCCCATCCATCTGTCGGTCGGCGAGATGACCGTCGGCGGCGAGCGCAAGTTTTCGGGGATCATCCACGACCTGACGTCTCGGGTGCAGTTGGAAGAACAGCTTCGTGAGCAGGCGGGGCTCGCCAGGCTCGGCGAAATGGCGGCCGTCCTCGCCCACGAGGTGAAGAATCCGCTCGCCGCCGTGCGAGGCGCCGTTCAAGTGATCGCCGGCCGGTTGCCAGCAGGCAGCCGGGATAAGGCGGTGATGGAGGAAGTCATCCGGCGCGTCGATGGATTGAACGACCTGATGAGGGATCTGCTGCTGTTCGCGCGGCCGCCTCAGCCCAAGCCGACGCCACTCGATGTGGTGTCCCTGCTCGAGACGACCGCCGATCTGCTCCGGAAGGACGCGTCGTTCAAGGATCTGCGCGTGGAGATCTCGGGCGCTGTCCCTCCCGTCATGGCCGATGCCAGTCTGTTGGGCGTCGTCTTTGAGAACCTGCTGCTCAACAGCGCCCAGGCGATGCGCGGCAAGGGTGTGATCGGCACATCTGTGACCTCGATTGAGAACAGCTGCGAGATCGTCATTGTCGATTCCGGTCCGGGGATTCCTCCCGACGTGCGGGAGAAAATTTTCACGCCGTTCTTCACGACCAAGTCGAAAGGCACCGGGCTCGGCCTGCCGACGACGAAGCAGTTCGTCGAGGCGCACGGAGGGACGATCACGGTCGATTGCCCGGTTGGCGGAGGTACCACAATTACCGTGCGCCTGCCTCTTCGCACTTCTCTGTAGTGTCCGGTTTCAGCCGGACCCCCGCGAGCCACGGTCCGCCTGAAGGCGGACACCACAGGTCGAAAAAAACGTTGGCCCGACTCTTGAAGTGCCCTTGCAGTGTGAGTGGAGAGGTTATACGGACCACCGGTCGGACGGGCGCGAAGGGAGGAGCGGCCGAGCCAGTAGGCCCGCCGAAAAATTCCCACATGGCGAAAAAATCCCCATCGTTACACGTCCTCGTCATTGACGACGAGCCGCTCATTCGGTGGTCGCTGGCCGAGACGCTCTCGGCCTCTGGTCATACCGTGATTGAGGCGTGCGATGGCGAAACGGCTATTCGCACTCTCTCTGAGGGCAAGGAACTCGTGGATGTCATCGTGCTCGACTATCGTCTGCCGGATTCAAACGATCTGACCTTGCTGTCGACGCTGCGGCGCCTCGCGCCGTTCAGTCAGATCATCATGATGACGGCCTTCGGGACACCGGAAGTCATGACCAGCGCCTTGAATCTGGGCGCCTATCGTGTCGTGCCCAAGCCCTTCGAAATGCACGAGATGGCCGCGCTCGTCCTCCAGGCCCACGCCGCCCGCCCGCATTAGCGCGAGAATCAACGTCTCAAGTCTGAGGTGTGAAGTCTGGCAGACTTGAGACTTCAGACTTGAGACTTCCTGCATATACTACCGTTGATGTCTGCGCCGACCATCCTTGTCGTTGACGACGAACCGCTCATTCGCTGGTCCTTGACCACGCGTCTGGGCGAGGAGGGGTACTACGTCCTCGAGGCCGATACGGCCGCCGCAGCGCTCGATCGGATGCGGGAGGGCGTCGACCTCGTCCTGCTCGATTACCGGCTGCCCGATGCGGACGGCCTGGCGGTCCTCAAGAAAATCAAGGAGCACGACCCCGACACGCTGGTCATTCTGCTCACTGCCCATGTGAGCGTGGAGACCGCCGTCGAGGCGATGAAGCAGGGTGCCTATCACTACCTCAACAAGCCGTTCAATATCGACGAGATCGTTCTGCTCGTCGAGAAGGCGCTCGAAACGACGCGGCTGCGTCGCGAGGTGCGCACGTTGCGGGCCACGCAGGCCCAGCCGTTCAGCCTCGATCGCCTGATCGGCGACAGCCTGGCGATGGTCGAGGTGCGAGCGCTCCTGCAGAAGGTGGCGGCGAGCCCCGCGTCAACCGTGCTCCTGACCGGAGAGAGCGGCACCGGGAAGGATCTGGCCGCGAAGATCATCCACTACGCGAGCGACCGGGCGAGCAAGCCGTTCATGAACATCACGTGTTCAGCCTTGCCCGAGCAGCTGCTCGAGAGCGAGCTGTTCGGGCACGAGCGCGGAGCGTTCACCGGCGCGGATCGCCAGAAGCGGGGACTCCTCGAATCGGCCGACGGCGGCACGGTGTTTCTGGACGAGATTGGCGAGATGATGCCATTGCTCCAGGCGAAGCTGCTGCGGTTTCTCGAAGAGAAGACCTTCAAGCGTGTGGGCGCGTCCACCGACATCCACGTCGACGTCCGGGTGATTGCCGCCACCAACAAGCGTCTCGAGGACGAAGTACGCCAGGGGAAGTTTCGGGAGGATTTGTACTATCGCCTGAACGTCCTGCCGATTGCGCTGCCGCCCTTGCGGGCCAAGGCTGATGATGTGCCGCTGCTGGTCAACTACTACATCGACATCTTCAATCGCGAGTTCAAGAAGCGCGTCCGTGGCGTCGCCCCCGATGCGATGGCCCGGCTTCAGGCCTACACGTGGCCAGGTAACGTGCGCGAGCTGCGGAACGCCATCGAGCGAGCGATGCTGCTGAGCGACGAGGAGCCAGTTCTCGGCGTCGATCAGTTCCTGCTCGGCGGCGGCCATGCCCGCATCAGCGAGGGCTTCGAGTTGCCCGCGAGCGGCGTTGACCTCGAGCAATTGGAGCGGTCGCTCGTGGTGCAGGCGCTCGATCGCAGCGGATGGAACCAGACCAAGGCGGCCGGCCTTCTCGGCCTCAATCGCGATCAGATCCGGTATCGTGTCGAGAAATTCAAGCTCGAGCGGCCGGCCCAGGCCTGAAGACCTCGGACGGCCCAGCCGTCACCACCGAGAAAGACCAGCGACGACTGACCGAGAAGCCTCGTATGCGAGCAGTTCGGGATCACTACGTTCTGATCGGTGTGGCGGCCTTGCTGCTCCTTCAAGGAACGGTGTTGTTCCTGTTGGGACAGCCGGTGATCTGCACGTGTGGATACGTGAAGGCGTGGGAGGGTGTGGTGTTGTCATCTGGCACCGCACAGCACTTGACCGACTGGTACACGTTCTCGCATGTCATCCACGGGGTCCTCTTTTATGCGGTCTCGTGGTGGCTTTTCCCGCACTGGTCGTTGGGCTCGCGGCTGCTCTTGGCGATGGGAGCCGAGATCGCATGGGAGATCGCGGAAAACACACCCTGGGTGATCCAGGCGTATCGACAGCAGGCCCTTGCGCAGGGTTACGTGGGGGACAGTGTCATCAACTCGGTCTTCGATACGTTCTCGATGATGCTGGGCTTCGCCGTGGCTCGGATGTCCTCAGTGTGGGCGACCTTTGCGCTGGCCGTGGTGTTCGAGGTGTGGGTCGCCTACGTTATCCGCGACAACCTGACGCTCAACATCCTGAACTTCATCCATCAGTTCGACTTCATCCACCGCTGGCAGTCGGGCGGGTAATGTGCCCTGCGAGAGAAGGGACATCGGGCATTTGACGCTCATGTGAAATGGTCACATCTATCGTGACCATGAAGAAACGGACGATTCCGGCAGGGAAGTTCAAAGCCGAATGCCTGGGGCTCATCGATCGGGTGGCCGAAACAGAGGAATCTTTCATCGTCACGAAGCGCGGACGACCGGTCGTCGAGATCGTTCCGGTGAGGGATCGGGACGTCAAGCCCCTTCGCCGAAGCGTCATCGTTCATGGTGATATCGTCGGTCCGGTCCTCGACTCGTGGGATGTCGAGCGGTGATCGTTCTCGATACGCATGCCTGGATCTGGTGGGTGAGCGAGCCGGCCGCACTGGGACGGGTCGCGCGGCGAGAAATCGATCGCGCAAAAAGAATTGGTGTCCCAGCGATGTGCTGTCTCGAGCTGGCCACGCTCGTTGCGCGCGGCCGCATCAGTCTCGATCGGCCGCCGCTCCAATGGATGCGCGACGCCCTGGCGCTCCCTCGCGTCGACCTGCTGACGCTCACGCCGGCGGTCGCCGTCAAAGCGGCGGAGCTACCGGCGCGTTTTCCCGGCGATCCCGCCGACCGGCTGATCGCCGCAACGGCGATTCTGGAATCGGCACTCCTCATTACGAAAGACGAGCGGCTGCAGGAATCCGCGGTTGTGCGCACGGCCTGGTAAAGTCGTTCTGAAATCGCTCGACACGGGATTCACACGTTCGTGTCGTCGGTGACGTCGTACCGCGCGCGGATGGCCTGTGCGATGGCGTCGGTGGCGTTCTGGACGCCGAACGTCTCCGCGCGCTCCTCGAGGTCGAGCACGTGGGCGGCGAGCGACCGGTCGCGGAAGACCTCTTCGATCCACGTGGAGAAATCGTGCCGGACGAGATGTCCCCGCAGCGCCTCGGCCGGGAGCGCGGCGAGCAGTCCCATAAAGGCCCGCAGGGTGTGAGCCCGCGGCCCGGATCCGCCGTCTTGCGTGAACACGAACGCCTGAGAGTGCCGGATCGGCATGTCGAGGTATTTCGTCCGATGACGGACGTGGCCCGTCAGCCGCGGCGCCAGCTGGAACCGGCGTACCTCGCCGTGCGCCTCTTCGCTGCCTGGCAAGAGTGCCGCCTCCGTTGCCTGCAGATCGCGAAAGATCTCCGGCGCGGGCGCCAGGACACGACCGGCCCTGCACATCTCGCACAACGCCTCGGCCTCCTGGCCCGTCGTCTCGCGAGTCACCATGACGACCGCGTCACTGGTGGCGCGAATGGACGGATCCAGAGCAGAGACCCGATAGGTGACGAGAATGTAGCCGGCCAGCTCGGGATCGAGTAGATGCGCCTTGCCGGTGCCCAGGAAGTAATGGGCCTCGTCGAGCAGAATCTTGTGCGGCAATCCCGTCCGGCGTCGAAGCTGGATCAGCATGGGTAGAAGCGAGCTCAGATACTCGATCTTCTCCTGATGAGCGACCTTCGAGAGATCGACAATCACGCTGACGTCGGAATAGCGCAGCGCCTGCTCGAGATCGCGCGGGCTCGGCGGCGGATCGTCTCCCCCCAGCACGATCACGCTCGGCAGCGCTTCGAGCGACCGGTAGTCGCCTTCCGGATCGAGGATGCAGACGCAGTAGCCTTGCAGGATGAGCTGCTCGCAGAGCAGTCCCGCGAGCCACGACTTTCCTGTGCCGGGTTCGCCCGCGACGATCATCGTGCGCCCGCGAACGGCCAGGCTGACCGGCTGGCCGTCGAGTTGATGGCCCAGGAACAGGCGGCGCCGGCCCATCTGGGCGGCGGACAACCTCGGCTGACCGACGATTCGCGTGATGTAGTCGGCCACGGCCGCCGGGCCCGTTCCACGGATGATTTCGTCGGCCACCGCCCGCAGCGCCGGACTGCCCCATTCGACGGCGACCCCCACCTCGCAGGCGTCGAGCAGATCGTGATCGTTTTCGGCATCGCCGATGCCGACCGCGTTGTGGATCGAGACGCGCAAGGCGCGAAGCGCCTGCCGCAGTCCGGTGGACTTGGCGACGGCCTGCGGCAGGATCATCAGACGGCTTCGATTGAACGCGAGAATCAGCGGCTGTTCCAGCCGGCGAATCACGTCAAGGATCGGGACCGCCAGCGTCGCGTCCGCCTCTACCACCGATTCACCGACCACCACGTCGATGCGTCGTCGTGCGAATTCGGCAAGGACGGTCTCGTTCGGGGCGTGGGCGAGCTGCACGTGGCGGCCGCTCGACGGGAACTCGAGGACCGCGCCATTCTCGGCGACGACGACGTCGAAGCAGGACAAGTTGCCGGCAGCCCGGCGGAGATCGGGCAGCCGGCGCCCGGTGACCAGCACGACGACAATCCCGTGTTGCCGGGCATCGGCAATGGCCGCCCGCACCGCCGGATCGATGCCGCCGCTTCCGGCGATCGTGCCGTCGTAGTCGAGCGCCAGGGCCGAAAACTTCATCCGCGTTTCATGGAAAAATGCCGAGTTCGAGGTAGGCGCGCGCGACCTTGTTGATGGCCGTCAGAAACGCCGCCGTCCGCAGATACTGCAGCCCAGGCTGCCGGCCTAGCGTCTCGCGAATCTCCTGATAGGCGATCGCCATGGTTCGTTCAAGCCCGGAGTTCACGGTGCGTAACTCATCGGGACCCTCCAGCCGTCCAAAGCGAACGTGCGAGAGATTCTTGAGCCACTCGAAATAGGACACCGTCACGCCGCCCGCGTTGGCGTAGATGTCCGGGATCACGAGCGTTCCCTTGGCCCGGAAGATCTCGTCGGCTTCAGCCGTGGTCGGGCCGTTGGCGCCCTCGAGGATGATCCGGGCCCTGACCCGCGGCGCATTGTCGGCCGTCAGCTGATTCTCGAGCGCAGCCGGCACCAGGACGTCGCAGTCGATCTCGAGCGCATCGGTGCTGCGGGCAAGAGAGGTCGCGCCGGCAAAGCCGAGGATCGATCGCGTGGCCTTTCGGTGCGCGATCACGGCGTCTTCGTCGAGCCCCGTGGCGTCTACGATGGCGCCTTCGGGGACGGCGATGGCGATCACCCGCGCGCCCTGCTCGCGACACAACTTCGCCGTGTAGTACCCGACGTTGCCGAACCCCTGGACGACAATGCGTTTGCCCTCGAGACCGACCGGGAGCCCGAGCGCCTTCATGTCGTCGGCTTGCGAGCACGCCTCTTTGAGCGCGTACACAAGCCCGCGTCCGGTGGCCTCCTTCCGGCCCCGGATGCCGCCTTCGGTGACGGGCTTGCCCGTGACACACGCCATCGCATCGAGCTGTCCCGGATTGAAGGCCGCATACGTATCGGCGACCCAGGCCATTTCCCGCTCGCCGGTGCCGGCGTCCGGTGCGGGCACGTCGAGGCCCGGCCCGATGAGATTCCTCTTGGCCAGCTCGTGCGTGTAGCGGCGCGTGATGCGCTCCAGCTCCTCGACGCTCCGGGCGTGCGGATCGACCTGCACGGCGCCCTTCGCGCCGCCAAACGGGACGTCAACCACCGCGCACTTGTAGGTCATCAGCGCCGCCAGCGCCTTCACCTCCGATTCGTCGACAGCGGCGCTATAGCGGATCCCACCCTTGGTGGGCAGCCGGTGGTGGCTGTGCTCGGCGCGCCAGGCGCGAACGACCTCGATCCGTCCGTCGGCATGGCGGAGGGGAAACTGGAACGCATGCACGCCGTTACAGGCGCGAATCTGATCGAGCAGTCCCTTGGGGTGGCCGCTCGAACCGGCGGCGCGATCGAAGTAGAAATTGACGTTGTCTTCCAGGCTTCGAGGCATAATCAAGTCTCAAGTTTCAAGTCTGAAGTCTGCCACAGTTGAGCCTTCAGACTTCAGACTTGAGACTTGCGCCTTCCCCTATGCTCATCAGGCGACAGGCTGACCGCGAACGTCTCACCACGGGTCTCTTCTTCCTGTTGGCCGGGCTCCTCGGCTACCTCATCTACCTCGTCTTCCAGCCGTTTCTCGTGCCGCTCGGCTGGGCCGCCGTGCTCGTCATCGTGTTCCACCCGGCGCACGTGCGGCTCGAACGACGGTGGGGCCGGTCTCGCGCCGCGATCCTGAGCACGGCCGCCGTGGCGCTCATCGTGGTCGTGCCCCTGGTGATCGTGCTGACCGCCTTCGTGCGGGAAGCGGTGCAGGCGGCCGGCGACGTTCAACGTGCCTTTGCCGAAGGCCGTCTCGTGTGGTTCGAACGAGCATGGGCCTGGCTTCAGCAGCGTACTTCAGGCGCGCAGCAGTTCGATATCGCTGCGACAGCGGTCGACATCGCGCGGCGGATGGCCGCCGCGCTGGCCACCCAGGCCGGCAACCTGCTGCAGAACATCGCCCTATTCCTGTTCAATCTCGCGGCCACGCTGTTCACCACATTTTTCCTGTTCCGCGACCGGGACGCCATCATGGATGGGATACGAAAAGCCCTGCCGCTCGACGAGCAGCTCCGGGAGCGGCTGATCGCGCAGACGGCCGACCTGGTGTCGGCCAGCGTCGTGTCGGCGGGCGTGGTCGCGGCCGTGCAGGGTCTGCTCGGGGGCCTGGCGTTTGCGGTGCTCGGGATCGGCGCCCCCATCTTCTGGGGCGTCGTCATGGCGTTTTTCTGCCTGCTGCCCTTTGGCGCCTGGATCGTGTGGCTGCCGGCCGCGGTGCTCCTCGTCGCGGGCGGAGACCTGTGGCGCGGCGTCATCCTCGCAGGGTTCGGACTCGGCGCCGTGAGCGCCGTCGACAACGTGCTGCGCCCGATGCTCCTCAGCGGCCGCGCGGGCCTCAACGGCCTGCTGGTCTTTGTCGGCCTGCTTGGCGGGTTGCGCGTGTTCGGCTCACTCGGTCTCGTGCTGGGGCCGACGCTGCTGGCGATGGGCGTCGGCCTTCTGAAAACGTTCACGACCTTCGAGCCTGGCGAGGGCGAGCGCCCCGTCACTTCCCCAGGACCATCCTCAGTTCTCCCCACCAAGTGACGGTCCCAAACGGCAAGGGGGTCGAACGCGCGGTCGGGGACAACAGCGCAGCGTCCACGTGCTCGACATACGAGATCTTGTCGTTGAGCCGTGTGAGCCTGATGTACCTGCCGGGTTCGGACGAAAAGTACGTGAATTCTCCCGACGAGCTCAACTGAAGCGGACGATTGTCTCGACTCGCCCAGTAGAACCGTCCATCGACGACGCGAATCATCAGACGCTGACTGTCAGCCTCGGCCGAGCTCAGCACACGTCGCGTCGTACGTCCTTCAGCCGAATCGATCCTCACCGTCGGGACGCCTTCGAGCGTCGTCGTGGCAGGCGGAATCTCGACGCGCTGGGGCAATGCCTGGCCGAGTGAAGTGGATGCCGTCAGGACGAGGCTCGCCATGGCCACACCGATCATGCCCGGTCGTTGCGGAGACTTCATACCCTACCCCCTCCAGAGCAAGACGCCGCAAGCATCGTGCCTGCACCTCTTCATGGAAGCGCATACGCTGTCGCGCCGGCAGTCGCGGGAAATTTACGGAAGTGAGGGAAGAATTCCGCGGCTTTCCGCCTTCGCGCCGGTAATTCGCCGGTACAGCGATTGCTCCGCTGCCAAGGTCTTTCGGCAGATGCGGAAGGGCTAGAATCGACATGGCGTGATGTGAGGTCGCGGTGAATGCGGCGTGGCGGGTCGTATGTCGGGCTGTGGAGTTTCGCTCTTGCGTTGGGATGGATCGAGGCGGCCACCGTCGCGGGCGCCCACACGGTGGCCGCCATCTTCATCGTGACTGGCAGCTACTTGTTCTGGACGCCGGAGCGGCCGCGCGATTACAGCAGGAAGGACATCACGATCCTGCTCGCGTCGGCACTCGTGATCGTCGGGGCGTTCCTCGTCGAGTGGAGATTTGTCCTCGACCGGCAGGTGCCCCAGCAGTTCCCGGCCTGGCTGTTCTGGACGGGTGTGGTGTTGGGGACAGGGTGGTTCGTGCGCGTGGAACGGCGCGTGGTTGCCAGCTGATGAGCGAGGACGACCGACTGGGCCGCCCAAGACGGCTACACCCCGGCCCGGGCGCAGTGCCTGTTACTTGATTTCCTGAACACCAACCTGGCGCTTGATTTGTGACGGGATTGCGCGGTGGCCATGGCTGATGAGCTGAAGCCTGCATCCATCCGAATACCAGGCGTGACCGCGGGCACGCTCGGCATAGGCGAGGGTCCGGGCCTCGGCCTCGGCATAAGTTCGACACGTGAACTGAGGGCCGCGGCGGCTGTGCACCACAAACCGCAGTCCGGCCCGCGTCTCCTCTCGGACAATCACGGCGTCACCATTGGTGAGAGTCGAGGGCCATTCCATACGCATCAGCTCACGTCGGTGCGCATGTAGGCGCCATGGCGCGTACGTTTGAGAAACTTGACGTCGAGCAGCGCCGCGAGCAGCGCCTGACTCGTCGCCGGGTCGAGACCCCAGAGCCGCTGCACCTGGGACTCGGTCAGACGCAGGCCCGGCATTTCGAGATACTCGGCCCGGATGAGCTGCAGCCAATCGGTGATGTGCGCGTCGGTCGTCAACATGTCAACGTTCTCCTGTGCAGCGGTCATCTTCCAGCCAGCGGCCAGGCGATTCAATCGGGCGATCCTTT
>MELA01000140.1 GCA_001767495.1 Acidobacteria bacterium RIFCSPLOWO2_12_FULL_65_11 | reverse complement strand
ATCCCCCAGAAGAGCGGGACACCCCCAAGTGTCGTGAACACGTCGCTGTCGCGCAGCGTCGTCGAGCTGCCGATCGGGCAGGATCTCACCCACCAGTTCTCCGACACGGTGAGCCTGTCCGAGGCGCTCCAGGTGGCGCCAGCCGTGAACGATTTCAAGAATTATCGCGTGACGTTCGATCTCTCGTTGTCGGCCCAGCTCAACGGCTGGTTGCAGTGGAACCTGAGTGTGTGGGATAGGTATCTGCAGATTCCTCCCGCGGGCGGGGCGGTTCAGAACGACTTCTACGTCTCGACCGGCCTGGGGATCACCTTCGGTCAGGGAAACAGGTAACTCCCAGTCGAGCGGCCATGCTTTGGGAGATTGTGATCTACAGCGGATTCCTGCTGACGCTTTCGTCGACGGTCCTGCTGGCCGTCGGCGGACGCCTGCGGCGCCCGCACTGGCTGGCGTCGTTGTCGCTCATTGGACTGATTGCGGCGAGTGCCTGGGTACGGCAATCGCGGCAGCCGCCCTGGCGTTTCTGGTTTATGCGGGTTACGTCGTTGTGGCCTCGCACCTGGGACCGTAACACGGCAGACGAGCGCCTCTGGAGGCCGGTGGAAGCGCACTGCGCCGTATTGGGCGAACGCTTCCGATTCTTCCATCTATTGCCGTGGCCGGGCTATGAATCGGGCGCGCTGAGCTTTGCCCTGGCTCACACCAATTCCGATGCCGAGATCGTCGGCGTGATCGACGCCGACTACGTCGTCGAACCGGAGTATCTGGCTGACCTTGTCGGCTATTTCGCGAACGAGCGGGTCGCCTTCGTTCAGACCCCGCAGGACTATCGCGACCACGTCGGCCGCGGACGTTGCGGACGGGCGTTGTATCTGGTGCGCGGTGGCTACGCGCGACTCCGATTCGCTGATCGCTCCACTGAGGAACGGCCGTACGTGGGCCTCGGGTTGTATCGATCGTGTTGACGTGTGACTCGCTCAACCTCATTTTCCCTTACTGATGATGTCCACCACGCTGGATCGCACGCAAGATGGATCTCACAGTGGAAGAGCGTGCTGTCCGCTGTGTGCCGCGCAACTCCCGATCACCTGTTGAAGCGCCGAGCGGAACGCTGGGGCGCTGTAGTCCCTCGCAATCCGCTGCAGCGCCGCGCCGCGCAGCCGCAGCCACAGGCCGGGATCCGAGTACAGATCGGCAATCGCTCGAGCAAAGTCAGCGGGACTCTCGGCTGTCAGGATCTCGTCTCCCGAATGCCAGCCGAGCTGGCGCGCAAGTAAAGGCGTGCAGACAATCGGGACGCCGCGGGCCGCTGCCTCCACGACCTTCAGCGGAATGCCGGCCGCGTAGCGCGTGGGCGCCACGAAGACGCGCGCGTCTTCGTAGAGCGGTGTCAGGTCGTCGACGTCGGGATGCCACGAAACGCCGGCGCCGGCAAGCGACGTCAAGTGGCCGGGCATGCGCGCCCCGGCCACGACGAAGGGTGCCTGGCTCGGACCGATCGCGCGCAGGGCCGGCAGTACATCACGGCAGAAGTGGGTTACCGCGTCTTCGTTTGGCGACTCCGGGCTGAAGGCGCCGACGAAAAGGATGGATCGGCGAGTCTCCCACAAAGTGAGCGTAGGGCGAGGCTCGACCGCATGGCCGACCACGAAGACGTTGGGGACGCCGGCTGCAGCAAACAGCTGCCGCTCGGCTTCGTTCACGGTCACGACGGCCGCACAGCCGCGCGTCAGGGCGATTTCTGCGTCAATCAAGATCTGGCGGTCGGCCTCCGCGACCGGTTGCCCTGCTATGCGCCTGCGTCCAATCTCTCGGAGCGCGTAGATGGCTTCCGCGTCGTAGATGCACGGAACGCCAAGCGTGGAGAGGGCGGCGCCCATCGCGGCCTTCACATACTGCATGTTGTGGGGACGGCTGACGATCAGGAGATCGCGAGGACGCGATGATGCCAAACGTGGCGTCAGGAACGCACGCAGTCCAGTCGGCCCGCCCGCAATGACTTCAATCCCTGGAAAGGTGTCGGTCGCCCGCGACGTGCGGTCTTCGGCGGTGGCGTAGACCGCGATCAGAAATCCGGCCTCGGCCAGCGCGTCCAGCAGCGCGGCGGCGCGGGGGAATCCCGACCCTATCCGCGGATCGGGCACCGCGTCATCGATGAGGATGATCGATGGCTGACCGTGCGGGTGCGACCGCGCCGCCAGTACACCATCGTCCCTCGGTAACTGCGAGGAGAGCCACTGGTGGTGCAGGCCGATGAACATCGGACGCCTCGCTCGCTGCCGCTCGAAGCTTTCCTGGGGCGAGGAGGCGCTGCCGAACTCGTAATGAACGGCAAAGGCCTTCGGCTGGTAGGCGACGCGGTAGCCGCTCGACCAGAGCCGCACACAGTAGTCGGCGTCCTCGTAGTACATCGGCCGATAGCGGTTGTCGAAGCCGCCGAGCTTCTCGAAGACAGTCCGGGGAGTGAGGAGCAGCGCACCGGAACAGAAATCGACTTGGCGTTCGAAGTTGTATTCGGGCGCCAGCGGATCGCCACCCCGTCCGTACCCTTCGCACGCTCCATCCGCCCAGACGATGGACCCAGCCTCCTGGAGGCGGCCGTCGGGCCAGATGAGCTTCCCGCCGACGGCCCCGATCGACCGGTCACGGCGTGCCGTGTGCATCAACGAGGTGAGGCTTCCAGGCGCCAGCTCGGCGTCGTTGTTGAGGAACACGAGGAACGCTCCGCGAGCTGCCCGCGCGCCCACGTTGTTACCCTCTGGGAAACCGAGATTGCTGTCGTTCTTGATGACGATGATTCCATCGACCTGCGCAAGCAGTTGAGGCGTCTCATCGGTCGACGCATTGTCGACGACGATGACCTCCATCGCCACGTCAGTGTGTGCGGCCAGGGCGGCCAGGCACCTGAGCGTCAGCTCGGCACGGTTCCAGACGACGGTGATGATAGACACCTCGGGGGATTCGGTCCTGGCGAAAGCGATCCGCTGGCTCTCTAGGAGGAATCTTGCGAGCGTGACGCGTCTTGTCCGCGTGAGAGCCCCACGCGCGCCGAACGTGGCGAGCAATTCCTTTCGGCCCCCCCGGGGCCACCATCGTTGCTGGAGCAGCGTGAACGCCAGTCGCCAAGAACGCCTCCACAGCGCGAGGGACGGCTGACGAATCAATTGGCGAAGAGCGAATCGGACCGGTGCGTGGCGTGCTTCGGGGTCCAGTGTCAGGTGTTGCGAGAAGAGTCTGAGGATTCGACCGTCGTCAAGTCTCGCCCAGATCTCGAGGTCCACCGGCTCGCCGGACCTGCCGTCGAACTCGAGGAAGCCGCTGAAACCTGAGCGCGTGGCGTGCGGCTCGCTGGCGTACACACGCGCCACGTCGTCTCGCGGCAATCCGTGCCGCAGCGGCCGGCGATCGCCCAGCCCTTCGGCCCAGACGCCGACGATCGACGCACCACTCGCGAACGCCCACCCGGACGCGATGAGGCAGTCCTCTGCGACGACCGACGACCTAGGACTCTCGAGCCATCCACGGACGCCGGGCGCGATCAGATGTTCGCGGGACATCATCCAGTCTCAAGTGTGAAGTCTGAAGTCTGCCACACTTGAGCCTTCAGACTTGAGACTTACGCCTGTTTCGGCTCCGATACCTCCGTCAACATCGACACGTAGCGGTCGGCGACCGCGTAGGCCGGACCTTCGAGCACGATGCGCCCGCCGTCGAGGAGCAGCGCCCGGTCGCAGAACGTCGAGATGATGCGCGGGTCGTGGCTGACGACAATCGCGGCGTGGCCGATGGATCGCAACTCCCGATACCGCTGTTCGCAGCGCGCCCTGAATCCCGCATCGCCGACCGCGAAGATTTCGTCGAGGACCAGAACCTCGCGGACCGCTTTGAACGCCACGGCATAGCCCAGCCGGGCGGACATGCCGCTCGAATAATGTTTGAGCTTGAGATTGGCGAAGCGCTCGACCTCGGCGAACGCCAGAATCTCCTGCATACCCCTGCGGATCTCGGCGAGCGACAGCCCCATCACCGATCCGATGAGGAGTACGTTGTCCACCGCGTCGAGCTCGGGGTTCCAGCCGACACCAAGCTCGAGGATGGGCGTGATGGCCGCGTGGCCGCGGACGCGCCCTTGGTCCGGCTGATAAACGCCGCACACGATCTTCAAGAGGGTGCTCTTGCCCGAGCCGTTGCGGCCCATGATGCCGAGCGCCTCGCCGGCGCCGAGATCGAAGCTGACGCCGTCGAGCACCTGCAGGGACTCGAAGGAGCGCGGCCGCAGCATGCCGAGCAGGTGCTCGCGGATCGTGTCGCGTCGCACGCTCGGAATCCGGAAGGCCTTCGACACGTCGTCGACTTCGATCAATGACATGGTGTCCCACGACGGGTCCGCCTGAAGGCGGACACTACAACCCAAATCGCCGTAGTGTCCGGCTTCAGCCGGACCTGGAATCTACAACCCAAATCGCCGTAGTGTCCGGCTTCAGCCGGACCTGGAATCTACAACCCAAATCGCCGTAGTGTCCGGCTTCAGCCGGACCTGGAATCCGATCCTACACATACTCAGGAGCCCGTGGACTGAGCTGACGAAAGATCAGGATGCCCGCGAGCAGGCAGATGATGGCGTCCATCGCCAGGTACGCGTGCCCGGTTGGCGTGGGCAGGACGCCCCTGACGAGCACGGCGCGCGAGAATTCGATGACGGGCGTCGGCGGCCAGATGTACAGATAGAAATGAAAGCGCTCGGGCAGAATCTCGAGCGGGTAGATGACTGGCGCGACGAAGAAGCCCGCCTGCAGCACGACTTCCCACACCTGGTTGAGATCGCGATAGCGCAGGAAGAGCGCGCTCGAGGCCAGCGAGAAGCCGATGACAATGGCCATCAGAGCCGCGCAGTAGACGGCGAAGGCCCCCAGCGCGGCAACCGTCGGCGGATGGCCGGCGGCGACGAGGAAGACGACGATGACCGCCCAGAACACGGCGAGCGTGATCGCGGCGTTCGCGATCGAGGTGACGACCAGAATCCAGGATGGCACGCGAGCCTTCGTCAGCAGATAGCCTCGAGCATCGAGCGACGTCAGGCCGCTCTTGGTCGCCTCGGCGAAGAAGTCCCACAGAAACAGCCCGACGATGAGATTGAGCTTGTAGGTGGGATTGCCGGCGAAGAGAAACGAGAAAACGCCCATCAGCACTACGAACATGCTCATCGGCTTGAGCAGCGCCCACAGAAAACCCCCGATCGTGCCGTGGTACCGCGCCTTGAAGTCGGTGCGGACGAGCGTCCAGACAAGGCCGGCGCGGATCCCGCCGGGGTGGACGTCCACACGCGGCGCGAGGGGGTTAGCGGCGAGGGCCATCGCTCTGGGGCCGGAACGGCATCTTCTCGAGGACGGTGAGCGCCGCGCGGGCGGACGCGTTTTGAGGATCGACGCGAAGCGCCTCCAGAAAATGCCGCCGTGCCGCCTCGAGGTTGCCCATGTCGGCCAGGCTTTCGCCGAGCTTCACGTGGCCAGTGGGATCGGTGGGCCGCAGCCGGACGGCGGTCTCGAATTCCTCGATCGCCTCACTGCGGCGTCCCTCGTCGGCGAGCGCCTCACCGAGCAGCAGCCGCGGCCGGTAGTGGGTGGGCGCGAGATTCACCGATTCGCGCCAGAGCCCAACGGGATCGGACCATACGGCGTTGCGCAGCACGGTCTGGACGCCAAACGAGAGCATGACGATGGCGAACGCGGCGCGCGACAGCAGCCGGAGCCACGCGCTCTGTCCGGCCAGCCATTGGGCGAGCCAGCCGATCGCGGCGCCCAACGCGAGAAACGCACCGCAGCTCGCCAGGTAGACGCGATGTTCGGCCATCGGTTCGCCCCGATCGAGCGCGATCAATGCCGTTGACGGCAGGAGCAACAGCAGGAACCACACAATACCGAGGCTCGTCAGTCCCTGAACCCGCCGGACGCGCCAGGCGAGCGCCAGCATCAGGCCGATCGCGGCGAACGACAACCAGGCACGCGGAACGAAGACGCTGTCAACCGCCGCGACGGCATGGAAGACGGTCTGGCCAGAAGGCAGGAGCAGGAGCCAGACGTAGCGACGGATGACGTCGAGCCCGAGGAGGAGATAGGACCCGTGAACGCTCACCTGACCTGGATACTCGATGAGCGCCAGGACGGCCAGGCGCACGATGCCGCCCGCAAGTGCGATGGCGATAAGTGGCAGGTGGATGGTGAGGATCCGCCGGCGAAACGCGATGCTGTCGTCGACGGTCCGCCTGAAGGCGGACACTACAGGTGATGTAGTGTCCGGCTTCAGCCGGACCTCGGCCAGCCAGTCGTACGCCAAGAGCACGAAAGGAAACATCGCGCCGAGCTCTTTCGTCGCGAGTGTTCCCAGCCAGCAGCCGATCGTGAGCCAGGCCCACGCGACGCCATCACCGCGTAGCCACCGGCGTCCGCTCAGCAAACCGATGAGAAAGAATGTCGCGCACAGCACCTCGGACCGTCCGCTGATATACCCGACCGCCTCGGTCATCATCGGATGCACCGCGAACAGTACCGCGGCTCCAAACGCCACCGCATCCGCACGGTCCCCCGGGAAACCATTCGTGCCCGTCATGTGCTCGGAATCGTCGGAATCGTCGGAATCATTGGAATCGTACGTAGTGTCCGGCTTTAGCCGGACCGCTGCGAAATCCTCCACCAATCGCCTTGCGAGCAGAAACAGGAGGACGACGTTGAGCATGTGCAGCAGGGTGTTCGTCACATGAAACCCGATCGGTGCGGCGCCCCACAACGCGCGGTCGATCGCGTACGAGAAGTTGACGATGGGGCGCGTCATGTCGTACAGCACAATCGCCTGAAGATTCGCCACGTTGAGAATCGACGGGTTCGCGACGACCGTGTGATAGTCGTCGTACATAAATGGGTTGTGAAGCGCGTTGAGGTACACGAGACCGGCCACAAGCGCGGCGGCACCGCCCATGACGAATCTGTTGCTCGTCATTCCAGGACTGTTATTGTACGGGCACCGGCCAGTCCGGCCCATTGGTGATGCGGCCGCTTCGAATCCTCCACGTGACACCGTATTTCGTCGACGCCTGGGCCTATGGAGGTATTCCAAGGCTTGCCCACAGCCTCGCCCGCGGGCTGGCGCGACGCGGCCATCAGGTCACCGTCTGCACGACCGATGCCTGTGATGAGCCGGCGCGGCTCCCGCGACGGCCCGTCTCCTGCACGGCGGAGGACGTGAAACGCGGCGAGAACGACCGCGTGACGGGCGGCCTGGAACTGCGAGTGTTTCGCAATCTCTCGAACCATCTGGCGTACCACTGGCAGCTGTTCCTGCCGCTCGGCCTCCACGGCTATTTGACCAGGCACGCGGACGATTTCGACGTCGCGCATCTTCATGCGTGCCGAAACGTTCCCGGCGTGTTGGCGGCGCACCATCTCAGGCGCGCGCGCGTGCCGTACGTGCTGGCGCCTAACGGGACGGCGCCGCTTATCGAGCGCCGCCTGCTGGCCAAACGCGTGTTCGATCTGGTCGCGGGCCGGCGCGTGATCGGCGGCGCCGCGCGGGTGCTGGCCGTGACACAGGCCGAGCGCCGGCAGTTGTGCGAGCTGGGCGTCGATCCGTCGGCCATTCGCGTCATTCCCAATCCGGTGGACCTCGACGAGTTCGCGTCACCCCTGACACCCGGGAACTTCCGTCGGCGGTTCGCGATTCCTCCCGGGCCGCTGGTGTTGTTTCTGGGGAAGCTGACGCCGCGCAAGCGCCTCGATGTCCTCGTGGCGGCGTTTGCCACGCTCGGGCGGCCCGACGCGCGACTTGCGATCGCCGGCAACGACATGGGCGCCGGCGCCGCGGCGCGCTCGCTCGTGCGAGACGCCGGTCTCGAACCGCGCACCGTCTTCACGGGCCTTCTCCGGGCGCGCGAGCGGCTCGAGGCTCTGGCGGATGCCGACGTCCTGGTCTATCCTTCCGAACAGGAAATCTTCGGACTGGTGCCGCTCGAAGCTCTCTTGTCGGGCACGCCGGTCATTGTCGCCGACGATTCGGGGTGCGGAGAGATCGTGCGCGAGACCGGAGGAGGCCAGGTGGTGCCGATCGGCGATGCTGGCCTATTGGCCCGCGCCATCGCGAGGGTGCTACAGGAGCCCGCCGTTTGGCGCCAGGCGGCGGCGGATGCCAGTCTGCGCGTCCGAGCCGCGTATGGAGAAGACATCGTGTGCTCGCAGATCGAGCAGATGTACCGCGAAATCGTAGATGGCTCGTCACCTGCGGGTCCGCCTGAAGGCGGACACTACAGGGAAGCGTGATGGAAGGCGTCAGCTTCGTCGTCCCCGTCCGCAACGGCGCCGCGTGGATTCGCGACACGCTCGAAGGCATTTTCTCGCAGGCCGACGGCCGGCCGATGGAGGTTATCGTCGTCGACGATCGCAGCAACGACGGATCGTCGGCGCTGCTGCGACAGCTGGCCGATGTGTGGCCGTTGCGAATCATCGCTGGAGACGGGCGTGGTGCCGCGGCGGCCACCAACGCCGGCATCCGCGCGGCGCAGTTTCCAATCATCTGCCAGGTCGATCAGGACGTGGCGCTGCAGCGTGGCTGGATGCGCCTGCTCGTGCAGGAGCTCGACGATGTGAGTGTCGCAGCCGCGCAGGGGCACTACGTCAGCGATCCCGCTGCCACCCTGTGCGCTCGCGCGATGAGCCTGGATCTTGAGCAGCGATATGCGGCGATCGACGGTCAAGACACCGATCAGGTGTGTACGGGCAACGCGGCCTATCGGGCAGACGCGCTTCGGCGGGTCGGGCTCTTCGATGAGACGCTCGGCTATGGATACGACAACGACCTGAGCTATCGCCTGCGAGCGGCCGGCTATCGTTTGACGTTCTGCAGGGCGGCGCAAAGCGTGCACTGCTGGCGTGAACGGCTCGGCGGTTACCTCGTCCAGCAGTATGGTTTCGGATACGGTCGCCTCGATCTCGTGGCCAAGCATCCACGACGCATCGCCGGCGACTCGGTGTCGCCGGCCGGCATGATGGTGCATCCGCTGCTGATGTCGATGGCGGTCGCGGCCCTGCTGACCGCGCCTGTCGCGGCTGTGGCCGGTTTAGGGTGGCGGCCTTTGGCGGTTGCCGCGGCGACACTCGTCGCGGGCCTTGCGCTCGAGCGGCTGACGGCCGGCATCGGCGCCGCCCGGCGCTTCCGCGATCCCGCGCCGCTTGTCTTTCCACTCCTGCACCTGCTTCGCGATCTGGCGTGGGTTGCCGCCATTGTGATGTGGTCGTCGCGGCGGCTTGGTCGCGTGCCGACGACACCCTCACATAGCATGCGCCCGAGGCGGCTTGCAGATGGGATTCGGGATTTGGGATTCGGGATTCGAGGGGGGGCCAAATCCCAAATCCCAAATCCCAAATCCCGCGTCCTTTGCCTGATCCCGGTGCACAACGAGGCGGCGACGCTGCCCGCCGTCGTCGCCGAGGTGCGGGCCTGCCGGCCCGATCTCGACATCCTCGCGATCGATGACGGATCCACCGACGCGACCGCGTGGTTGCTGGAGCGGGGGATCGTGGGCCCCGGAACGAACGACCCGGGCATCCGCACGGGAAACACGATTCGTTGGCTGCGCCTTCCCGAACGGATGGGCATCGGCAGCGCCATGCGTGCCGGCCTTCGGTACGCCGCGCGGCTTGGTTACGACGCCGCCGTACGAATCGATGGCGATGGACAGCACCGGGCCGACGAAATCGACCGGTTGCTCGCGCCCATCGACGAAGGCCGCGCCGACGTCGCGCTGGGCTCGCGGTACGCGCGGCCGCATGCGGAGCGGATGAGCCCGCTGCGCCTCGCCCAGCGACTGCTGGCGGCCTGTTTATCTGCCCTCACGCGACGGCGTGTGACGGATGCCACGTCAGGGTTCTGCGCCGTCGGTCCTCGGGCCATGCGTGTGCTGGCCGAGCACCATCCCACCGGGTACCCGGAACCCGAGCTGCGGCTGTTTCTCAGCCGCAACGCCTTGAGCGTCGTCGAGGTGCCTGTTCGGGCGCGATTCCGGTTAGGGGGCACCACCTCGCTCACGGCCGGCCGCGTGGCCGCGGCCTGCGCCCGCGTGATGCTCGCCATCATCATCGTGCCCTTCAGGGGCAAGGTCGAGCTCGCCGGTGAATGATCGCGTTCAGGTGGTGGCCGTGTCGGTCAGCCTGCTGCTGCTCGTCGTGGTGCTCGAACTGGTCAGACGGCGGAAGTTGACCGAGGAGTACTCGTTTCTCTGGATTCTCGCGTCGATCGCGCTGCTCATCCTGTCGCTGCGCCGCGAGCTATTGGACGCGGTGGCGCGCTGGCTGGGCGTGTCCTATCCGCCGGTCGTCCTGCTCATGCTGCTCATGCTGATGGTGTGTGTGGCGTCGCTGTGTTTCTCGGTTATCGTCTCGCGCCAGCGGCAGCAGATCGAGCGGCTCATCGAGGAAACGGCGATCCTTTCCGCCGAGCTCAGAGATCTCCGAGCCTCGGAAGCGCAGGCCTCCGTCCGCCTGAAGGCGGACGCCACGACCACGACGACTCGGCAGCAGCCCAATGTCAGGATGTAGTGTCCGGCTTGAGCCGGACCGTGGAAGGTCCGCCTGAAGGCGGACACTACGTACTCCTTCTGGACGATCTCCAAACCGCCCGCGGGCGTAGTCGCGCGTGCCGTCTCTATTGGCGCGTCAGCGTCCAGGTCGCGGTGAGCGCGACGCCGTTGGCCGTGCCGGTGAGCGCGTCGGCGTTGGCGGCCGGACTTCCGGTAAACGTAAACGGATCGAAGGATCCGACCGTTACTGAAAGCGATACAGGAGATGAGCCAGGCGTCACCGACCCGCTGACTGTTCCGCTATTCAACAAGTGATCCGAGTAGGTGCCGGTAACGGCGGCGCCGGTCTGGGTCAACATCAGCGTCGTGTTGTACGTGGTCGTATTGCTGACGAGCGGCCCCTTCCAGGTGCCAGTCAGGCTTTGGATGACGACGGTGCCCGTCGCCGAAGCCGTGTCTTTGCCGTCACTCACCGTCAGCATCACAGTAAACGTGCCGGTGCTGTTGTAGACATGCGTCGGGCTCGCACCGGTGCCGTGCTGTTGATCGCCAAAGTTCCAGTCGAACGTCAGCGAATCGCCGTCTGGATCGCTCGCCGCCGCCGCGGAAAAACTGATCGACGTACTCCCGACGAGGCCGCTCGTCGGACTGACCGCGACGGATCCGGCAACGGGCGCCTTGTTCCCTTTGAGTTTTGTCGCGTACAGATAACCGCCCACACCACCGCCGGCCAGGGCCAACAGCACCCACCGCAAAGACGAAGGGCTGTCTTCCTTGGTGACCGCCACTTGAACCTGTCCGAACGGCGCAGTCGCGGCCCGGGCATCACGCGTGAGCCTGACCTGGAGGCGTGTGGGCTGGCCGGCATCGACGCTGACGACACGCGCGTTTTCAAGGTAGCCGTCCTTGACGATGCGCACGCGGTGGTCGCCGGCCGGCACGCCCCGCAGGGTTACGGGCGTCCGGCCGGCAAACACGCCGTCCACATAGACGCCGGCGCCGACCGGGTCGGTGAAGAGCGACAGATCGCCGGCGGCAGAAAGGGTCGAGCTCGGTTCAGCCTGGACAAGGCTCGAGGCCGGACTGTTGAGGACAATCAGCCCTGCGAGTGCCACACTGATGCTCTGTCTCACCACGACCAGCTCCACGACAACTGGAATCTCTGCTGGGGAGAATCGCGATTGATGGCCCGTACGATATAGGCTGGCGACAGGTCCGTCAATATTCTCTCTGAAGTCTGCCTCGCGGCAGACATGCAGGTTCCCGTTGACTTCACCGCTGGCTCATAGATAGTTACGTGTAACAGTTCAAATCCTCTCTTGAAACTCGAACACCGCGGCCCTCGTGCGAGACGCCGGATCCTCGGCGCCGCTCTTGCGGCGCTCGTCGGCGTCGGCGTGGTCACGGCGCAGCACGCCGATCGTCCATCGCAAGAGTCTGCAGGCCCGTCGAGTCTGGCGACGACAACTGAACCCGGCCTCACGCTAGCGGTCGCGTTTGGGGTCTCTCTGCCCGTCGCCGACCTTCTGGAGGACATTCCACTTCGAGCGACGGCCCCGGGTGATTTCACGCAGTCGAAGGTCGGGGTGCCGCAGCTGCAGGCGGCCACGGTCGGCACCAGCCGGGACGAGGCGGTGCAAAGCATTCAGCCCCTGCCCAACATGCCCTCAGTCGCGACGAGCTTTGATGGGTTGAGCAGTCAGGACGTCGCCAACGCGTACGGCGGGAACCGGATCGCGCCGCCAAACACCAGCGGCGAGATCGGGCCGAACCACTACGTGCAGGCTGTCAACCTGCTGTTCGGCATCTACAACAAGTCGACGGGCCTCCTGGCCCAGCCGCCGTTCAAACTCAACACGCTGTTTACCTCTGCCTCTCCGTCCATCTCGGGAATCTGCACGACGAATAACAACGGCGAGGCGTTGGTCATGTACGACCAACTCGCCGATCGCTGGCTTCTCACGCAGGTGGCGTACGCGACCAGCGGGACACCGCCATACCACCAGTGCGTCGCCATCTCGAAGACCTCCGATCCGACCGGCCAGTACTACGTGTTCGACTTCGTCATGCCGGGGAACGTCGCGTACGACTCCCCGCGGTTCGGCCTGTGGCCTGACGGCTACTACATGACGGCGAACGAGGTCACAAGCGGCGGCGCGTTCAATGGCGTGGGCATCTTCGCGTTCGATCGCGCCAAGATGCTCGCGGGCGACAGGAGCGCGGGCGTCCTCGACTTCCACCTCCGGAAAGCGTTCCCGGTCGGCACGACGCTCAGCAGCATGCTGCCCGCCGATCTCGACGGCCCTGCCCTCCCGCCGACCGGTACGCCGGCCTACTTCGGGGTGCTCGGCGCGCGAGTCAACGCGTTCGGCACAGGCCAACCAACCGACACGGTCCGTCTGTTCGCGTTCCGCGCGAATTTCGCGATACCGTCTGCATCGAATTTCGCCGAACGGCCTGAAAGCCCCCTAGCGGTGGCCATCTACGATGCCCGTAGTCCAAGCGGCCGGAACGATATCGAGCAACCGGGTCCCGCCACGGCCAGTACCTATCTGGACTCGGTTCAGGATCGGCTCCTGTCACGACTGGCGTACCGGAACCTCGGCGGCACGCGCGAGTCGCTCGTCGTCACGCACACCGTGAACGTGGGTGCCGATCCTACGACGGCCGCCGGGCACCAGGCAGCGGTGCGCTATTACGAATTCGGCCGGAATCTGCCGAGCGGAAAGTTCACAACGCTGGAGCAGGCGACATTCGCGCCCGACGCGGACAGCCGCTGGATGGGTAGCGCGGCGATGGACCGTCAAGGCAATCTCGCCGTGGGCTACAGCGTCTCGGGGCTCCTGACACATCCCTCGATTCGGTTCGCGGGCCGGCTGGCTGCCGATCCGCCAAACGGCCTCCATCAAGGAGAGGCAGAACTCGTGACCGGCAGCGGCGTCCAGTTGAGCACGAGCGGACGCTGGGGCGACATCAGCGCGCTGACGGTCGACCCGAACGACGACTGCACCTTTTGGTACACCACGGAGTACTACACGCTGGCGAGCCAGGCCACGAGCGCCATCGGTTGGTTGACTCGCATCGGCAGCTTCAAGTTCCCTGGATGTGGCGTCGGCGCCGTGGCCGGCAGCATCAAGGGGACCGTCAGAGACGCCAGCACGGGTGCCCCGGTCGCGAACGCCAAAGTGACGGTGACGGCAACAGGCTCGTCGAGCAGCAGCTCGAGCTACACCGATCTCGCGGGCAGCTACACGCAGTCGGTCTTGCTCAACATCCCGTACACCATGACGGCCACAGCCACCGGCTACGGCACGGTGTCGGTCAACGGTCTCGTCGTCGCCACAAACGGCGGCGTGGTCATCCAGGACGTTTCCCTGCCGGCCGCTCCAACGATCACCACGCATCCATCTACGCAGACCGTCTCTGTTGGTCAGAACGCGACCTTCACAGCGTTCGCGATCGGCAGCCCGACGCCTGCGTATCAATGGCAGGGCTCGTCAGACGGCTTGTCGTGGGCGAATCTCGCAAACGCGGCTCCCTACAGCGGCGTGGCGACAACCACGTTGAACGTCATCAATGTACCGGGCACCCTGGCCGGCTGGCGGTACCGGGCCGTCGCGACGAACCTCGCGGGCAGCCGGGCCAGTCTCGCGGCAACGCTTGTCGTCAGCGGCGCGCCTGTGTTCACGACACAGCCGGTTAGCCAGGCCGTCAATACGAACGAGAGTGCGACGTTCACCGTCGCGGCCACTGGCACACCCGGGCCGACGCTCCAGTGGCAGGTGTCGATCGACGGCGGCATGTCATTCGCCGACCTGACGGAGACGCCGCCCCAGAGCGGCGTCTCCACGACGACTCTCCTGATCAGTGGGGTCACTAGCGGCCTGGACGGCTATCAGTATCGGGCGATTGCCGCCAACACCATCGGCAGCGCGACGAGCAACCCGGCGATGCTGCTCGTCAACGCCGCTGGTGCGCCTTCGTTCACAGCGCAGCCAACCGCTCAAACAGTGGTGGCGGGCCAGACGGCAACCTTCACCGTGTCGGCCATCGGAAACCCGGCGCCCGCCTACGCGTGGCAGGCGTCGGCAGACGCCGGGGCGTCCTGGACAGACCTGGCCAATACGGCACCGTACAGCGGCGTCACTGCGGCCACGCTCACCATCGCGGGTACGACACTCAATCTGAACGGTGTGCGGTACCGAGCTCGAGCCAGTAACAACCTCGGCGTCGCCACGTCGAACACGGCCACGCTGACGGTGATGGGCAACATTCTGTTCTCCACGCTGGCGGGAAGCGCCGGCGTTGCCGGCAGCGCGGATGGGACAGGCACGGCCGCCCGGTTCTACTCTCCGGCCGGCGTGGCGGTCGATGGCGCCGGTGGAATCTACGTTGCCGACATGTTTAACCACACGATCCGCAGGATCAGCGCAAGCGGTGTCGTCACCACGCTCGCTGGCCTGGCAGGAACGGCGGGAGTGGCTGACGGCACCGGCGCCGCGGCACGCTTTAACACGCCGTTCGGCATCGCCGTCGACGGCACGGGAACCGTCTACGTCACCGACGCGGGGAACGGGACCATTCGCAAGATCACGTCCGGCGGCACGGTGACAACACTCGCCGGCCAGGCTGGCAGCATTGGCAATGCCGACGGGTCCGGCAGCACTGCGCGCTTCATGGTCCCACTGGGATTGTCGATCGACAGCGCGGGCACGCTATATCTGGCGGATTCCGGCAACTCCACGATTCGTAAGGTCTCGCCCGCCGGCGTCGTGACCACGCTGGCGGGACTTGCCGGCATCACAGGAGGTGCGGATGGCACAGGGAATACTGCCCGCTTCTTCAATCCGTACGGAGTCGCTGTCAGTGGCGCGGGCGCGATCTATGTGGCGGACTCCGGGAACTCCCTCATCCGGAGAGTGACGTCGACTGGCGTCGTGACGACCGTGGCCGGACTTGCCGGCGCCGTCGGCAGCGCGGACGGAACCGGCGCCGCGGCACGGTTCAATACGCCGTACGGCATCGCGGTGGACAGTACCGACGTTGTATTCATCGCCGACACGTTCAACCACACGATCAGGCGAATCTCGACAACGGGCGTTGTGACGACGCTCGCGGGGTTGGCGGGAAGCGCCGGAAGCGCTGACGGCGAAGATGCCGTCGCCCGTTTCTTCAGGCCGTACGGCGTTGCTGTCGACGGCGTGGGCACGCTGTACGTGGCCGACGCCGGAAACGCGACGCTTCGGAAGGGCACAATCTCCGGCAGCCCCGCGTTCACTTCGCAGCCCGCCAGCCAGTTAGCGACGGCGGGTAGCAGCGCGGCCTTCACGGTGGCAGCGAGCGGAACTCCTGCGCCCACGTATCAGTGGCAGGCATCGACCGACGCGGGAGCCACGTGGACGGACCTGACCGACGATGCCACTTACAGTGGCGCCGCGACCACCACGCTGACGGTAACCAACGTGACCGCTGCTCTGCACCTGGCGCAGTACAGGGCCGTCGCGACCAACAGTTCGGGTTCTGCGACGAGCGCGTCAGCAACGCTCGCACTGACAGGCGCCCCGGTGATTGGCACCCAGCCCGGCAACCAGACGATCGACGAGGGCCAGACGGCGACCTTCACGGTCGCCGCCGCTGGCACACCGGCACCCACGTATCAGTGGCAGATGTCGACCGACGGCGTGTCCTTCACCGATCTGACTGAGTTGGCGCCCTACGGCGGGACGAACACCGCGACGTTGACGGTGAGCGCCGCGACCGTCGGGCTGAACGGCAATCGATACCGGGTGCTGGCGACCAATGGCGCAGGCAGCGCGACGAGTAACGCCGCCATCTTCACTGTCAACGCGCTGACTCCACCGGCGATCGCGACACAGCCGACGAACCAAAGTGTCACTCAAGGCCAGACGGCCACGTTCACCATCGCGGCGACCGGCAATCCTTCGCCAACCTACCAATGGCAGGTGTCGTCGGATGGCGGAAACGTGTGGGCGAGCGTGACGGATGCGGCGCCCTACAGCGGAAGCACCACGACGACGCTGACGGTGAGCGGCGCGACGATCGGCCTCAATACCTATCAATATCGCTCGGTCGCTACCAACGGTCTCGGCACAGTGACGAGCAACGCCGCCACGCTGACAGTGAGCGGAGCACCGACATTCACCACACAGCCGATCGGCCAGACGGTGACCGCCGGCCAGACCGCGACTTTCACCGTCGCCGTGAGCGGCACGCCCACGCCGACGATCCAGTGGCAGGTGTCGACCAACGGCGGCGTATCGTTTACCGACCTTACGAACACCGCCCCCTACGGCGGCGTGACCACGACGACGCTGACCATCACCAATGTGTCCGGCAGCCTGAACAACTACAGGTACCAGGCGATAGCTTCGAGCAGTGCGGGCTCTGCGGTATCGACTGCGGCCACCCTGACCATACTCGGCGCTCCAGTGTTCGTGACGCAGCCGATCGGCCAGGCGGCAAGTGCCGGCCAGACCACGACGTTTACCGTTGCGGCAAGCGGCACGCCCACACCGACCCTGCAGTGGCAGGTGTCCGTCAACGGCGGCGTCTCGTTCGCCGACCTGACCAACACGGCGCCCTACAACGGAGTTACCACTGCCACGCTGACGGTCAGCAGCGTGAGCAGCAGTCTGCATGGCTATCTGTATCGCGCGGTGGCCGGCAACAGCGTAGGTACGGCCACGAGCGCGGCGGCGACGCTCACCGTCAATACGCCGCCGGCGATCACGACTCCGCCGGCCAGCCAGACGGTGGTGGCCGGCGCGAATGCCTCGTTCACCGTCAGCGCGAGCGGCACGCCCGCGCCAGCGTATCAGTGGCAGATCTCGACGAACGGCGGGACGTCGTTTGCCGACCTCACCAACACCGCTCCGTACAGCGGCGTCAGCACCGGGACCCTTACCGTGACGAGTGCGACCGTGGTGTTGACGGGGCTTCAGTACCGCGCGATCGCGACCAACAGCAGCGGCACCGCCACATCAAGTGCCGCCACCCTCACCGTCACGGCGGCCCCGGCCATCACCACGCAGCCCGCCAGTCAGACCGTGTCCAGTGGCGCCAATGCCTCGTTCACAGTAGCCGCGAGCGGCACGCCCGCGCCAACCTATCAGTGGCAGATCTCAACCAACGGTGGAACGTCGTTTGTGAACCTCTCCAACGCCGCGCCTTACGGCGGCGTGACCACCGGGACGCTCACGGTGACGAGTGCGACCGTCGGGCTGACGAGCCATCAGTACCGGGCGGTTGCGACCAACAGCACGGGTTCAGTCACCAGCATCGCCGCCACGCTCACCGTCACCGCGGCTCCGGCCATCACCACCCAGCCGTCGAGTCAGACCGTCGCCGCGGGCGCGAATGTGTTCTTCACGGCCACCGCGACTGGAGATCCGGCGCCAACCTATCAGTGGCAGGTCTCGACCAACGGCGGCGGGTCGTTTGCCGATGTCACCAACGCCGCGCCATACAGCGGCGTCACCACGGGAACACTCAGCGTCACGAATGTGACCGTGGCACTGACCGGCACCCAGTACCGCGTGGTCGCGACCAACACCACCGGCGCCGCGACCTCGACCGCCGCTACGCTCACCGTGACCGCCGGCCCAGTCATCACCACGCAGCCGGCCAGCCAGACCATCGTCGCAGGAGGGAACGCCACCTTCACGGTGACCATGACCGGCACGCCGGCACCAACCTTACAGTGGCAGGTGTCGACCAACGGCGGGACGTCGTTTACCGACTTGACCAACGGCGCGCCCTACGGCGGCGTCACCACCGCGACCCTCACCGTGACAAGTGCGAGCGCAGGGTTGACGGGTAATCAGTACCGGACGGTCGCGACCAACAGTACGGGGTCAGCCACCAGCACCGCCGCCACGCTCACCGTGACCGCGGCGGCAGCCATCACCACGCCGCCCTCGAACCAGACCGTCGCCGCGGGAGGGAACCTATCGTTCGCCGTGGCCGCGAGCGGCGCGCCGACACCAACGCTGCAGTGGCAAATCTCGACCAACGGCGGGGCGTCCTTTGTCGACTTGACGAACGCGGCCCCCTACAGCGGCGTGACGACCACCACCCTAGCGGTGACCAATGTCCCGGTCGGGTTGAACGGCAGCCAATACCGCGCCGTGGCCACCAACAGCACGGGCACCGCCACCTCGACCGCCGCCACGCTCAGCGTGACTCTCGCTCCGGCGATCGCGACACAGCCGGGTTCTCAGACAGTGACGGAGGGTCAATCGGCCACCTTCACGGTGGCGGCCAGCGGTCTCCCGGCCCCGACGTATCAGTGGCAAGCGTCGAGCGACGGGGGCGTGTCCTTTACCACTCTCACCAACACCGCCCCGCACAGCGGCGTGACGACGGCGACGCTGACCGTGAGCGCCGCGCCCCTCAGTGTGAGCGGCACGCAATACCGCGCCGTCGCGGCCAACAGCGTCGGGGTGGCGACGTCGAGCGCTGCGACGCTGACGGTCATCAACAGCTACGCCGTGCTGACGCTGGCAGGCACGGCGGGCACACCGGGCAGCACGGACGACACGGGAAGCCTGGCCAGGTTCTCTGCCCCCCAGGGTGTGGCGGTCGACAACGCAGGCACGGTCTATGTCGCAGACACCGGCAATCACACCATTCGCAAGATCACGCCGGCCGGCGTGGCGACGACGTTTGCTGGATTGGCGGGCAGCCCCGGGAGTACGGATGAGACGGGAAGCCTGGCCAGGTTCTCTTCGCCTCGGGGCGTGACGGTCGACAGCACAGGCACTGTCTATGTCGCGGATACGGGCAACCACACCATTCGCAAGATCACCGCGGCCGGCGTCGTGACCACGGTGGCGGGATCCGCGGGGAGTCCCGGCAGCACAGACGCCACGGGCAACGCTGCTCGCTTCTCCTCTCCGAACGGCGTGGCAGTCGACAGCGCTGGCATCCTGTATGTCGCGGATACAAACAATCACACGCTGCGTACGATCACGGTGGCCGGCGTCGTTTCGACCGTGGCTGGAACCGCTCTGAGCCCGGGCAGCACGGATGATACCGGTAGCGCCGCACAGTTCAATTTCCCGACCGGCATCGCGGTCGGCAGTACAGGAGTCGTCTATGTGGCCGACCAGGGTGGCCACACAGTCCGCAAGATGACGACGGCCGGCGTCGTGAGCACGCTCGCCGGGACGGCCGGCAGCCCAGGCAGCACCGACGGAACGGGTAGCGCCGCCCGGTTCTCCAGTCCGACCAGTGTGGCAGTAGATGCCAGCGGCAGCGCTTACGTCGCGGATTCCGGCAACAGCACGCTCCGAAAGATCACGGCGGCGGGCGTCGTCACGACGGTGGCCGGGCTCGCGGGGAGTGCGGGAAGCGCGGACGGCACCGGCACTGGCGCCCGCTTCAACGCCCCGGCGGGTGTGGCAGTCGACGCTGCGGGCGTCGTCTACGTCGGCGACCAGGGCAATCACACGATCCGGAAAGCCGCTCCAGCGAGCAGCCCCGTATTTGCGACGCCGCCGGTCGACCAAACGGCCACCGTCGGTCAGACCGCCACCTTCACCGTGGCCGTTGGCGGCTTCCCCAGCCCAACCTTGCAGTGGCAGGAATCCACGACCGGTGGAGCCCTGTGGACGGACCTGACCAACACCGCGCCCTACAGCGGCGTGACGACAACGACGCTGACGCTCAGCAGTGTCACCGCCCCCATGACTGGCTATCAGTACAGGGTGGTTGCCGCGAACAGCGCGGGGACGTCCACCAGCACGGCGGCGACGCTCACCGTGAACACGCCGCCGGCCGTCACAACCCAGCCCAGCAGCCAGACCGTGGCGGCGGGCCAAACGGCGTTGTTCACGGTGGTCGCAACTGGAAACCCCGCACCAACGTATCAGTGGCAGGTCTCGACCGACGGCGTGTCGTTTACCGACCTCGCCAACGGCGCCTCCTACAGCGGCGTCACCACCGGCACGCTCACCGTGACAAGTGCGAGCGTCGGGTTGACGGGCACCCAGTACCGCGCGGTTGCGACCAACAGCACCGGTACCGCCACCTCGGCGGCTGCCCCGCTTACCGTCACGGCGGCTCCGGCCATTACCACCCACCCGACCAGTCCGACCGTCGCCGCTGGAGAGAACGCCTCGTTCACCGCGGCCGCAAGCGGCACCCCCGCGCCGGCCTTCCAGTGGCAGATCTCAACCAACGGCGGCGTGTCGTTTGCCGACCTGGCCAATGGCGCGCCCTACAGCGGCGTCACCACCGGGACCCTCACCGTGACAGGTGCGACTGTGGGGTTGACGGGCAATCAGTACCGGGCGGTCGCGACCAACAGTACCGGTTCTGCCGCCAGCACAGCCGCCGCGCTCACCGTCACGGCGGCTCCGGCCATCACCACGCAGCCGATCGATCAGACCGTTGTCGGCGGGACGGACACCTCATTCACGGCGGCGGCGAGCGGCACGCCCGCGCCGACGCTCCAGTGG
>MELA01000139.1:13783-30889 GCA_001767495.1 Acidobacteria bacterium RIFCSPLOWO2_12_FULL_65_11 | reverse complement strand
CGTCAGCAGAGCGCCAATCTCGGCCCCGCTCCCAACAGAGGCGCGCTGCCGCAGGACGTGCACCAGCCAGGCGCTGTCCTTCCCGCTCGACCACGACACAATCGTCTTCATTTGAAGAGGTCCGGATGTAGCGTGCGCG
This sequence comes from Acidobacteria bacterium RIFCSPLOWO2_12_FULL_65_11, assembly GCA_001767495.1. GTDB lineage: Bacteria > Acidobacteriota > Vicinamibacteria > Vicinamibacterales > CAVVIG01 > 2-12-FULL-65-11. The sequence goes on along the minus strand of MELA01000139.1, from coordinate 30,750 downwards.
CGAATCGCTCAGTCGCGAGAACCACCCGTGGGCCGGGAACAACGAACTCTTCGCCCTGGAGGACGTAGACGCGTTTATTCCTCACGGCCGGCACCGAGGGCAAAGCGTCCCACACGTGAAGGTCAGCTTCCGCAGCGGTGTCGCTTCGCCCGTATTTCAACTCGATGATGACCTCTGGCGCCCGCGCCAGCAGCATCTCAGTTGTCATCGCCACCGACTGCCGGCGGATGTCCCCCAGGACGTCGGCGCCGCCGGCCGTCACAAGCATGTCGTGCAGGAAGCCAAGGCCGCCACTGGCGTCGATGTTCCTGAGCGATCCGCGATCCCGGCCGAAGACCAGAAGTGTCTTTGGCCGCGGGCTCTTCGCCACGCGCGCGCGGACATCGGCCAGTTGGCGCTCGATTCGGGTCGCCAGCGCGTTGGCGCCTGCTTGCACGCCGACGCGAGCGCCAAGCGACCGGATGGTTTCGGTGATGTCGGCCAGCCCGCGATGGGTGTACGAGTAGATGGGAATCCTCGCGCGCTCGAGCTGACGCTTGAGCTCGGTTTGCGTGTCGTACATCACGACCAAATCCGGCCGCAGAGCCAGAATGCGCTCGATGTTGGGATCGATGAGCGCGCCCACCCGGGGAAGACGTTCGACCTCTGGCGGATAGCGGTCGTAGCTGCCGGCGGCGAGGAGCCGGTCGCCGGCACCCATCGCGAACAGCATTTCGGTCGTCGCCGGAATGATGGAGATGATGCGAGAGGCCTGCGCGCGGACGTGGACGACACCGAGTACGAACATCGCGACCACCATCGCGGGCAGCGCGAGGCTAGGCGCGCACAGCGCGCCTGCGAGGGAGCGGCGCGGGGCGCAGGGGCCCCCGCGAGCGACCGAGCCGGGGTGTGGGGCGGAGCCCCACTCTAATGGACGCGACGGAACAAGAGCCATAGGAAAAATGGTCCTCCAATCATGGCGGTAATGATGCCGACCGGCAACTCGACCGGTGCAAAGGCGGTGCGCGCAATCAGGTCGCACACGATGAGGAATGACGCGCCGAAAAGCGCCGAGGCGGGCAGCACCAGCCGGTGATCGGCGCCGACAATGAGTCGGACCAGATGCGGCACGATGATGCCGACAAAGAGCACCGGCCCGCCAAGCGAGACGGCCGCGCCGGTGGCCATCGACGCGCTGACGAGCGCGATCCGCTCGGTGCGCTCCACATTCACCCCTCGCGCTTCGGCCGCTTCCTCGCCCATGCTGATCAGATCCAGTACCCGTGGCAGCGTTGCGAACCCAGTAAACGCGATCGTCATCGGCACGAGCGCCGCCACAATCGGCGCGTAGCTCCCGACGTCGAGCGACCCCATCAGCCACTGCATGGTCCTAAAGGTTTCAGTCAAATCGCCCAGGTACTGCACAAAGCGACCGACCGCAGCGAGCAGCGCCGCCACGGCGATTCCGGCGAGCAGCAGCATTGTGCTCGATGTGCCTCGGCGGCGGGCCATCGACAGCCCGTACACGATGGCCAGCGCGCCGAGCGATCCGGCGAAGCTGGCAAGAGGGACGACCGACACGCCGGCGATGGCGATATCCAGGTGAAATGTGATGGCGAGGATCGCGCCGAGGGTGGCACCGGCCGCAACGCCCAGCGTGTCCGAGGAGGCCAGCGGGTTGCGCAGGAGCGCCTGAAAGACCACGCCGGACAGCGACAGGCCACTGCCCACGATCGCCGCGGCGACCACGCGCGGCAGCCGTGAGATGAAAAAGACCTGCGCGTCCACGTTGTCGGCAAACGACAACGTCCGATTGAAGACCTGCGACAGGCGGATGGGCGTGCTGCCGACGAGCGGCGCCACGAGGCACGTGAGGACGGTCAGCGCGCCAAACGCGGTCACGGTCACGACGAAGCGGCGCCGCACGTCACTCGGCTCGTGCAAGAGGCACCACCGTGAGGTGACCGGCGCGCGGGTGGCGCGCCACGTCGGCGTCAATGCCATAGAGCGATCGGATGTTCGAGGTGGTCAGCACGTCGTCGGTTGGCCCGTGCGCGAGTACCCGACCGGCCTTGAGCAGCACGAGCTCGCTGCACAGCGTCGCGGCCAGGTTCAGGTCGTGGGTCGAGACAACGAGGGTCGTGCCGCGCTCGCGGTTGAGGCGCGCGAGAAGCGCCGCAATCTCGAACTGGAAGCCGAGATCGAGAGAGGCGGTCGGCTCGTCGAGCAGCATCACATCCGAAGCCTGTGCGAGGGCACTGGCGATCACGATGCGCTGCTTTTCGCCGCCGCTGAGGGTGATGAAGCGGCGCGCCTCGAACGCGGCCGTGCCGGTCGCCGCGAGCGCGTCGCGCGCAATCGCCAGATCGTGGGCGCCCTCGAGCGCGAACGGGCCCAGGTGAGGATATCGTCCCATCAACACAATCTCGATGGCGCTGAAATCAAACGTGCTCTGTGTTTCCTGTGGAACCACGGCCATGCGGCGGGCGAGCTCGCGCCGAGACAGCGAACCGAGAGGGACACCGTCGATCGTGACGCGACCGCTCGCCGGCCTCAGCGTGCCGGCGAGCAGCCGTATCAGCGTCGTTTTTCCCGATCCGTTCGGTCCGAGCAGGCCGACGATCGATCCCCGTGGCACGTGCAGCGACACATCCTGGAGAACGAGGTGGTCCTTCTGTGCTGGATCACCGCCCCTGTACCCGAAGGTGACACTATCGACTCGTAGCAACCCTCAATCCTACGATTCCGCTGCGACGCAGCGCAGGGAACCCAAGCGCTTCCTCATACTCCCGATCCGCCAGGTTGAGTACGCGCGCGTAGACCTCGATCTGCGGTGTCAGGTGCAGGCCCCCACCGATATTCACGACGGCGTAGCCTGGCGCCGAGAAAAGGCCGCCAAAGCTGCCGAAGTTTGGCTCAACGTCGAGCGTTCGGGATCGGCTCGTCACCTCGCCGAAGGCGGTGAGCTGTCTGGCGCTGTACGTGGCGGTCACGCCCCCTTGGTGATGGGGCCGTCTGAGGAGTGGGTTCCCCACCTTGAACGGCGACGGGGCCGTGCCGTCAAGTCCGTCCACAGAGAGAATCTCGGTGTCGAGGAGTGCATAGGTGGCGCGGACCGTCACCGACTTGAGCAGGCGGGCGTCGGCGGACAATTCAAGTCCGCGGGCACGCGCGTTCGAGATGTTGTCGGTCTGATATTGGCTCGCGTTCTGCAGCGAGGCGCCGACCGTCACGAGCAGATCGTCATAGCGGTTGAGGAACGCCGTGACGCCGACCACGTAAACGCCGCCTGCCAGCTGTTGCTCGATTCCCACATCAAGACTGCGGATCCTTTCCGGTTTCAGATTCGGATTGTCGGTGAACGCGATTTCAAAGGCATCCGGCGGACGGATGCCCGTTCCCGCGCTGGCATGGAGACGCGTCGGCGCGCGCGCGGTCAGGGAGGTTGGGAGCACATAGCTCACGGCAATCTTGGGATTGAACGAGTTGATCGTCTGTTCCGGAAAAGCCGGCCGCGAACCAAACGCATCTGGTTCGAGAGCGTCCCGTGTCAGGTGCTCGACCCGTACGCCGCCTGTCACCGAAAGGCCCTCAACCGCGACGTACCGAAGCTCCCCGAACGTGCCCGTCACGCTGCGTCGGATCGCGATGGGTTTTCCGTTCGCACCCGTGACGAAGGTGCTCGACCCGCGTTCCCTGAGAGACTCCACACCGACGGAGACACCGAGGACTGGGGAGATGGCAAGGTCCTCCTGAAGACGACCGTCGAAGCGATGATTGCCGCTGAACGAGGGCCCGAAGCCACTGGCGAAATCGCTCGACAGATCCATGTAACTGGCCTCGAACCGCTGCCGGATGCGGGGCGACCAGGGATGACTGAATCGCAGACCGGCCTGGCCCGTGTTGTTGATCCCTCGTGACACGCGGTCGACGCCGCTGAACGCGCCAATGGGATTGCTGCCAAATGGGCCAGGCGAGCCGCGTTCGTCACGACCCACGCGAGTGGTGATCAGCATGTCGGGGCCGTCTGGTCGCTGCCATCCGAGCGAGCCTGAGAACTGGATCAGGCGATCGTCATCGTTGGTCACGACCTCGCCGCTGGCGGGCGCAATGCCCGTGTAGCCATCGGAGCGCGCGCGTTCAAATCCGGCGCCCCATCTCCAGGCGCCACGCGACCCCGAGGTGTTCACCGCCGTCCGCATCGTGCCCTGGCTGCCGCCCTCGATGAGTCCGTCCACGCGCGGCGCTCCGCCTCGGCGCGTGACGATTTGCACGACGCCGCCAATGCCGTCCGATCCGAAGAGCGCGCTCTGCGGACCACGGACGATCTCGATGCGCTCGACGTTGGCGAGCGCCAGATGTCCGAAATCGTACCCCCCGCCGAACGAGTTCACCCGGACGCCGTCGACGAGCACCAGCGTGTAATTCGATCCGCCGCCGCGCGGAAACAGTGACGTCAGCGCGCCGCGCTTACCCTGCCGGACGACGGCGAGGCCGGGGACGAAGCGGAGGGCGTCGGCGACCGTCTCGCTCTGGCGGGCCTGCAGCTCCACTGCCGTGACGACCGTCACGCTGTCTGGCGCACGAGACAGTGGCACGTCGATCTGCGCTGCCGAGACGACGATCGACTCGGCGATGGCGGCCAGGCGCATCTGCAGCGGCACGTCCCGAGTGTCGTTGGCCGCCAGCGTCACGCGCATCGGGTCCGCCGTGAACCCGTCGGCGACCACGCGCAATTCGTAAGTGCCGGCGGCGAGCGCCGTGATCTCAAAACGGCCGTCTGCGGCGGTCGAGCGATCCGCCCGCGTGCCGAACGCGTCGGCGACAATCACCCGGACGCCGCCCACAGGCCGGCCGTCGGGATCGACGACGCGCCCCGACAAGGTGGCCGCGCCGACGGCGGCTGCCGACAGCTGAGTGACCACTAGCATGAGGAGTGAAAGACGGCAGGCCGCAGCCAGCCGCCTGTGGCGGGGAATGCGCATTGGGCTCCTTCCGGCGTCTCACGCGCCGTGGGAAAAGGACGCCCCCGATGGCCAGGTTTCCTGACTCGCGGATCGGCGCGCCATGTCAGTCTTCCCAGGCCGGTGTTCGCGACGGTCTGAAGACCGCCGCCTACTGCCGTTCGGGTAGGTCACGGGGTTCAACCCGTGACCTACCTGCGACCCAGTGACATCCGTTGACGTGGCGCTCTCCGCTTACAGTGGCGGGACCGTGTGGGCATCGCACCCACTTCGCGTGGCCGCCGGGGTGAGCGTCAGTTGTTGACCGAGTATAGCCCAAACGCTCGGCGGGTTGCCTCCGCGTACGATTGTGCGTAAGATACGCAGTTGGTTGCGGCAAGCCGGACAGATTCCCCCACGGTCGCGGAGCGGGGCGATGGGATCCCCGCGCAGCGTGACCGCCCATCGGCAGGCTCAGGGCGCCCCGAGCGAGAAGTCGAGGGGCGGGGGCAGGGCCCCCCGGAGTAATGAATGATGAGGCACGCATGAGCAAGAGTTCGACCGTCACCGTTCGCGAGAGGCCCGTAGACGAAGTGGCATCGGCGAAAGTCGGCGACCTTACAATTCATGGCGAAACCTTTGTGATCCAGACCGATCAGCGCATCGAGCTCGTCGATCTCACCAATCGGGTCATGGAGTTCGTCCGCCGCTTCAACATTCGCGAAGGGTTCGTGAGCCTCTGGTCCATGCATACGACCTGCGCGCTGTTCATCAACGAGTTCCAGACGGCATTGCTCTCCGATATCAGGCGCTTCCTCGAGCAGATGGTGGCGCGCGATGCCGCGTGGATGCACAACGATCCACAGCATTCCGACTGCGATCGGATGAACGCCGACTCGCATATCCGCGCACTGCTCCTGGGCCACAACCTCACGTTGCAGGTCAGCGGCGGAGAAGTCGTGCTCGGCCAGTGGCAGCGGATCTTGATGGCGGAGCTCGACGGTCCGCGCGCCCGCTCGCTACGCGTCCAGATTTTCGGGGTTTCCTGACACTCGGATCTGGTCATCTGGCTATTTGGTCGTCTAGTCATCGGCAATCGAACAATCAAATGACCAGAGAGCCAGATGACTCGATGATCAGATGCTCTCCCGCCTAATTGCTGCCGGCCTCGCTGATATCGCGGAGAAACTCGAGCGCGGCGAACGCCTCGACCTGGCGGACGGTCGGCGGCTGTTCGACAGCCCTGATCTGCTGGCCGTTGGCTGGCTCGCCAATCGCGAGCGCGAAAAGCGGCACGGCGGCCGCACGTTTTACAACTACAACATCCGTCTCGAGGCGACCAACGTCTGCGTGGCGAGCTGTCTCTTCTGTTCGTTCGCGCGGCTCAAGCCGGGCGATCCCGGCGCCTACACGATGTCCCTCGATCAGGCGTGGGACAAGCTGAGGCAGCGTGCCCGCCAGCCGCTCACCGAGGTCCACATCGTCAACGGGCTCCATCCCGATCTCCCGTTCGACTACTACACGGAGCTGCTGCGCGGCTTCAAGCGGATCCGGCCAGACATCCATTTGAAGGCCTTCACGGCCGTCGAGATTGCCTTCTTCGCCGACCTCTACGGGATGAGCGACGAGCGCGTGCTGCGGGAGCTCATGGCCGCTGGACTCGACTCACTGCCTGGCGGCGGCGCCGAGATCTTCGCGGACCGCGTGCGCCGGAAGATTGCGCACGACAAGTGCGGCACCGAGCGCTACCTCGAGATCCACCGCACGGCGCACCGGCTCGGCGTGCGCTCGAACGTGACCATGCTCTACGGGCACATCGAGACGGCGGAGGAGCGGGTCGATCACATGCTGCGCGCGCGAGCGCTGCAGGATGAGACGCGCGGGTTTCAGGCGTTCATCCCGCTCGCCTTCCATCCCGACAACAACCAGATGCGGAAGCTGCCCGCGCCGAGCGCGGCCGACACCCTGCGCGTGCATGCGGTGGCGCGGCTCGTGTGCGACAACGTGCCCCACGTCAAGGCATTCTGGATCGCGACCGGGGTCGAGGTGGCGCAGACCTCGCTCTGGTTCGGCGTCGACGACCTCGACGGCACCGTGCAGGAGGAGAAGATCTATCACATGGCCGGCGCGCGAACGCCGGAAGCGATGACCCCCCGGGAGATCGAGCGGCTGATCACCACCGCCGGCCGCGAGCCGGTCGAGCGCGACACGCTCTACAACGTCGTCGCGCACGCCGCGATGTAGCGTACATGTAGTGTCCGGCTTCAGCCGGACCCTGCTATACTTTCGGAGTCGCCAAGCTCAGTCGAGACCATCCGAGGGGCTTGGCTTTTTCCGATCGCGACTTTGCGAAAAATTTAACAAAGCGCCTGCGGCCCGCGCGAGCATAGCGAGTCTTCGAGCGGCACAGCGCGAGCGAGCGGGGGTGGGGCCCCGCGAGCATAGATCAATGGTGCTCCCCGTTCTGACGGCCTACGAAAAAGAACACCTCGCCGAGCGCCAGGCGCTCCCGGAGGAATACCTCAGTCTGTCCGACGAGGAGATGGACCGTCGCATCGCCGCGGCGAAGGCGGCGCTCGGGCGCCGTCTCCTGATCCTGGGCCACCACTATCAGCGCGACGAAGTGATCAAGTTCGCCGACTACACCGGCGATTCCTTCAAGCTCGCGCGTCAGGTCGTGAAACACCCGGAGGCCGACTTCATCGTCTTCTGCGGCGTGCATTTCATGGCCGAGAGCGCCGACGTGCTGAGCGCGGATCATCAACAGGTGATCCTGCCCGACCTCGCGGCCGGCTGCTCGATGTCCGACATGGCCGCACCCGATCAGCTCGAGCTCTGCTGGGCGGATCTCGAGCAGATGGGTGTCATCCGAAACCCGGCGGCGCGCGGATCGAAGGCTTCCGTCGTCCCGGTCACGTACATCAATTCGGCGGCGTCCATCAAGGCCTTCTGCGGGGAGCAGGGCGGCGTCGTCTGCACGTCGTCGAACGCGGCGGCCGCCATGCGGTGGGCGTGGGAGCGCGGCGAGCGGATCCTGTTCCTGCCCGATCAGCATCTTGGCCGCAACACGGCCTACAAGATGGGCGTGCCGCTCGACGAGATGGTGGTCTGGGATCCGAACGAGATCTGGGGTGGCGTGGAGCCCGACGCCGCCGAGCGCGCGCGCCTCATTCTTTGGAAAGGCCATTGCTCGGTCCACGCGCGATTCACCGTGCGGCAGATTGAAACCATCCGCGCGCAGCATCCCGACGTGCGCGTCATCGTCCATCCCGAAGTGCCGTGGGAGGTCGCTCAGGCGGCCGACGACTTCGGATCGACCGAGTACATCCTCAGGCGGGTGAGAGAGAGCCCGGTCGGTTCCGTGTGGGCCGTTGGCACCGAAATTCACCTCGTCAACCGTCTGGCGCGGGAGCTGCAGCCCGACCGTACCGTGCTGTCGCTCGATCAATTCGGCTGTCTGTGCTCGACGATGTTCCGCGTATCTCCGAATCATCTCCTCTGGACGCTCGAAGGGCTCGTGGACGGCGACGTCCGCAATCGAATCGTCGTGCCCGACGACCGCAAGCACTGGACGCGCGTCGCTCTCGACCGGATGCTCCTCATAACGTAATGTCCGGCTTCCCGCCTACGCCGTTGGCTACGGCGGGGCTTGGCCAGGTACTGGGGCCTCTTGCTCCAGACTCCAGGGCCGGGTACCATCGGCAGATTTTGTTGACGATGAGGAGGATCAGTGGCGTTGTCTGACCTCTACTCGAACTGCCAGCTGCTTCTGCGGTGGATCCATGTGATGGCCGGCATCGCCTGGATCGGCCATCTCTATTTCTTCAACTTCGTGAACCTCCCGTTCCAGGGTACGATAGGCGCCGATATCAAGAAGGTCGTCAATCCTCAGCTGATTACGCGTGCGCTGTGGTGGTTTCGCTGGGGGGCGATGGCGACGTTTATCGTCGGGCTGCTGCTGTTCACGCAGCTCTACATGTACATACCCGGCGTGGGCTTCGGCGCGACGGAACTGTTCTCGAACGAACAAGGCCTGACCGGCCGCGCAATCTGGATCCTGCTCGGCATGACCTTTGGCACGATCATGTGGTTCAACGTGTGGTTCATCATCTGGCCGGCGCAACAGAAGATTCTGAGAGGCGTTCGCGACGGCGTGCCAGCCGATCCGGCGCTGCCGAAACGTGCGGCGCTTACCTCGAGGGTGAACACGTATCTCTCGGCGCCAATGCTCTTCGGCATGCTGTCGGCCACTCACTACGGGGCGATTAACTTTGTGACGGGCGTCGTGACCATCGCGCTGGGCCTGTTCGCCATCTGGTGGGCGTACCAGACAGCGCCGAAGGTGGGTACTTCAATCTAGGTGGTCCTGTTTCTTTTTCTCACGCACCTCGGTCTCGGGATCGTCTTCACGCTCGTCGTCGTCTCGCGCGAGGTGGGCGTGAAGTTCTTCCGCTTCAACAGCGGGCTGGCGGCGATACTCATCGCCGTCGCCCTGGCCTTCCGTTTCTCCGGACCTGAAGAGGCCTCGTCGCCCGTCGCTCTCGTCGCCTTGCTTATCGCTGAGGGTGCCATCGTTGTGTATTGGGCAACCATCGGCCGGATGTTGGCATCGATCAGGCCTGCGCTCGTCCTAGCGGCGGTGACCGGCGGAGGGACGGCTATTGTCGCCCAGGCGCTGGCCTTAGTCGCGGATCGGCCGCTGCCCATGCAGGCGCTGACGGTCGCCAGTTTTCTGAGCTCGACGGCGCTGCTCGGCGGCACCTGCACGGCGATGAGTCTCGGCCACTGGTATCTCGTGATCCCGTCGATGGAGGCACGGCATCTTCAGTCGATCGTCAAGGTTCAGATCGTGTCGATGGTAGTCCGGACGGCGATCGTGCTCGCGGTCGTGGCGGTGGCCATCTTAACCTGGCAGCCTGGGCTCGAACCGAGCTTCCGCCGTTACATCATGTCGGTAGACGGTATCTTCTTCTGGCAGCGGGTGCTGTTCGGCCTGGCCGGTCCGGCGGTGCTGTCGTATCTCACCTGGGAGACGGCCAAGATTCGCTCGACGCAATCGGCGACCGGCATCTTGTACGTCGACTTGTTCGCGGTGATGGTGGGTGAGGTGCTCGCGAAATACCTGCTGCTCGCGACGCGGGTGCCCGTGTAGTAGAGTGAGGTCTTGCGGATTGCACCGCGGTCCGGAACCTGTGCAATGTCAGACTGCGAACCGCGTCAGGGCCGGAAGGCAGCAGCGCTCAACAGATCCTGACATGTGCCGCAGGCCCTCCGGACCGCGGTGGAATCCGCTTCGCGAAGACCCTCGATCGCATGCTGAACGTTTCCTGGGAGGTGTTGACCGATGGCTCATTCCCTGCCCCCGCTTCCGTACCCATCTGATGCACTCGAGCCGCATATCGACAAGCAGACGATGGAGATTCATCACGGCAAGCATCACAACGCTTATGTCACGAATCTGAACGCGGCGCTCGAGAAACATCCGGATTTGCAGTCCAAGAGCGTTGAAGAGCTCCTGCGCAACATCAACAGCGTGCCGGAAGGCATCCGCACGGCGGTCCGGAACAACGGCGGCGGACACGCGAACCACACGATGTTCTGGCAGCTCATGGCGCCGAAGGCGGGTGGCGCGCCAACCGGCGCGATTGCCGACGCGATCGCGTCGTCGTTTGGCGGCTTCGACAAGTTCAAGGAAGAGTTCAAGAAGGCCGCCATCGGGCGTTTCGGGAGCGGCTGGGCGTGGCTCATCGATCAGGGCGGCAAACTGGCGATCGAGAGCACCGCAAACCAGGACAGTCCGCTCATGGAGAACAAGAAGGTCGTCATCGGCCTGGACGTCTGGGAGCACGCGTATTATCTGAAGTACCAGAATCGCCGGCCCGACTACATCGACGCTTGGTGGAATGTCGTCAACTGGGCGGAAGTGAACAAGCGCCTGCAGAGTCGATAAATCTGCAATTCCGATGTCGTATCAAGTTCTTGCCCGCAAATGGCGTCCGCAGAGGTTTGACGACGTCATCGGGCAGCCGGCGGTGACGCGCACGCTCAAGAATGCGCTGGCGAGTGGACGGATCGCGCAGGCGTTTGTGTTTGCCGGGCCGCGCGGCGTCGGGAAGACGACGACGGCGCGTATCCTGGCGCGGGCGCTCAATTGTGTGAACGGACCAACGGCCGATCCGTGCGGGCAGTGCGAGGCGTGCGTCGAGATCGCGGAAGGGCGCGACATCGACGTGCTCGAGATCGACGCCGCCACCCACACGGGTATCGACAACGTGCGCGAGGTGATTATCTCCGGCCTTGGGATCAGGCCCGTCCGGAACCGCTACAAGGTGTTCATCATCGACGAAGTCCACCAGTTGTCGATGGCGTCGTTCAACGCCTTGCTCAAGTCGATCGAGGAGCCGCCGCCCCACGTCATCTTCATGATGGCGACGACCGAGCTCGACAAGATTCCAGAGACGGTGGCGTCCCGTTCGCAGGTCTACGAGTTCCGCACCATCAGCAGCAAAGCCATCGTCGATCAGCTACGGCACATCGTTGACGCGGAGGGGATCGCGGTCGGCCCCGCGTCTCTGCAGCTCATCGCGCGGGATGCCGAGGGCAGCATGCGCGACGCCGAGAGCAAGCTCGATCAGGTGGTCGCGTTCACCGGCAAGACGATCGCCGCTGAGGATGTGGCGACCGTGCTCGGCCTGGTGGGCCGGGATCTGCTGCTCGACGCCGTGCAGGCGGTCGCCGACGAGGACGCGCCAGCGGCATTCGAGCTGGCGGGCCGAGCGGTGGAGCTGGGCTACGACTTGCGGGCGGTGTGCCGCGAGCTGTCGCGGGTCGCGCGCGATCTGCTGGTGCTGACCGTCGATCCGGCAAGGATTCGTGACCCTGAGATTGCCGGTGAAGGCGAGCGCGATCGGTTGAAGGCGCTGGCCGCGCGGTTTTCGCGCGAGGACTTGTTGAGGGCGTTCGACCTGTTGACCAGGGCGGACGGCGAGATTCGCGTGGCCGCCCAGCCCCGATACCACCTCGAGATGGCCCTGCTTCGCTGGATTCACCTGCGGAAGCTCGTGGCCCTTGAGGACTTGATTGCGGGTGCAGGGTCTTCTGCGAGTTCCGGAACGTCCGGCTCAGGCCGGACACTGCGACAGCCAACAGTGTCGAAATCTCCAGATGTAGTGTCCGGCTTGAGCCGGACCTCGCCTGCGTCGGAAAACCGGCCGACGCCGGCCGCGACCGCCGTGCCGTCGATCAAGGACGCGCTGCTGGCCGAAATCCGAAAGTCGAAGGCCGTCTTCTACAACACGGTCGTGGCCCAGGCTCAGAAAATCGAGATCGCCGGCGATCGCGTCACGTTCGTCTTTTCGCCCGCGCAGCGGACGCTTCGCGACATGTTCGAGCAGCATCGCGCGTGGCTCGAAGGACTGGCCGAGCAGGTGAGCGGCCGCAAGATCGCGGTGGCCGGAGAGCAGACCGGGGCGCCGGCGCCACCGGCGGCCGGTGCCCCGGACAAGAAATCGACGCTGCGCGAGCAGGCGCTTGCCGATGCGAGCGTGCAGGCGCTGCTCGAAGTCTTTCCGGCCGACATTCGCGACATCGAGGAAATCTAGATGAACCTTCAACAGATGATGAAGCAGGCGCAGCAGATGCAGGAACGCGTGCAGAAGCAGATGGCCGAGCTGCGCGTCGAGGGCAATGCCGGCGGTGGCATGGTCACCGTCGTCGTCAACGGCGCAAAGCAGATTCAGTCGATGAAGATCGATCCCGAGGTCGTTTCGAAAGACGATGTAGGGATGCTGGAGGATCTGATCGTCGCCGCCGTCAACGACGCCCAACGGAAGGCGGACGAGGAGATGGGGCAGAAGATGGGCGGGTTTTTGCCGCCAGGACTGGGGCTTCGCTAGCTTTCCATGTCTTTACCGGATTCCTTGGTTCGTCTCGTGGAGGAACTGCAGCGTCTGCCCGGCATCGGCCCGAAGGGCGCCCAGCGGCTGGCATTTCACATCCTCAGGACACCGCGGGAGGAGGCCGATCGCCTGGTCGCGGCCGTCCGCGAGGTCAAGGAGCGCGTGACGTATTGTTCGGTGTGCAATAACATCACCGACGTCGATCCCTGCGCGTACTGCAGCAACGCCGGCCGCGATCATCGCGTGATCTGTGTTGTCGAGGAGCCGCAGAACGTGACGGCAGTCGAGAAGACCCGAGACTTCAAAGGTGTGTACCACGTCCTGATGGGGGCGCTGTCGCCGCTTCAGGGCGTCGGCCCGGACGATCTGAAGATCAAGGGCCTGCTGTCGCGCGTGACCAACGGCGTCGGCGAGGTGATCCTCGCGACCAATCCGAACGTCGAAGGTGAGGCGACGGCAATCTACCTCGCACGGCTGCTCAAACCGCTTGGCGTCAGGGTCACACGCATCGCCATGGGATTACCAGTTGGTGGGGATCTCGAATATGTCGACGAAATCACGATGCACAAGGCACTCGAAGGACGCCGGGAGGTCTGACCGACGGTGATCACGTTACCGCATTCATACGAGCTTCCAACCGCAATCCTGCTCGTCGTGGGCGGCGCGATTGTCTGCTTCGCCGGCTATCGATGGTTTCGGGCGGTGCTTGCTCTCTTCGGGTTTCTGTTCGGTGCGATGCTCGCGTTCGCCACGATGGCGCCTAAGGGCCCAATGGCGATGGTGCTGACGGCACTGCTCGGCGGCATGGCCGGCATGCTGATTCTGGCCGTCGCGTACTTCGTGGGAATTGCGCTCGTCGGCGCCGGTCTCGGCGCGATGCTGGCGCATGCCGGCTGGCGATACTGGGCGGGCGCCGACCCGCCGACCTCTGGGGTCATTGCGTTGACGCTGGCGGGTGCAATTGGCGCGATCATGCTGCGGCGCTCAATGGCGGTCGTGTCGACCGCGTTTGCCGGTGGGTGGACGATGATTGTCGGGGCGATGGCGATCGCTCGCGGCTCCGCGTCGGCCATCTCGGCGAGCGAAGCGTGGATTCCGTATCCGCTCGTGCCCGCGCCGGCGCGGCCGTGGGTTCCCGTCGCCTGGCTCGCGCTCGGCCTCATCGGCACGGCCGTGCAATTTGGCATCACCGGACGGAAGAGAAAGTAGCTAGCGCTTGGCGTCGCCGCCGGTCGCCTGTTTGAGCAGCTGCAGCATCTCGATCGGCAGCGGAAAGATGATCGTCGAGTTCTTTTCCGACGCGATTTCTGTCAGCGTCTGCAGATAGCGCAGTGTGATCGCGATCGGTTCGGCGGCGATCACGCCGGCGGCCTGCGCCAGTTTCGCGGAAGCCTCGAGTTCGCCGGCCGCGTGAATGATCTTGGCCCGCTTCTCGCGCTCGGCCTCCGCCTGCTTGGCCATCGCGCGCTGCATGTCCGGCGGCAGATCCACGTGCTTTACCTCGACCGAGGACACTTTGATCCCCCAGGGGTCGGTGTGCTGGTCGAGGATCTGCTGTAGTTGCTGGTTCAGGCGTTCCCGCTGAGACAGCAGATCGTCCAAGTCCACCTGCCCCAGCACGCTCCTGAGCGTCGTCTGCGCCAGCTGCGAGGTCGCATAGTTGTAGCTCTCGACTTCCACGATCGCCCGGCGTGGATCCATCACGCGGAAGTAGACGACCGCGTTCACCTTCACCGAGACGTTGTCCCGCGTGATCACATCCTGCGGCGGCACGTCGTGCACCACCGTGCGCAGGCTGACGGTCACCATGCGATCGATTGGCGCGAATACCAGAACGACGCCCGGGCCTTTGGGCTGCGCGAGCAGTTTGCCGAGCCGGAAGATGACGCCTCGCTCGTACTCGGCCAAGATCTTGATCGAGCTGATCAGGTAAATCAGAACGATGACGACGACGATGAGGACGGGAGAGAACGTCATGAACAGAGCCTCACTTCTTGCGAACGGTTAACGTCAACCCGTCGACCTTCACGATCCGAACGGCCGCCCCCTCAGGAATGGCTTCTGCGGCCGTGGCCTGCCAGATTTCGCCGCGCACGGCGACACGGCCGGGCTCGTCCGGCCCGAGAGCGGTCAGCGCCTGGCCGATTCGATCGAGCATGTCCACCTCGCCGGTCGCGGCCGGCTGGCGGAGAGCCTTGACGCCGAGCCTGACGAGGAGCATCGCGATCCCGCCGAATCCCATGACCACGGGGAGCACGTACCAGAGGTTCAACTGCAGCTCCGGCAGCGACGAATCCATCAGAATCATCGATCCGAAGATCAGGCTCGCCAGCCCGCCGACGGTCAAGAGTCCGAAGCTCGTCACCTTGATCTCGAGCACGAGCAACAGGAGACCCAACAGAATGAGCAGCACGCCGGCGTAGTTCACCGGCAGGAGCTGCAGGGCGAAGAACGCCAGCAGCAGCGACACGCCGCCGACCACGCCCGGCAGGATGGCGCCGGGCGACCAGAGCTCGATCGTCAGACCCAGCATGCCGAGACTCATCAAGAGGTACGCAATATTCGGGTTCGCGATCGTGCTGAGGATGCGCTGGCGCAGGTTCATCGCCACCGGCACGACCTGGGCGCCCGCCGTCTTGAGGACGACCTCTTTCCCGTCGAAGCGGCGAACCGACCGGCCGTCCAGCTGATGAAGCAGGTCGGTCACATCCGATGCGATCAGATCGACGAGCGGGGGCGACGCCGCCCGCGCCTCGCCTTCGGTGAACGCGCGGCTCTCGTTGACCGCCTGTTCGGCGAGCGTCACGTTGCGCTGGCGTGTGGTCGCAAGCGTCCGGACGTAGGCGGCGATGTCTTCCGCCGCCTTCTTCGCCATCGTCTCGTCCATCTTCTCGCCGTTGCCGGCGACCGGATGGGCCGCGCCGATGTGCGTGCCGGGTGCCATGGCGGCGACGTCGGCGGCGATGGTCAGGATGAAGCCAGCCGAGGCGGCGCGTGCGCCCGAAGGGCCGATGAAGACGGCGACCGGCGTCTTGGCCGCCAGCATGTGGGTGACGATGGTGCGTGTGGAGTCCACGAGACCGCCCGGCGTGCGTAGCGTAAAGACAACGAGCACTGCGCCCGCCTCGTCGGCCCGATCCATCGTCTCGATCATGTATTCGGCAGAGACCGGATGGATGATCGAGTCGACTTCGGCTGAGTAGACAATGGGCGCGGTCGTAGCCGCGAGCGGTGTGTCCACTGCTTGTGCCGACGCGAGCCCAGCTCCAGCTAGCAGGACGCCGGCCAGGATCCGAACGAAGGGAGCCATGGACTGAGCCCATCATACGCTCGATCGCCTCGCGCTCTGCGGCTGGAGGCTCAGGAAGCAGCAGGCGATCGGGTTCGTGGCAATTGCCTGTCTTACTCTACGTTTGTGGGGTCCGGCTTCAGCCGGACCGGGTGAAGGTTCGATATAGGACGAATCCTGTCACGCGGTTGCACGCGTTTGCGATGGAGATCAAAGAGCACGTCCCCTGGATCGCGTCCATGCTGGCGACGGCAGTCGCGTTTGTCGGCGTGCGTTACCGGTCACGACTGCTGAACGATGCGCCGCTGCGGCACATAGCGATGACGCTGCTGGGGATCTGCTTCGCGCTAACCTCCATCGTGGGATTGCTGGGCATCTTCATCAACAAAGTGGCGCCCCTTTAATAGGCCGGCGAGGAGACGCAGGATGGCAGAACTAGAACGGCCGAGAGCGTCAGCTGAGTCCGGTGAGATTGCAAACGGCGCGGCCCTCGCCTCGTTCCTGGGAGCAGCAATCGGCGCGTTCGCCATGGGCGTCTTTGTCATCCTTAACGAGGCAAGGGTGTTTGCCGCGCCGGCGCTCTATGCTCCTGCCGGCGGAATCTCGGGCCGGACGACGTTCGCCGTGATGGCGTGGCTGATCGCGTGGGGACTGTTACACAGCCGATGGAAGGACCGCCAGATCGACTCGCAGCGGGTGTTTGCGGCCACGCTGGTTCTCATAGGCTTGGGAATCGTGGCGACGTTCCCCCCTGTGTGGGCACTCTTATGACCTTCGTGCTTGGCGTTGCTGTCCCCTTGGCATAGTCAAGCGGTACGAGAGTCAGAAGGTGGCGTCTGAGGACGGCACGTGGAGGCA
>MELA01000139.1:0-13770 GCA_001767495.1 Acidobacteria bacterium RIFCSPLOWO2_12_FULL_65_11 | reverse complement strand
CAGTTGCGGAAATCGTCCAGTGCGGCGAGCCAATCCTTCAATCGCTTCAACAAGTTACAATCTTACGTTTTCTTGAAGTGCGGCGGTGTGACACGATTTGTGACGTAACCGTCTCGAAACCGTCGAATCTCGCCTCGCCAACCATCAGAATCTTTCCAGAATGTCCACAAGCGCTGCATTCGATCCGGCTCGAAACCGGAAGCTTGCTCATCGATGTTGTGAGACGCTGATCGACCGCAATGAAGCGATTCGTCGTAGGGTGGGCCGCGCGTTGTTGACGAATCCACTGCGACGATGGCATCGTCGTCGTCGAGATGTTCGAGAAGCCGTCCAAGGCGTTGATGATCGCGCTCCGGGACTTCGTGTGTCGCCACGAGATCTTCGTGGAAGCACGGGAGTTCGACGACGGGTTTATTTTCGTCCGACAACCGAAGGGCCGGTCAACGAGATTCGGGCCGCGTCGCCACTTCCAGGTGTTCCTTCGCCGCAACAAACGCCGAGTCCGTTGTTTCACGCTGACGTGCGGATCTGAGGATCATGAGCGGTCACAGGTTCCGATCGACTTCCCCGAGAAGGCGCTCCTACGGCCGGCGGAGGCAGCGATCGAGTACGAACAGTGCGGCCGCGACGTGAAGAGCTACTCGGCCCGCTTTCCGAAGGACGCGGAGGCGGGTCGCGCACTCTTCGGCTATGTGCGATCGGAGTCGCATCTTCTCGAACGGCTCCTCGGCGACGCCGCCTACAGCGAACTGCTCCGGCTTGTACGGCGTCACCGCCGCACGTCGCGGTCGCGGGCGGCGAATCGGCGCCTGAAGGCCAGGCAACCACGCCGGAGATCATGAGCATCTACGCAACTCTGTGGCACCTTCAGTTCCCGCGCCACGGCGACGGCTATGTGGGCTGCGAATGGGCGGACGTGTTGGCTCAAGGCGTGCCGGCGCACATAGGAACGCCGACGCCAGGCTATCCAGGGTGTCGGGTCCGCCTATCACGAAGTGACGGCCATCGGTGATGGGCGTGCCTAGTCGACCCTCCCATGGGCCGTTGCGTGTGTATTGCTTGTGTTGACAATCTGTCGACGACGATGCCATCGTCGTCGTCCGATGCCCAGACATCGAGGTGAGGATGGAGATGGCTCAGATCACGATCAATGAAGGCTTGGCTTGGCTCAAGACGCTGAAGAAACGGCATGAGGAGCTACTCACGCTCCGCAACGACAACGCGCACCGGGAGCGGCGGTTCTATGGTGCCACTGCGGACAAGGAGATCGTCAAGGAGCCGGTATACGACGTCAAGGTCCTCGATCGGCTCGTCACGCGCGTCGCGCGTGAGATCCGACTGCTCGAGCAGGCGCTCAAGGCGACCAATGCGAAAACGATCGTCGACGTCTATGTGCAAGACGATGCCGTGTTGGGCGAATTGTCGTAGAGCGGACGACCGGGTTGTGGGGAAGGCCTTGGGGGCGCGCGGTCTAGTGGGTCCGTCGGCCCACGAAAAACACAAGCAGACGACTTGGTCCCTCATAAGGACTCCTCGTTGGTGGTCTGTGGTGGGGTCGTAGGTGGTGCGGAGGCGCGTAAGTGCCGACGCGACGTTGTGGCTCCGTTGGTTGTTTCACCTGACCGTGGACCTTTGGCTTTCCCCTCCATATGACGCACGCCACCGCTGTTGATGGGAATGCCGAGAGCGTTGCCGTGCCAGGAGCGAGGCGGTACCTGCTTCGCGTCGACTTTTCTGAACGGCACGCTGCGTTGCTTAATCTCGCAAGGAACTGCGGCGACTTCGATATTCAGCTGGAGCGTCTCGCCATCGGCGACTACGTCGTCGATCGTGGTGTCGTCGTCGAGCGCAAGACGTACGCCGACTTCGCGACCTCGCTCGTGGACGGCCGCTTGTTTCCGCAAGCCGCGGCACTCGCTCGAAGTCCGCATCGGCCTGTTGTGCTACTCGAGGGCCCCAAACCATCGAGGATGCCAAACGTTCATCCACACGCGCTGAAGGGGGCCATCGTGTCGCTGGCGGTGATGTGGCGTCTTCCGGTGCTTCATGCACGAGACGCGGAGGACTCGTTGAGGATTCTGCGATATCTCGCGCACCAGGTGCGAAACTCGGACCTGCGGATTCTTCAACGTTACGGCCGAAAACCGAAGCGACTTGCCTCGCGAAAGCTCTACGTACTTCAGGGCTTGCCTGGAGTCGGTCCGGCACTTGCCAATCGTTTGCTGGTTCAGTTCGGGTCCATCGAGCGCGCGGTCGCCGCCGACGAAGACACGTTGATGCAAGTCCGCGGCGTCGGGCACAGGAAGGCAGCGCGGATCAGAGAGGTCGTTCGCTGAGTGCGAACTATAACGACAGTCGCGTGCGCGGGCGGCCGCCCTTTGCGCCGTTCAGCTTTGCTGCGGACGCCTTGGCTTTCGATCTCCGCCGTCCACCTCGCTGTCCCGTGGCCGCGGCAAACAGACGGGTACCGAATGCGCGTTCCACCAGCCCGGGCACGTACACATCCACGTCAAGCGATCGCCAGGAGAGGGCGTCTCCTGCTGGAGAGACGCTGATCGACCGGAGGGCCGAAGCGGGCGCTCGATCGAGGCCTGGAATGCCCAGTCGTGGAATAGTCATGGACGCACCGCCCCGGAACGTCAGATTGACGGTGTCCCGCTCAGCATCGTACAGCGCGTCCACGACGCCAGACGGATCCTGCGAGCGCGTTTGCCCATGTGCCCGCGCGCGTGCGAAGCGTTCACGATCTCTTGCGGTTACCTTCACGGCCGCCATGGAGTTTCTCCCATTCCTGTTTCAAGAATTGCGTATGTCGCGCCACCAGTTGCTCCGCGCGTTTCACGTCGCGATCGGAGATCGAGCCGACGATCTCGATCGCGTGATGAGTTGACAGGTCGATCTTCACGACAGCACCAGCGTTCGCGACGTGCACGTGCGATGGTGGATGATCGAGGGTGTAAATCCTGACCTCGAATCCATCCTCGCGAATCAGCGTCGGCACCTGTGAGCCATCATACCTAAGGCCTTAGGTTAATTCAAGGTCAGGTGCCGGCCGCCACGAAGACCGACATAAACTGTGACGTGGATTGTGACGTAACCCGAGAAAGGCCGGTGATCTATCGCCCGTTACGGCAATCGACCCTTTGATCTCATTTCGGTGGTTGAGCTATACCTGCCAATTCCAATCGCACGCGTGCCAGAGGCCACGCCGAATCATCCGACGCCTTGGTGACTCGCCGGCTTCACCCACATTCGGTCGCCGGGATACCCCACGTGACAGGCGACGACCGCCAGGCGCGATCCGCGTGAACCTTGGGCTGCGGTGCGGCCGGTCCGGTGAAGTCCTGGCGATCTCTTATGGGTGTCCGATATCCGATATTCCGTTAACCGACCGAGGCCCCTAATGTTTCCTATCGTCTATCGTCTTCTCACGACCCGGAGCAGGCGACGCTGTGCTGCCCGGCGTCAGGGTTCAGCGTACACGGCGATGCCCGTCTCGCGCGCCGCCATTCTACGGACTACGCCGGCGGAAATGTCACGAAACGATCACGAGCGGGGCGGGAGATTACGTGGCGGTCAGAAGCTTCTCGTTTTCCTTATCGAGCGCCTTGATGGCCTCCTGAATGACGTCGACTTCCCGGCCCTCGAAGAGCGGCTCGCCACACTGCATGCAGACCCAGGCCGGAATGGCGTCCCAGTGGAGATGATAACCGCCGCGATCGATCGCGAACGGTGCGGTTCCCTTCACGAGACGACCCTTGCAATGAAGGCACTCCATCAGCGCTTCCTCTGGCGAGAGTCCGGCGACCAGTCAGCCGGGTCCGGAACATACACCGTGATGACTGCCAAGTAGTCTGCCTTTGGCGAGCATACCACGTGCACGACCCGGCCTTTGGGCGCGGCCATCATCAGACAGCTGTGGCCACGAACATCCTCCGGATAGTCTTCGATCACATCTCCTCGAACAACGACGGCTTCGACCTCCGATCTGGAAACGATTGGCGTCGGCCGAGCCATCGCCCTAATGGCATGCGGCAAGAAGAGAATCCGCTTGGCGGTTGAGGCTCTGACTCGCTGGAGGATGTGTTCGTCGTCCGTCATCTCGCCATCAACGGGAGTCTACTCCGGCAATGGGATTGGTCAGCAAGTGTTTCTGATCTTCTAACAGCGACAGAGCGTCCTCGTCGCGGCCAGAGGTTAAATGACTCGACTCCACGATCCACGTCATGAGGAAGTCCTATCGTCCCTATCGTCACGCCTGGCACGCCAGTACTTCTTCATGCGCTTGCGGACAGCGGCTCGGTTCGCCGCGGCCTTCGCGGCCGACGTGGTCGCCAGCGTCGCGGGCGTGCGCACCATCGCCTTGGAGGTCGCGGCCGGCTTCCGGCGCACCGCTGGCTTCTTGCGAACCGCCGCGGTTCGCGGCTTCGCGGCCCGTGCCATCTCGATCCCGAACATCTCCGAGAGATCGCCCTCATCGAGGACCTTCCCGCCTTTCGGTCCCTTTCCGGTCCGCGCCAGGCCTGTGCCCGCGCGCGTGATGAGATCCTGCTGATCCACCTTGCGCAGGGCGAACAGGAGCTCGGGCTGTTCGTCCAGCCGCGCGCCGATGCCGTAGAGCACCGCCGCGACGTGCTTGCACATCGACGCCCAGTCAGGACAACTGCACGTGAATTCGATCTCAGCCGGCGCTGGGAAGAGACCTGTTCGCGCCTGACAGATTCGTGTCATCACGCCCTGGGAGAATCGTCCTTGCAGCAGTTCGACCAGCGAGTCGATGGCGCCCGCGCAGTCCCGGCAGACGGCGCTCCAGCGGGCCTTCGGAACGGCCGCCACCTTCACCTCGATCCGATAGAGCTCCGAACCGCTCACCATCGCGCGCACGGCGCCGGGCGCGATCTGCAGATCCACCACCGAGCCGTTGCGGACGTAGGTCCGGCCACGCGGCAGCCGGTTCGCATAGTCGCTGTACCGCTCGAGGTTGTCGCACCACGCCTCGCCCCAGAACGTCTTGGCGATCGTGCGACCGTCGATCACAACCGGCGACGTCCGCTGCCCTTTCTTCGTGAGCTTCGCCACCTCGCGCGCCGCCTGAGCGCGACGAGCGGCGACAGGCACGTAAGGCTTCCAGCCGTAGTAGTCGTAGTAGGCCATGCGTTACTCCTGTGAGGCGGCGTGCAGATCGAGCGCGACGAGCTTCAGGAGCTCGTCGTTCTTCATCTCGGTCAGCAGAAGCTCGGCGCCACCGCCCAGCAGATCCTCCGACAGCTGCCGCTTCGAGTCGATGAGGTCGTCGATCTTCTCCTCGATCGTCCCGCGACACAAGAACTTGTGCACGAGCACGTTCTTGGTCTGACCGATGCGGAACGCGCGATCCGTCGCCTGATTCTCCACGGCGGGATTCCACCAGCGGTCGAAGTGGATCACGTGCGCCGCTGCCGTGAGATTGAGACCGGTGCCGCCGGCCTTTAGCGACAGGACGAAGAACGGCATTTCCTCGTCCTCTTGAAACTGCCGCACCAGCGCCTGGCGCTTCTTGACGTCCGTCCCACCGTGCAGGACCAGCCCCGGCCGCCCGAACACCGACCCGAGAAAGGAGGCCAGAGGAGCGGTCACCTCGCGGAACTGCGTGAAGACGAGGACTTTCTCCTGCTTGGCGGCGACGACCGCGCCGATTTCGCGCAGGCGTGCCAGCTTGCCGCTGTCTTCCTCGGCCCACGCGTCGTCGCCGAGCCACTGCGATGGGTGATTGCAGATCTGCTTGAATCGCATCAGAAACGCCAGCACGACGCCACGGCGCTTGATGTCGTCCACGTCGCGCAGCTTCGTGTCCAGCTCGGTGGCCAGCTCCTTCACCGCCTGTTGGTACAGCGCCGCTTGCGTGCGGGTCAGGTGGCAGTACGCCTTCACCTCGGTCTTGTCCGGCAGATCGGCGATGACGGTCTTGTCCGTCTTCAGGCGCCTGAGGATGTACGGACGTACCAGCTCGCGCAGCGGCGCGTACGGCCCTGGCCCCGACAGATTGTGGGGCCGCTCGGACAGACGCTTGACGAAGCTCGAAAACTCCTTGCCGGAGCCGAGCAGGCCAGGGTTGATGAAATCGAAGATGGACCACAGGTCTCCGAGCCGGTTCTCGACGGGCGTGCCGGTGAGCGCGATGCGCGCGCGCGCGTCGAGCTGTTTCACGGCCCGCGTCTGCCTGGCGCCGGGATTCTTGATCGCCTGCGCTTCGTCGAGCACCACGACGTACCACGGGATCTTCGCCAGACCGGGGATTCGCAGGAGCGATCCGTAGCTCGTGATGACGAGGTCCACGTCCGCGACTCGTTCCTGATCGAGCGCCTGCAGATCGGCAGCAGCCATCGCCGATGGATGCGCCACGAGCGTCCCGAGACTCGGCGCGAAGCGTGCGATCTCCGATGCCCAGTTGGCGAGCAGCGACGCGGGCGCGACGAGCAGGCTCGTCCCTCTCCCGGTATCGATGTCTGCGGGCTCCGTGGCGTCCGCGTTCAACCGGCGTCGTGCGTGCCGGCGCCTCACCAGCAGCAGCGCCAACACCTGCATCGTCTTGCCCAGACCCATGTCGTCGGCGAGGCAGGCGCCGAGGCCCAACGTCGAGAGGAGATGGAGCCAGCGCACGCCCACCTGCTGATAGGGCCGCAGCGTGGTCCTCAGTTCATCGCCTGGATCGACCCGTGCGAGCGCTTCAGGACGACGAAGGCCGTCGAGCGTGTTCGCCAGCCAGGGGCCGGCGACCATGCGCGACCAGCCGGGTGCCTCATCGATTGCCCGGTCGCCCGAGACGTTCGCTCCGGCGAGCAGGCGCATCGCCTCGGCGAAGCCGAGTCCGCCATCCGCCGCCGCTCGCTCAACCGCTCGAAACTCGTCAAGCATTCGGGCGAGTTTGTCTCGATTCACTTCCACCCAGCGGCCGCGGATGAGGTGAAGCCCATCAGCGCTCGCGAGCAACGTCTTGATCTCAGCGGCAGTCAAACGCTCGCCATCGAGCGTCACTTCCATCTGGAAGTCGACGAGCGCCTCCGCGCCGAGACCGGATGGCGGCTTGCCACCAACCGTCGCGCCGACCCGCGGGCGGGGCGGACGGTTCGCCCGCCACGCGCCCGGCACACGCACGACGATGCCGGCGGATTCGAGGAGGGGGAGATCGGTCAGGAGCTGAAAGGCTTCCGCGGGCGTCCAGCGCAGCGGGTGATAGATCTCGCCCGCGTCGACCATCGTCTTCAGCCAGGCACACTGTTCGGCCGCGCGCTGAACCGGCAGGAGCAGCGACAGGAGCCGCGCCTTGTTGGCCGCGCCCGCGTACTCCCGCAAGGCCTGGCCAAGCGGGAGGTGTTGGGCCTTGGCGTGTGCCGAGAGCCGCGTCGTGTACGTCGCCAGGAACGCGAACGGTGCGTCATCGTCTTTCCTGTTCTCGGCGAGGTTGAAGTGAACGCGGCCAACCAGGTGCCAGGCATGGCTCCTGTGCGACAGGAAGTCCTGGACGGAGGCCTTGGACGCCGACAGCTCGGATCGGAACGCCGTATCCAGCACGTCCCAGAGCGCCTGAAGCACAAAGGCCGTCAGATACTCCGCGCCGGTCATCGGCGGCGCGGCCGAGGCAAGCGATTCGAGATCTTCGTTCGACAGCGCCGGGACGTGCGCCAGTTCCCCGCGATTGCCGGCGTCGGCGAGCGTGCAGACCGCCGTCACGTAGCGCGCGCTGAATTCTCGCCAGTAGCCGAACACCGGGGGGAGCGCCGTGCCCACTTCTCCCGCACCCAGTTGCAGGAGACCGTGGCCGGACCCGCGCGCAAACGCTTCCTCGATCCGTCGCGACACATCCGGCGGCAACGCCGGCCCATCGTCGACCTGCGCGACGAGCAACCGTCCGTGAGGCGTCAGGACAGGGCCCACGAGCACGCGTCCAAGTCTATCTCTGGTTCCCGCGCGGATGATCCGCGCAGAATCTGCCGACGCCCCGATGTTCGTGTACGCAGAAACTGTCACGGTCGCGGACGGGGCCCTCCGAAAGCCGGCCATTCCGGCAGGTTTTCTGTTGCCACGTCGCTCGCCACAGCGCCGTGCGTGGCGCTGCCGTCCGTCCGCTACGAACCGCGGAGTCCAGCAGCGAGTGTGCTGTACCAAGTGGTGCGGGATCAGTTCGAGACCTTCCGCGTGCAGGCCGCGAGCCTGCGCGACGGCGAGGGGCTGCCGCGGTTCGTCGAGGAGGAGTTTCGCGCCTTTCTCCGGTGCGGCTGGCTGGCCGGCGGGTTCGCGCGCTTCCGCTGTGCGGCATGCGGCTTGGATCGGTTGGTGGCCTTCTCCTGCAAAGGGCTGGGTTTTTGTCCGAGTTGCGGCGGCCGCCGGATGACCGAGCGGGCCGCGCACTTGGTGGATCGCGTCTTTCCAGACGTGCCCGTGCGCCAGTGCCGGGGTCCCCGGCGCGGCAGCCGCGCTGGGGTGGAGTGGGTGCTGAGCCTGCCGTACCGCGTGCGGTGCCAACTCGCGTGGGACCACGATCTGTGCCGCGCCGTCGTCGGCGTGGCCCTGCGCGCCGTGCTGGGCTGGCTGCGCGGCCGCGCGCGGTTGGACGGCGTGCGGGACGGCCGCGGGGGCGCGGTCGCGATCGTCCAGCGGTTCGGCGGCGCGCTCAATCTCAACGTGCACGTGCACGCGCTCGTGGTGGACGGTGTCTTTGCGAGGGACGAGGCGGGTGATCTAGCGTTTCATCCGGCGCCTCGCCTCACGGATCTGGACGTGGCGGAGGTGCGCCACAGTGGAGCCGCCGATCCGGCGCGTGCTCGATCGGCGGGGCCTTGGCGATCGCGACGATGCCGGTGGGGACGACTCGTGGGCGGCCGAGCAGCGGGAGCGGCTCGAGGGCGTGTGTCGCTATGCGTTGCGTCCGCCCGTGGCGCGAGAACGACGGCGCGTCACCGGCGACGGGCGGGTGCGGCTGCAGCTCCGGCACCGGTGGGTCGATGGCACGACGCACTTGGAGTGGGATCCCCTCGACTTTCTGGGACGGCTGGCGGTGCTCGTGCCGCGGCCGCGGATCAACCTGGTGCTGTACCACGGCGTCCTGGCGCCCCGCGCGGCCTGGCGGTCCGCGGTGGTTCGATACACGACGTCGGAGGAAGCTCGTGACGCAGGGGTGACCCCGCCCGCGCGTACGCGGCTTGGCCAGCGAGAAACGCCCGCGGAGACGCCGGACAGGGCTTGGGGCCACACGCGGAACCGGCTCTGGGCGGACCTGATGCGCCGGACGTTTCGGTTCGACGTGCTCGCCTGTCCGCGGTGCGGCGGCCGCCTGCGCTTGGTCGCTCGAGGCTACCGCTGGGCCAACGGCAGAGACGGTTCGGTGGACGGCGAGCGAATCCTGTCGCCCCAATCCGTGAAGGCGATGGGCCGGGATCAACAGGACGCGCATGGTTCACCTCAGCGCGCGGTCCTCACCGAAGAACGTAGTCGGTCCACTCGAGGATCTTCCCGTCCTCAACGAAGAACAGGCCCGCGTGCACTCGGATGACGCGCGGCTGTCCTCCGGCGCCCGGCAGCACGTCGTCGCGCTCGTTGACGACGACTGGCCCCAGCGCAACCGTGCGCAGGACACGGAAGCCGATCTCAAGGTCTGTGACCTCTGTCCCCGGTAGACATACCCCCGGCACCGGTGTATGCTCCGCGTCGCAAGATGTCCACGGAACGAAGGACAGGCATGCATCGATCGACGCGGAACGGAAGATAGAGAGGACCCTCTCATGGCCACAAGAAGAGAGTTCATCCAGATGGGCGTCACCGCATCGGCCCTGTCGCTCA
Source organism: Acidobacteria bacterium RIFCSPLOWO2_12_FULL_65_11 (assembly GCA_001767495.1). GTDB lineage: Bacteria > Acidobacteriota > Vicinamibacteria > Vicinamibacterales > CAVVIG01 > 2-12-FULL-65-11. Next base: position 3,954 of record MELA01000139.1, on the reverse strand, counting down.
CAGGCGTCGCTGAGGCCGCGGCCGGTTCGTACGCGGCCGGAACGATTCGAGAGACGCCGTCGGGCGACGTGTGGCCTTTGTACAGGGTCGTCGTGGACGACCGGTTCGCGGAGAGCGCCGCGTTCGGGCGCGCGGCGGGCCGCGAGGGCGTGCCGGTGCACGTCATGAGCGGCGACATCACCCCGTTTTGGTTCGACGACCTCAGCCTCCGCTGGAAGATCGACCGCGCGCCGATCGCCGGGCTGACGGCACACGGCCCGCTGTTCGTCCTCGAGCGGCTGGCCTGGGACCACCGCATGCGTGTCATCTACCGCGCCGAACACCGGCGCGTATCGGCGACCTCAATCACGCACACGTTGTGCGGGCCGGGCGACCTCCTCCGCGAGGCGGGCCGTCTCAAGAGCGCTGGCGAGTGGAGCGCGTTCCTCGGTCGGGCTGTCACCCGTTGCCCTATGGCGCCGGGGGCCCCGGCGGAAGTGACCATCGTCAGCCCCGCCGGCGCGGCGGGTCCCCAGTCGTCGGATTCGTCAGAGCCGTTGCTCTCGTGGTTAATCGCCCCGGCGCCGCGCGCATAGCGACGCGGGGGTTGCAGTAGACGAGGAGCGTTATGGCCGTACTTCCACCCGGTGTCAGTCAGCGCGATTTTTCTGCCGCCATTGCGCAGTTCCAGAGCGCGGTTGGCAAGGACTGGGTGTTCACCAGCGATCCGGACGTAGCCCTCTACAGGGATGCGTACTCGCCGGCATGGGGGCAGGCCGAGGAGCGGTTGGCCTCGGCCGCCGTGGCGCCCGATTCCACCGAACAGGTGCAGCAGATTGTCCGCACGGCGAACATCTACAAGATCCCGCTGTTCCCGATTTCGACCGGCAAGAACCTCGGCTATGGCGGGTCGGCGCCGAATCTCTCGGGCAGCGTCGTTGTCGATCTCAAGCGGATGAATCGCATCCTGGAAGTCGATGACGTCAGACACTATGCGCTGGTCGAACCTGGCGTGGCGTATTTCGACCTCTATCGCCATATCCAGGAGAAGAAGCTCAATGTCTGGATTGACACGCCGGATCCGGGCTGGGGCAGCGTGATGGGCAACGCCCTCGATCACGGCGTCGGGTACACGACGAGTCAGTTCCGCAATCACTTCGATGCGCACTGTGGCATGGAGGTGGTGCTGGCCAACGGGGAGGTCATGCGCACCGGACTTGGCGCGGTGCCCGGCTCGAAGACGTGGCAGGACTACAAGTACGGGTTCGGCCCGACCGTGGACGGACTCTTCGCCCAGGGCAACTACGGCATCGTCACGAAGATGGGGATCTGGCTGATGCCGGCTCCCGAAGCGTATACGTCGGGGACCGTCTCGGTCGCCAAACACGACGATTTGATACGGCTCGTCGAGATGGTGAACTACCTCGAAAACCTGGGCATCAGCAACGGCATGCCGGGCTTTGGGTTCGCCCTGGGCGCCGGCGGCGGTCGTGGGGGGCCCGGGGTCCAGCCGGACGCGCAACTGGCGGCGCTGCTGGGGAGGGAAGGCGGTCCCGACATCGCAGAGCTCGAGCGATACGCGGCGGCCAATAACCGCGCCTTCTGGACCTGCCGGCTGCAATTCTACGGTCCCAAGACGGTGGTCGCAGCGCAGTGGGAGTATGCGAAGTCGAGGTTGGCCGCCATCCCCGGCTCCCGCGCAACGGACGGTCCGTCCTACGACTTTCCGCTCACGCCGGAACAACTCGCTCGCGTGCAGCAGGTTGCCTTCGGCGTCCCGAACATGTCCATCTTTTCAATCGGGGCTCGGACCGAGCGCAACCCCACGCCGAGCAGCGGGCACGTCTGGTTCTCGCCGATCATTCCGCGCACCGGAGAGGGCATCCTCGAGTCGCAGAAGGTCCTCTGGCAGGCGGGGCGGGACGCGGGCATTCCATTCAACCGGTTTGCGATGCCGGCCACGTACTACTCCCGGGCGTTCATCTACATCATCGGCATCCCGATCACACGCAACGTCGAAACCGATCGCAAGAATCGCGACGGCTTCCGTCAGCTCATCAAGGTCGCCGCCGAGCACGGCTGGGTGGAGTATCGCACCGCGCCGCTCTACCAGGACAACGTCATGGATACGTATTCTTTCAATAATCACGCGCTCCGCCGGTTCTGCGAAACGATGAAAGAGGCGGTGGATCCGAACGGGATCATGGCTCCCGGCCGCTCCGGGATCTGGTCGAAGCGCCATCCGAGGGCCCGCGCATGAGAATCACGTTCTCGCTGGTGTTCGGTCTTGTCGTTCTCCTCTGGGCCGGCGGCGCTTCCGCGCAGGAGGCGGCGCTCCAGAAGGGCAAGCAGGTGTACGACTATTGGTGCGCCACGTGCCACGGCGAGGGGCCGGGGAAACCTGGCACCACCGCCCTCGCGGCCAAGTACAAAGAGAGCGGCCTTCCGGGGTTGCTCGAGGCGCGGACGAACCTGACGCCGCAGTCGGTCAGGTTCTTCATTCGCAACGGGGCATCCATCATGCCGTTCTTCCGCAAGACCGAAGTCTCCGACGCCGACGTCGACGCGATTGCGGCGTACCTCACTCGTCCCAAGCCCGCAGCGCCGCCGGTGGCTCCACAGGCGGTGAGACCTTAGCCGATCTCGCCCTTTCTTCGTCGCCGTTAGCCGGCGATCGAGAGGGCGTGGCGGCTGGTATTAACAGGTAATTCCTGTTGGCGGGGGGGCGGGTCTGAGAAGGGGCATTCCGTTAACCGGCGCGGCCGCTAATGTTTCCTAACCACGGACGACCTGGTCGGTCATCGCCTCCGCTTCGTTCGTGCGCTTGGCCACCACGCTTTCGAAATCCAGGGTGAGCAGGACGAGCGCGACCAAGCACGCAAGACTGCCGATCGCGAAAATATTTCGAGCCGTACTCCGTTTGAGTGCCAATAGGCCATCTCCCAATCCCGAGTGCCGTGTCGAGCATTGGGCGTAGGTGTTAGATGCCACGAGGCATCCAGCATTTCAGAGCGTTTAGCGCGAGTACCGTCCTGGAAGTGTGTACTTCGATATACAGGCTGGGTATTCGAAGTAGCGTGGCTGAAGAGTGAAGGTGGATGGACTCGGCCTTCACTCTAAATTTAACGCGGAGCGCCCTTCTGCCATGCCACGAACCGGAACTCGATGAGCCCGGCCACGAGCGCCGCCTGCAAGGCATTGCCGCCCACCAAGCTCCTATAGCGATAGCCAAACAGCGGCAGGTGCCTGCCGAGTGCCACCGTCGCGGCTACGATCAGATCGCGTGGCCGGCGGAGGTCGAGGAACTTTGTCAGATCGACGTTCTTGACCTGTCGATAGCCGAGACGACGCGCGCACGCATCTGCGTGGGCAACCGTGATCAAGGACGGCGCGAGCCAGCCGCGTCGCATCTCATCGAGCATCCGCGCCTCCCGCCTGGACAGGGGCTGCTCGGCTCGTTCGCTGAGAAAGTCGTCGCACACGATGAGCAGGCCCCCCGGTACGACATGTTCAACCGTTGCCGAGAAATATGCGTCGGGGTTGGGACTGTGGACGAACGCCTCGATCGAAAACGCAAGCTGGGTCGGAGGCAGTGAGCGCGGCAGGTGCAGGAAGTCGCATTCCAGGCACTCCACGCGACCGGTCAGTGCAGCCTCTTCGATTCGCCGGCGAGCGTACTCGGCCTGTACGCCGCTCACCGTGATGCCCATGCCCCGAATCGGCGAGTGCGATGCGAGAAAGACGAGGCTGGCGCCAATGCCGCACCCGAGGTCGAGGACGTGCAGCGGTGCGCGAAAGGAGCCGGAAAGCTCCTGAATCTCACCGAGGATCAGGCGATCGATGTACTGAAAGGCCTCCGCCTCGGTCCCGACGCCCTCCCCCCACACGGCGCGATGAATCGCGTCCGAGACGCGCGGCCGCCCGAACCATCGCGCCGTGTTGAGGTCGTAGTAGTCTCGGACCTCTTGCGCCGCC
>MELA01000138.1:10993-25708 GCA_001767495.1 Acidobacteria bacterium RIFCSPLOWO2_12_FULL_65_11 | reverse complement strand
GTTCCGCCAGGGAGCCTCGACATCTGCGCGATGAAATGGAAAACGGGAAAGTGAAAAGTAGAGAACACACGTCTTACGGGAGCAGGTCCGCCACCGCAATGCTGCCCGTCAAAGACGCCGGCGGCGTCATGGAACCATCTGGCGAGACACGCTGCACCGTACGGTAAGACCAACCGAAGCGGGCCTTCGCCGCGGCCACAGGATCCCGATACACCTCGACGACTCGCTCCACAAGATTCACAAGCCAATACTCCGGCACCATGGCTCTGGCATACAGGCTTCCCTTTGTGTCCCGGTCGTAGACGAGGGTGGCGTCCGCCACTTCGACCACCAGAAGCGCTGACTGCGGATGCGCCTCTGCGTAGTCCCGAATGGACCCCGCCACCACGGCGACGTCAGGTTCGGGCTCTGAGTCCGACCCTAGTGCGAGGGGCAACTGGACGCGGACGTGGACCTTGCCCGCACAGCCGAGGCGCAGCGCCTCCGCGACGAGCGACACGCTCGTCGCGTGCGGACTTCCCTGCGGCGTCATCGCGAGTACCTCTCCAGCAACTAATTCGAGTCGGTCTTCCGGCGTGAAGACACCCGCCTCGACCATTCGGTCGTACTCCTGCCGCGTCCAACGCCGCGCTTGCACGGTACTCATACCTGATTCATGTCTCGGCAGCCTTTGCTATCCTACCGCGCGCCAGCCTGATCGGCCGCCCATTTTGCGATCTTGTCGCGCAGGAATATGACCGGCACCGCGCCGTCTTCGAGGACGCGATCGTGGAAGGCCTTGATGTCGAACTTCGGTCCCAGCGCCTTCTCTGCTCCATCCCGCGCCTTCCGGATCTCCAGCATCCCAAGCATGTAGGACGTCGCCTGGCCGGGATAGATGATGTACCGGTCCACCTCGGCGATGACATCGTCGCGCGACTCGGTGGTGTGCTCGAGCATGTAGTCTATGGCCTGCTGGCGGCTCCAGCCAAGTACATGAATGCCCGTGTCCACGACGAGACGGGCTGCGCGAAACGCTTGTGACGACAGCATCCCCAGGCGATCGAGATCGGACGAGTACAGCTTCATCTCGTCGGCGAGCCGCTCGGTATAGAGCGCCCATCCCTCCTGGTAGCCGTTGTTGCCGATATAGCGGCCGAGCGGATGGCTCTCCTTCCGCTCGAGCGCAAGCGACAACTGCAAGTGGTGACCGGGAAACGTTTCGTGAAACGCCGTGGACTCCGGGCCCGACTTGCTCTTCTTCTCGGCCTCGTAGGCGCTGATGTAGAACAAGCCAGGGCGGCTGCCATCCTCGGCCGGCGGGTTGTACTCATTCGGTCCGCTCTTCTCACGGAACGCCGGGTCCGGCTCGATGACGACGTCCGCCTTCGGCAGCAGGCCGAACCACTGCGGCGCAGCGATCTTCGCGCGACCCAGGGCGGCCTGCGAATAGGCGATTAGCTCCGCTCGGCTCTTGAACAGGTACCGTGGCTCCGTGCGCAATCGCTGCAGCAGCGCCGGCACGTCCTTGGTCTGGAACGAGCTCTCGGCAATGGCCTGCATCTCCTTGGTCAGGAGGTCCATCTGCTGCAAGCCGATGTCGTGGACCTGCTGCGCCGTTGCAGGGATGGAGCTGTGGTAACGGATCGACGCCTCGTAGCAGGACACCCCGTTCGGATTGAACGACACGGCCACGACCTCGCGGGCCGCCGGCAGATATTCTCGCTGCAGAAACTCGCGATAGCGCCTGAATGCCGGCACGATCTGATCCCGAAGGAGGGCGTCGAATGCCTTCTGAAATTCCGGCGTCTTGTCCCGTACCGACGGCGAGTCGAACGGCGAGTCGGCCACAGGCGTCGAGATGAGCGTGTTCAGTTGATCGATGACGATCCGCACGTTGCCACCGGGCGCCGAGTATCCCAGGCTGAGGCCTTCGCGAAGGTTGGCGATTTCCGTATCGATGTACTTCGGCAGCGCTCCCCAGCGCGCCAGCGCCTGCCGGCGCGCTTCGTCTGTTCCGACAGGTTGAATCGTGGCCAGGTAGCCGTCTTGCACCTGCCAGCCGTTGACGAACTGGCTGACCGTCCACAACTCGTAACGGCACGATCGCGTCGCCACCGATCCTTCGAGCGCCTCGCGCAGGATGGCATGTGTGGCCCGCAGCGACGCGTTGGAGATCGTGGCCGGGTCGATGCGTGCCGCGCGGAGCAGCCAGGCATTCTCCCGGCCCTTCCACTCCTGGAGCGCGTCAAGCGAGTTGTCGAACAGTTGATCGTGGCGCCGGCCGGGAATGCCGTAGACGGTGGCTTGATCGGTGTATCGATCGAGGTAGCTCTCGAGATACTCGTCGGCCAGGGCGCGGACCAGCTCGTCAGAGGACGGCCCCGCCGGGGCTGGCGGCTGCCGATTGCAGGCACCGGCGAAGAGGGACAGCAGAGCAACGAGCGCGGCCATGAGGCGAAGCATGGCCGGATTATAGAACATGCCGCGTGGTGGCCCGTCCATCCTTGACGGGTGTCATGTTCGATCATAGAATGACACCCATGGTCAAGACGCAAGTTTATCTTGGGCCAGACGAGCTCGAGGCGCTTCATCGCGTGGCGGCCCGGTCCGAGCGAAGCGTCGCCGAGCTGATCCGGGAGGCCATTCGTCGGGTCTGGCTCCCTCCGACCGTACAGGGCCCCGTCGGTCTCTGGGACGGTCAACCGGCCCACACGTCGGTTGATCACGACAGCATCTACGATCGTCCCTGATGCGCGCTGGCGAGCTCGTGTTTGTCGACACGGGCGCCTGGATCGCGCTGGCGCTCACCCGCGACCCTCTCCATGCCAGGGCCTCCGAGACCTGGACTCAGTTGACCGGCGCTGGTGCGAAGCTCCACACATCAGCATCGATCGTCGTTGAGACGTTCACCTTCCTGGATCGCAACACGACGCGCAGTGTGGCGCTCGCATGGAAGGACTCGCTGAAGGCCATTCCCACGCTCCGAGTCCTGCCCTGCACGTTGCGGGATCTGGAACAGGCCTGGGCATACTTCGAGCGTCCGGACCTTCACAAGCTATCGGCGGTCGATGCCCTGAGCTTCGTGCTGATGGCCGAACGGAAGATTCGTGTCGCCTTCGCATTCGACGGTCATTTCGCCACCGCAGGTTTTCGGATGGTCGGATAACGCGGCGCGGGAGGCCGCTACGAGCGGCGAATCAGGCGCGTCAGACCCCAGCCGGACAGGAAGACGGCGACGCCGACAGCGAACAGGCGTGGATTCGGGCCGAGCGGCCCTGCCGTGAAGACGTCGACCAGCAGGATCCACATGCCGACGAGCTGGCCGAAGCGGCCGAGGTAGTAGAGGGCCGTCATGGTCGAGCCGCCGCTCACGCTTTCCGACTCAGGTAGCGCTCGATGGCTGCGAGGTATCGGTCGAAGTCCTCAAGATGATTGTGAAGGAGACCGTACACCAGTCGCAGATCGATCTCCCCGTAGAAGTGCACGATTCGGTTGCGGAAGCGGGCCATCCCCCTGAGTTCCGTCGCGACCGTACTATCCACGATGCCAGCCCTCTCGAGGAGATCGAACGCCTCCGCGTACGATGAGGGAATGCCCAGGTTGTCGGCCGCGCAGATGTGCGTCGCGATGTCGACGGACGCCTCGATGGCCAGTTGTAGCGCGTGGAGGACGGCATACTGCCGCTCTCGGTTTTCGAGAAAGGCCGCCTCTGAAATGCCAGCCATGTCGCGAAGATCGCCGACGTACCGGCGGATGTGGCTTTCGCGATCCCGTACGATGTCAGCGTCGGCGACCATTATCGGTTCTGGAGGATGGCCTGACGCATGACCTCGAACGCTCGATTTCTCAGCGGTTCGAAATCCAGATAGTGAAGGACGGTGTCCGTGATGAACCGCTCCACAACCCTTCGGTCTCGGCACACCACGAGCGCCCCGTCCCGAACGACCCGGTAGCGAAGCGGCATGGGAGCCTCGGTTAGCGAGATGACATCGATGGATGAGGTTCGGAGCCGCCGCGCCAATTCGTCCATCGTGCGCCCGCAGACGGCCTCGCCATCACCAAGGTCGCGAATCAGCAGCGCGACGTCCACGTCGCTCAAGGGCCCGGCCGTGCCGCGCGCCAGCGACCCGAACAGATACGCCGCGACGACGGCCGGCTCAGCCGTCAACGCGTCGGCGAGCGCCGCCTCCACCGTCTCGCGGGTCACCGTGACTGTCTTTCCTTCCTGCAATCCTGCCATCCTGCCATTCTGCAATTTCACGTCACTTCGTTGGCACGAGTCTCTTGAGCTCCTCCAGCCAGTTCGGGCCGCGCCTCGACTTCGAAAGCCTTCGCGAGACCGAAATCGAGGACCTTCACCTGCCCCTCGAGCGTAAATGCGATGTTCGCCGGCTTGAGGTCGCGATGGACGATCCCCTTGTCGTGCGCGGCTTGCAGCGCGTCGGCGACCTGGCGGGCGATGGTCAGCGAGTCGTCAAGTGACAGGCCTCCCGTCGTCCGGCTCATGCCGGACACTACGACAGGGGCAGAATGTAGTGTCCGGCTTGAGCCGGACGTCTCGGATTTCAATCGTTCCGCCAGCGTCGGACCTTCGACCAGCTCCATCACGATGGCGTCGATGCCATCGGCGTGCTCGAGGCCGTAGATGGCCGCGATATTCGGATGGTTCAGCGTGGCAAGCACGTCGGCTTCGCGCTGGAAACGCGCGAGCCGATCGGGGTCGTGCGAGAAGGCCTCGGGCAGGACCTTCACCGCGACGTCGCGCTTCAGCCGCGTGCCGGGAGCCAGCGACACGGGCGAATTATACGCTGGAGCCCGTTAGATCCTTTCTGCAATCCCGCAATCCTGCAATTTCTAGATCCGCTCGAAGTTCTTCTCGATCTCGCGCCTGGTCAGGCGCAGCATCACGGGACGGCCGTGGGGGCACACCGTCGAATACGCCGTTGCGCGCAGCTCGTCAAGAATGTGCGTCATCTTTTCATAGGTCAGCGGGTAGTTCGCCTTCACCGCCGCGTGGCACGCCGTCGTCGCCGCGATCCGCTGCAGCGCGTCCTGCACCTGCGCGCCGCGATCGAGGCGCTCGAGGTCCTCGGCCAGCGCGGCCAGTGCCTTCGTCACATCCTCCGCCTTGAGCAGGGCCGGGACCGCCGTCACCTTGATCGTCGCCTCGCCAAACCCTTCGATCTCGAAGCCAAGCTGCTCCAGCTGCAAGGCTCGAGCGACGAGCGTCTCGCACGCGGCAGCCGTCACGTCGAGCACCATCGGGACGAGCAGACGTTGTGACTCGAGTGGACCGGAGGTCAATCGCTGCATGACGCGCTCGAAGAGCACACGCTCGTGCGCCACGTGCTGATCGATGATCGCCACGCCCTCGTCGTCCACCGCGATGATAAAGGTGTCGCGAAACTGGCCGAGGGGAATCATCGGACGCATGTCCGCTGCGCCCGCCTGCGGCGATGTCCGGCTGCCTTCGACTCCGCTCAGGCCAGGAAAGCCGGACACTACGTCGGTCAGTGCATCAGCGTCCAGAACACCTGGCACGGTCCGGCTAAAGCCGGACACTACATCTGTCATTACTCCTGTCTGTGCATCTCCGGGCTTCGATGCACCCGGTACCCAACGATTGGGATACACACCCCCAGACAACACGCCGGGGATGGTCGCCACAACCGGCGACTGAACGGCTGTCTCGGGCCGCAGCTGCAATTGCGGCACGCCGGTCTGACCGAGTGCGTCCATCAGTGCGCGGCGCACGACTTCGTGCACGAAGGACTGATCGCGAAACCGCACCTCCGCCTTCGTGGGATGGACGTTGACATCAACGGCGTCTGGAGGCATCTCGAGAAATAGATGCACCTCCGGGCTTCGCTCCTTGATGGACGCCTGGCTGTAGGCATCGATGATCGCATGCGCGATCGTGCGGTCCTTGACGATGCGGCGGTTGATGAAGAGGTTCTGCGGTCCACGAGTAGGCCCCTGCTCGGCCAGGGCAGCGATGAAGCCGGTGAGCCTGAACCCACCGACGCCTTTCGCCACGTCGATGAGATCGGCCCGCTCTCCGTAGAGCTGATAGAGCCGATCGCGCAGCGACCCAACAGGCGGACACTGGATGAGGGTCCGCCCCCCACTCGTCAACGTAAAGCCCACCTCGGGATGGGCCAGCGCGAGCTGGGTCACGATCCGCGACACCTGAGCCGATTCGGCGCCGTCCGATTTCAGGAATTTCCGGCGGGCCGGCAGATTGTAGAACACGTCGCTGACTTCAACGGACGTGCCTTCTGGGGCGCCGACTTCCATCACCGAAGCGACGGTACCGCCGTTCACTCGAATCTCGGTGCCGCTCTCTGTGCCACGCGCCCGCGTGCGCAGCACGAAATGCGAGACCGAGGCGATCGACGGAAGGGCTTCGCCCCGGAACCCGAGCGTCGTGATAGCGGCCAGATCGTCCGCACGCCGGATCTTGCTGGTCGCATGCCGCTCGAGCGCCAGCCGCGCATCCTCCGGCTCCATCCCTTCGCCGTCATCCTCGACCCGGATCTGCTTCTTGCCGCCCAGTTCGACGTGAATGACGAGCCGTCGCGCGCCCGCGTCGATCGCGTTCTCAACGAGCTCCTTGACGACCGACGCCGGCCGCTCGACGACTTCCCCGGCCGCGATCTGATTGGCCAGGTCGGAGGGCAGCCGCGCGATCCTCCCCATGCTCAGATCCAGTGATTCCGACGGAACATCGTTAGCATCGCGACCACGACCGCCATCATGCCACCGAACAGCCACCAGAATTGAGCGGCGTCGCCACCAGGAAAGCGCGGCAGCATCAGGTTCATCCCGTACATGCCGGAGAGCAGCGTCAGCGGCATGAAGATGGTCGCAACCACGGTCAGCACTTTCATCACTTCATTGAGCCGATTGCTCACGTTCGACAGGTGTGCGTCGAGCATGCCCGTGATCCGATCCTGAAAGATCATCGCATCGTCGGCCAGACGCACCACGTGATCGTAGACGTCCCGAAAGTGGAACGACATGCTTGTCGTGATGTCGACAAAGTCCCGGCGCGCCAGGCGGCCAATGACGTCGCGCTGCGGCGTGAGGATCCGGCGCAGGTGAGCGACCTGCCGCTTCTCGTCGAGGATCCTGCGGACGAGCTTCGGATCGGGTTTGGAGAAGATAGCCTTCTCGAGCTCGTCGAGGCGTTCCTCGAGCTTGTCAACCTCGGGCCGGTAGTGGTCCACCATCGAGTCGACGATGCGATGGAAGAGCGACACCGGACCCTCGGCCAGAATCCTTGGGTTGCGCGGGCAGTGCTCCCGCAGCTCGGCAATCGCGCGCGCGCGGCCGTCGTGCACGGTGACCAGATAGTTGGGCCCCAGGAAGAAGTCCACGTCGTTAGTCCTAAACCCCTGCTTGTCCTCCCGATAATCGATGCCGTGCAGGATGATGTAGAGGTAGCCGTCGTACGCTTCGACCTTCGGATACTGGATAGCGCTCTTCGCGTCGTCAACCGACAAGGGGTGGAAGGCGAACGTGTCGCTCAGGATGAGCAACTCGGGAATCGACGGCGCGGCGAGATCGACCCAGAGAAACACACCGGCGGCCGGCCCCAGCCAGACGCGATCGATGCTCGTCGCCTGCTCGGTCCGACCGTCACGGTGCACGAAAACCGTCGTCAATCGCCTACTTTCACCGACAGCGCCGCCTGGGCGGCCGCCAGGCGCGCCACCGGAATTCGATACGGCGAGGCACTGACGTAGTTGAGGCCGGCCTTCTCGAAGAAGTGAATCGACGAAGGGTCGCCCCCGTGCTCGCCGCAGACGCCGATCTTCAGATCCGGCCGCGTCTTTCGGCCGAGCTGCACGCCCAACGTCACGACCGCGCCCACGCCCTCGGTGTCGATCGAGGCAAACGGATCCCTATCGAGGATCTTCTTCTCCTGATAAATCTTCAGGAACTTGCCAGCATCGTCCCGCGAGAAGCCAAAGGTCAGCTGCGTCAGGTCGTTCGTACCGAAGGAGAAGAACTCCGCTTCCTGCGCGATCTGGTCGGCCGTCATCGCCCCTCGCGGAACCTCGATCATCGTGCCCACGAGGTACTTGATCTTGATGCCCTGGGCCTTCATCGTCTCTTCCGCGACGCGATTGACGATGGTCTTCTGGTCGCGCAGCTCTTTCACGAGCCCGACGAGCGGAATCATGATCTCGGGCACGATCTTGAGGCCTTCTTTATTTAACTTGCAGGCGGCCTCGATAATGGCCCGCGTCTGCATTTCGGTGATTTCCGGATACGTGATGCCGAGCCGGACGCCCCGATGGCCGAGCATGGGATTGAATTCGTGGAGCTGTTCGACCCGATGCAGGAGCCGCTTCTTCTCGTCCAGCTCGGCGCCGGTCTTGCCCCCCATTTCGAGCTTCGTAATCTCCACCATCAGGTCTTCCCGCTTCGGGAGAAACTCGTGGAGCGGCGGGTCGATGGTTCGGATGGTGACTGGCGAGCCGTGCATCGCCTTGAAGACGCCGTAGAAGTCGTCGCGCTGGAGCGGCAGCAGCTCGTCGAGGGCCTTGCGCCGATCCTTCTCGTTGTCCGCCAGGATCATTCGCTGCACGATGGGGATGCGCCCCTCGCCGAAGAACATGTGCTCGGTCCGGCACAGCCCGATGCCGCGCGCCCCAAACGCGTATGCCAGCTCGGCCTGATCCGGGAGATCGGCGTTGGCGCGGATGCCGAGGCGCCGGAACTTGTCGGACCAGGAGAGCAGCTTGTCGAATCGCTGGTAGATGTCCGACTTCTCGCGCTTGAGCGATCCGTCGAGAACCTGCAGAATCTCGCTCGGCTTGCTGGCGACCTGGGCAATCTTGACCTCGCCGGTCAACCCATTGAACGAGATGTAATCGCCTTCCTTCACGGTCTTGCCGTCGACGCGGAACACCTTGGCCTTCTCGTCAATATCGAGCGCACCGGCGCCGACAACCGAGGGCTTTCCCATCTGCCGGCCGACGACTGCGGCGTGAGACGTCATGCCGCCGGTAGCCGTCAGAATGCCCTGGGCCACGAACATCCCGTGGATGTCGTCGGGCACGGTCTCGCGGCGCACGAGAATCACCTGCTTGCCCTGGTTGACCCACTCGACGGCGTGATCGGCGGAAAACACCACCTGACCGCTCGCGGCCCCTGGCGAAGCCGGCAGTCCCTTGGTCGCGACCGGCAGCTTCTTCCACTCGTCGGGATCGAAGCCCGGCGCGAGCAACTGATTGAGCGACTCGGGGTCCACGAGCAGGATGGCCTCTTTGGGCGTGATGAGCTTCTCGGCCACCAGATCGGTGGCAATCACCACGGCGGCGTAGCCGGTGCGCTTGCCGCTGCGCGTCTGCAGCATGAACAGCTGCTCGTTTTGAATCGTGAACTCGAAGTCCTGCACGTCCTTGTAGTGCCGCTCGAGTCGAGTCGTGATCTGCCGAAGCTGCTTGTAGGCCTTCGGCAGCACCTGCTCCAGCTCGCCGATCGACTGCGGCGTCCTGACACCGGAGACAACGTCTTCGCCCTGCGCGTTGATGAGGAACTCGCCGTAGAACTCCTTCTTGCCGGTCGCGGGATTGCGGGTGAAGCCGACGCCGGTCGCCGACCGGTCGCCCGTGTTGCCGAACACCATCATCTGCACGTTGACCGCAGTGCCGATGTGGTCGGGAATCTCGTAAATCCGGCGGTATTCGATCGCGCGGGCGTTCATCCACGACCGGAACACGGCGTCGCGAGACATTTTCAACTGCGCGGTCGGGTCCTGCGGAAAGTCCCGGCTGGTTCGCGTCTTGACGAGCTTCTTGTAGCGTTCGACCACTTCCCGCAGCGCGTTCTCGTCGAGATCGGTATCGATCTTGGCGCCGCGCGCCTTCTTGACGGCCTCGAACTCGTGCTCGAACACGTCTTTCCCGATCTCGAGCACGACGTTGCCGAACATCTGGATGAACCGGCGGTAACTGTCGAAGGCGAAGCGGCCGTTGCCGGTCCAGCGCTTGAGCCCCTCGACGGCGACATCGTTCAGCCCGAGGTTGAGGATCGTGTCCATCATGCCAGGCATCGAGAACTTCGCGCCCGACCGCACCGACACGAGCAGCGGTTGATCCGGCGAGCCCAGCTTCGTGCCAGCGACCTTTTCGAGCTTCCGCACATGCTCGGCAATCTCCCGGTCGATGGCGGCAGGAATCTTCGCCTTCTCCTTGTAGTAGATGTTGCAGACCTCGGTCGAGATGGTGAAGCCGGCCGGCACCGGCAATCCCGCGTTGGTCATCTCGGCGAGGCCCGAGCCCTTGCCGCCGAGCAGGTCCTTCATGTGTCGGTTGCCGTCGGCCTTGCCGCCGCCGAAGAAATACACGTACTTCCGGGATTTGGGATTAGGGGTTCGGGATTTGGGCTTGCGCGCACTCGATTTCTTAGGCATCAGGACTCCATCGCTCGAAGTGGGTAATTGGGCAATCTCGTAATTCGGTGAATGAACGCCACTGCAAACAGTACGTAGTGTCCGGCTTCAGCCGGACTTCGAGTCTTCCGCGACGATTTCCGAAATGTCAGCCAGTTTCAAAATCAGCGCCTCCAGACGGCGGAGCAACCGGAGGCGCCTTTCCCGCACCAGCGGATCCTTATCCATGACCAGCACGTCGTCAAAAAACTTGTCCACGACTGGCTTGAAGCGGGCGGCCTGCTTAAACGCCTCTCGATAGCCATCGCCACTCGAGACCGCCGACTCGATGGCTGGTTTCCGTCTGTCAATCTCGTCGGCCAGGGCTTTCTCGGCGGCCTCAGACCACATCAGAACCGGACCTGTAGTTTCAAGGACCTCGAACCGATCGGCCGGAAGCTCTTTGGCAATATTCCGCACCCGCTTGAAGGCGACCGCCAGCTGCTGAAAGTCTGCGGACTCCGTGAACTCCGGCAGCACTTCCAGTTTTCGGCGCGAGTCCACCGGCACGATCTCTTTCAGCGTCAGTTCGTGGGTCACTGCGCGAACGTTCCTCACGTCGAACCCGCGCTGATCGAGTACATACCTGAGCCGATCCAGCATGAACGGGCGTAGAGCTGGCATGAATTCAGCGACATCAGACCGGCTGCCATGCTGCTCCCTCGCCCCATCTAACAGCATTCCGAGCGATGGACGCCCTCTCAACCCGGTCAGCTCGTACAGGTCGACGAGAATCCTGAAAACGCCGTGCGCGGCTCGTCGCAGTCCATAAGGGTCCCGAGAACCGGTTGGCCTTTCGCCCACCGCAAACAAGCCCACAATCGTATCGAGTTTATCGGCCAGCGACACAGCCGCCCACGTGACCGCCGCTTTACCGAGATCGACCCGCGCGGGTGGAGCATTGGCTTCGACACCGATCGGCAGGTAGTGGAAATAGATGGCCTTCCACACCTCCTCAGGCAGTCCTTCTTCTCGTGCGTAAATGCCGCCCATCGTGCCCTGAAGCTCGGTGAATTCGCGGACCATGTCGGTCGTGAGATCCGCCTTCGACAGGCGCGCGGCCCGGGCGGCGAGGGCGGCGATCTCCGCTGAGGCACCAAACGCTTCCCTGGCAAGCCAGTCCGCGAGCCGCTCGATACGCTCGGCCTTCTCCTTGTACGTGCCGAGCTTCTTGTGGAAGACCAGCGTGCCCAGGCGCTCGATCCGCGACTCGAGCGAGCTCTTGCGGTCGGCTTCCCAGAAAAACCTCGCGTCGCGCAGCCGCGCCGTCACCACGCGCTCGGCGTTTCTCGCAATCGTGCGCTCGTTGTCGGGCTCTGTGTTGATCACGGCCAGAAACGCGTTCTTGAGCTTCCCGTCCTCGCCCTCGACGGGAAAGTAATGCTGATGATGCACAAGCGTCGTCGTCAGCACTTCGTCAGGGAGGTCGAGAAACTCCGGCGCAAAACTCCCCGCGACCACCGACGGGTACTCGACCAGATCCGGCACCTCGTGCAGCAGCCCCGAATCGCTGTGCACCGCGCGGCTGACGCGACCGGCCAGCCGCTGAGCCTTCGCGTCGAGCTGGCTGGCGATTCGATCGTGCCGCTCGCTTCGCTCGAGCACGACGAAGTTCTCGAGCAGACGGTTCCGGTAGTCGTCGAACGAGCGAACCTTGATCGTGTGCCCGGCGCGGCCGCTCGTTGCGAGAAACCGGTGGCCGTACGTCACCGCGCCGGTGGTCACGTCCTGCACCTCGCCGGACTGCGCCGCGACTGCGCGGCTGATGGTGAACGGCACCACGCGGCCGCCGTACAGATACAGGAGCCACCGGATGGGCCGGCCGAAGAGCAACTCGCCGCGGCCGTCCTCGATCATCGCGTCCCAATGCATCAGCTTCGGGAACGTCAGGGCCCGCAGCGTGCCGCCCAACACCTGCGGGAGGACGTCGACCGACGCCTTGCCGCGCTGGCGCTTGCGATACACGAGGTATTCGCCTTTGGGCGTCTGCAGCCGTTCGAGGGCAGCCACCTCAACGCCCTGCTTGGCCGCAAATCCCGTCGCCGCCGGGGTTGACGTGCCGTCGGGACGAAATGCGGCCGACACCGGCGGTCCGTTGACCAGTTCCTCGAGATCGGTCTGCCGCTCCGGGACCCGCGCGATCCGCAGGGCGAGGCGGCGAGGCGTGCTGAAGGTCTCGGCCGGTGTCTCAGGCGCCAGCCGGTAGCCCTGGAGCTCGGCCACGACCACCTCGGCGAGCTGGTTGGTCAGCCCAGGCAACCATGAAGCCGGCAGCTCCTCACACCCGATCTCGAGTAACAGTTCCCGTTCCACGATCAGCTGGCCGTCCCTTCTACGTACGCCTTCGCGACGCCGATGGCCAGCTGCCTGACGCGAAGGATGTACGCCGTGCGCTCGGTCACGCCGATGCTGTTGCTGGCGTCGAGGATGTTGAACAGATGCGAGCACTTGAGGCAGTGCTCGAGCGCCGGCCAAATGAGGCCCGATCGCAGCAGCGCTTCGGCGAGGCAGTAGTAATCGTCGAACAGCTTGCGGTGAAACGCGCCAAACTCGCCGGCCGGCAGATCCACGCCGCTGTTGAAGACGTATTTGGACTGCTCGATCTCGTCGCGCAGGCGCACGTCGCGATACTTCACGCCCGGCGCCCACTCGATGTCGTACACGCTGTCGACGCGCTGCAGCACCATGGCGATGCGCTCGAGTCCGTAGGTCAGCTCGGCCGACACCGGCGCCAGCTCGAGGCCGCCGGCCTGCTGGAAATAGGTGAACTGTGTGATCTCGAGGCCATCGAACATCACCTGCCAGCCGATCCCCCACGCGCCCAACGTCGGCGACTCCCAGTTGTCCTCTTCGAAGCGGATGTCGTGCTGGCGCGGGTGGATGCCGCAGGCCTCGAGGCTGTCGAGATAGATCTGCTGCACCTCGTCTGGCGACGGCTTGAGAATCACCTGAAACTGGTGATGCTTGAAGAGCCGGTTGGGATTCTCGCCGAAACGGCCGTCGGCCGGGCGCCGCGACGGCTGGACGTACGCGACGTTCCAGTGCGCCGGCCCCAGCACCCGAAGAAAAGTCTCGGGATGCATCGTGCCGGCGCCGACCTCGATGTCGAGCGGTTGCTGGATCGCGCATCCACGTGAGGCCCAGAACGCCGACAGCTTGAGAATCAGATCCTGAAACGTCATCAGGTTCGCCGCATCTCCCTCAGCACGCGTGCCGACTTGAGATCCTTCTCGAGATGCATCGCGATGAGCGCCTGGTGCGCCACTTCAATCTCACCGAGCGCCCGTCGCGACACCGACACTTCGCCCAGGCCGAAGGGGCTCCGCCCGCGTGCCTCGCTCAGAAACATGCGCGCTTCCTCCGACAACCCCACGTCGGTCTTGTACACCCCTTGCAGCCGCAGCAGCCAATACTCGAAGTACCGTGCGAGCGGTTCAACAGGCACGCCGCGGGCGAGGGCCTCGACCGTCGACGCCCCGAGGCGGAACAGCGCCTCGTTGGGGTCCGCCTCCTGCGCCCACTCGTCGATGAGCTCGGCAAAGTACCCGACATAGCCGAGCGCCTCGCCGTCTACGGCCGCAAGCGGCGATCGGACGGGCTCGATGAAGTTCAGGCTGACGAGATCGCGCCGCTCCCGCTCAAAATATCCCACGCGCCCGTACGTGAGCGGCTCGAGCGCACCGCCGAACCGCCGCCGGCTGCGGCGCGCGTGCTTCGCCACGCCGCGCTTCTTGCCGCGATCGCGCGTCAAGAACACGACGATGCGATCCGCCTCACCGAGTTTGTAGGTCCTCAGAATCAACGCGTCGGTGGTGTAGAGCGGCATGCCAAGGCGGGTCCCCACTGTACTACAGGTTGCCGGCCCTCATAAGGCCCGGCCTACTCTCCTTCTTGGCCCACGCCGATGTCGCTCAAGAGGGCGTCATCCTCCCGCCAGTCCGGCTTCACGCGGACGTGGAGGTCAAGAAACACGCGTGTCCCGAACCGCCGTTCCAGCTCTTCCCGCGCCGCCGTCCCGATTCTCTTGATCATCTCGCCGCCCCTGCCGACCACAATCGGCTTGTGCGACTCGCGATCCACCAGGATGGTGCAATAGAGGCGCAGGAGCCCCGGAGTCTCCTCAAACGTGTCCATCACGACGGCGCTGGTAAATGGCAGCTCGGCGTGTGTGAACTGCAGCAGCTTCTCGCGAACCACTTCGGCGGCAAAGAATCGCTCGGGCTGGTCGGTCAGGTAATCGAGCGCGTAGCGCGGCTCGCCCTCCCTCAGATGCGCGACAATCACGCGCT
>MELA01000138.1:8814-10977 GCA_001767495.1 Acidobacteria bacterium RIFCSPLOWO2_12_FULL_65_11 | reverse complement strand
TCGAGTCTGTCCACATTCTCGCCCGTCTCAGCCGAAATCGGGACGATCTCAGAGAAGAGGTTGAGCCGGTTGTATTGATCGATGATCGGCAGCAACCGGGGCTTCCGCATCAGATCGATCTTGTTGAGAATCGCGAACACGTCGACCTGCGCCTTCTTCACCAGGTCCAGCATGAACTGGTCGCCCTTGCCGAGCGGGGTGGAGACGTCAACGACGAGACCCACCACGTCGACCTCGTGAATCGTCTCGATCGCCGCACTCACCATGCGTTTGTTCATCCGGTGCAGGGGCCGGTGCACGCCCGGCGTGTCAAGGAACACGACTTGCGCGTCAGGATAGTTCTTCACGCCGAGGATTCGTCGCCGTGTGGTCTGCGGCTTGTCGGAGACGATGGCCAGTTTGGTGCCGAGCAGACGATTGAGCAGTGTCGACTTGCCGGCGTTCGGTCGACCGATGAGCGAGACCAACCCCGACTTCATGTCCGGCGTCGCCGACGCTCGATAAGGCCCGCCGACAGGCCACCGCGGCGGCGTAGACGTGCTTCGACGCGCTGCATCCTCCCGTTGTCTCGCTGGTGATCGTACCCGATGAGATGCAGCAATCCGTGCAGCGCGAGCACCTTCAACTCGGCGAGCTCCGAGTGCCCAGCCTCCCGGGCCTGCCGCCGCGCGACGCCCCTGGCGATGGCGATGTCTCCCAAGAAGGGATTGGGGATTCGGGATTTGGGATTCGATCGGTAACCAGGATTCGGGACGCTCGCCGGGAAGCTCAGGACATCGGTTGACCGATCGGTCCGCCGGTACCGGCGGTTGAGCGCGCGGACCTGTTCATCGCTCAGCAGGGCAACGGTGACGGTGCCGCGTGCGCCGACCGGCGCAATCTGCTCCAGCCAGCCAGACAGGCCGATCATCGGAAGCCGGCGGCCGCACCCGTCGGCAACGATGACATCAAGCGCCCTTGCCGCCGCCGTTCGAGAACGCTTCATACGCCTTGACGATCTGCTGCACGAGCTTGTGGCGGACGACGTCACGATCGTCGAAGTAGACAAACGAGATGCCTTCGACCGCGCCCACCACCTTTACGGCCTCAATCAGGCCGGACGTCCGACCCGTGGGCAGGTCAATCTGCGTGACGTCGCCGGTAATCACCGCCTTGGCGCCAAAGCCCAGCCGCGTCAGAAACATCTTCATCTGCTCGGACGTCGTGTTTTGCGCCTCGTCGAGGATCACAAACGAGTCGTTGAGCGTCCGGCCCCGCATGAATGCGATCGGCGCGACCTCGATCGTGCCGCGCTCGATGTACCGCGCGACGCGATCGACGTCGAGCATGTCGTACAACGCGTCGTAGAGCGGCCGCAGGTACGGGTTCACCTTTTCCTGGAGGTCGCCCGGCAGGAACCCGAGCTTTTCCCCGGCCTCCACCGCCGGACGCGCCAGGATGATGCGGTTGACCTTCTTCGCCACGAGAAACGCGACAGCCTGCGCCATCGCCAGATAGGTCTTCCCGGTCCCGGCGGGGCCGATGCCGAACACGATGTCATGCTGCTCGATGGCGTCGAGGTACTTCCGCTGGTTCACCGTCTTGGGCGCGACGCGACGCTTGCCGGCCGGCGTCAGACTGCCCTTGAGGAAATGATCGCGAAGGTCGACCGAATCGTCCTGCGCCACCAGGTCCGAGGCCGTCTTCACGTCCGAGTTCGACAGCCTGTAGCCGTCGCGCATCAGCGACGACAGCTGGCCGACAACCCGGTCGACGCGGTCGAGGCCTGGCGATTCGCCTTCGACGAGCAAATCGTGGCCCTGCGTGCGGATGCGGACGTTGAAGCGGGATTCGAGATGCTTGAGATTTTCGTCGTACGAGCCAAACAGCGTTTCAATCCCCTCTTCGGGGACGGTGATCCGTCTGGCGCTCACTGCCCCACCCGCAGGTGCAGCTCGCGCAACTGCTTCGCGTCAACCGGCGATGGCGCCCCAGCCATCAGGTCGACGGCGTTCGCCGTCTTGGGGAACGCAATCACCTCTCGGATGGACGACTCTCCCGCCAGGATCGCGATAATGCGGTCCAGGCCCAGTGCGATGCCGCCGTGAGGCGGCGTGCCGTACTCGAGCGCCTCGAGAAAGAAGCCGAAACGGGCCTTCGCCTCCTCGCCGCTGATGCCTAGCC
>MELA01000138.1:0-8796 GCA_001767495.1 Acidobacteria bacterium RIFCSPLOWO2_12_FULL_65_11 | reverse complement strand
GGCGGAACACCCGCGACTGGAGAGCGGCGTCGTGAATACGAATGCTACCGCCCCCAATCTCGCTGCCGTTGAGGACCAGGTCGTACGCCTTCGCCCGTACCGCTCCCGGATCGCTCTCGAGCTTGTCGAGGTCCTCATCGAAGGGCGAGGTGAACGGATGGTGCATCGAGTACCATCGGCCATCGTCTTGGTGGTACTCGAGCAGCGGAAAGTCGGTGACCCACGTGAAGGCGAACTGATTCGGATCGAGCAGGTTCTCCTTCTTCCCAATCGCCAGCCGCAGCTGGCCGAGCAGCCTCGAGGTGGCGTCGGGAGGGCCGGCGGCCATCAACAACAGATCATCGCTCGAAGCCCGGACGCGATCGAGCGCCGGACGGAGTGCCGCTTCTCCGAGCGCCTTGACCGAGCACAGCGGAGGCTCGCCGGGACGGACCCAGATCAGGCCGGCAAAGCCCATCTGCTTGGCCTGATCGACGAGCGCGTCGAGCTGGCTGCGACTGTAGCGGTTTCCCCCGGGCACGGCAAATCCGCGCACGACACCGCCCTCGGCCACGATCTGCCTGAACACCCGGAACTCCGATTCGCGGAAGGCGTCGGAGAGATCCCGAATCTCCATGCCGAACCGCAGGTCTGGCTTGTCCGACCCGTAGGTGGCGATCGCTTCCGCGTACGGCATCCGCCGAAATGGGATCGCGATGTCACGCTTGATCTGAAGGAAGACCATCCGCATCGCCGGCTCGATGAGATCGTAGATGACGTCGGGATGCGCGAACGAGACCTCCACGTCGATCTGCGTGAACTCGGGCTGCCGGTCGGCGCGCAGGTCTTCGTCGCGGAAGCAGCGCACGATCTGGAAATACCGATCGGCGCCGCCAATCATCAGAATCTGCTTGAAGATCTGCGGCGACTGCGGCAACGCGTAGAACTCGCCCTGGTGGACGCGGCTCGGCACCAGGTAGTCGCGCGCCCCTTCAGGCGTCGACTTGGTGAGGATCGGCGTCTCGATCTCCCAGAACCCGTTGGCGTCGAAATACTTGCGAACGGCCAGCGCGACCCGGTGGCGCAGCCCGATGTTCTCCTGCAGCCGCGGGCGCCGCAGATCGAGATATCGGTAGCGCAGCCGCACGTCCTCAGACACCGGGGCGTCGTCGGCAATCTGGAAGGGAGGCGTCTTCGCTTCATTCAGGATCCGAATGTCCCTGGCGAGCACTTCCACGTCGCCCGTGGCGATCTTCGGATTGACCGTCTCTTCCGATCGCCGCTGCACGACGCCGCTCACGGCCACGACGTACTCAGAGCGAAGGCGCTTCGCGATCGGCATCAGCGTGTCGTTCTCGCGCACCACGACCTGAGAGACACCCGCGCGGTCGCGGACATCGATGAAGGTCACGCCGCCCAGATCGCGCACCCGATGGACCCACCCGAGCAACATCGCGCTGGCGCCCACATCGTCGGTCCGGAGTGCGCCGCACGTGTGGGTGCGGGCCAAGTTGCCTAAGGCTTCAGCCATTCGCCTCTATTCGCTGCTTGATGAACGCCCCGGCTTCGGCGCGAGCGACGGTCTGCTGCTCGCTCGACCCGAGATCCTTGATCGACACGTTCCCTTGCGCACGTTCATCGTCTCCAAGAATCGCCACAAATCGCACGCGTCTGGTCGCCGCGTATTTGAACTGCTTGCCCAGCTTCTCAGCCTCCGGGTAGACGTCCACCCGCAGGCCGGCGCGGCGGAGATCGGAGGCGAGCGCGAGCGCATCCCCGCGCGTGTCCTCGTTCCACATCGTGATCATCACGTCGACCGCCCGATGCACGACGTCGGTCGGAAACATGTTCCGCTCGGTCATCACGACGATGATCCGCTCGAGTCCGAGAGAAAAGCCACACGCGGGCACATCACGGCCGAGAAACAAGCCAATCAGGTTGTCGTACCGCCCGCCGCCGCCCAGGCTGCCCGCCAGATCGGGAACCGCAATCTCCATGATGGCGCCCGTGTAGTATGACAGGCCGCGAGCCAGGCGCGGATCTACGTTCACGTACTCCGCGGCCGATGTCCCTTTAACCAGACGCACAATCTCTCGGAGGTTATCGACCGCTCCACTGTATTCTGTGGTACCAAGGTATCCATCGAGAGACGTGAATCTATCTGCGTTCACCAAGCCCACGGGCTTACTGCTTGGCGTGTAGAACTCTCTCAGCATCGTGAATAGCCGCTCCGCGCTCTGGGCGTCAATGCCTCGCGCAGCGAATTCCGATGCGACGCCCGCCTCCCCAATCTTGTCCCGCTTATCCAGAGCGATAAGGGCCGCCTCGTGCTGGCTCGACGGAACACCAGCCACGACGAGCAACCCAGTCAGAATCTGCCGATGGTTCAGCAGAATCCTGAAATCCACGAAGCCAAGGCTTCGGAGAATCTCGACAACGGCGCCTAACTCTTCCGCTTCCACAACTGGGGAAGTTGAGCCGATCGAATCGATATCGCACTGAAAGAACTCCCGGAACCTTCCGCGTGCCGGCCGGTCCGCTCGCCAGACAGGTTGAATCTGATACCGCTTGAAGAATTTCGGCAGCTCGTTCTGATACTGGGCTACCACACGGGCGAGGGGCACGGTGAGGTCGTATCGCAGCGCCAGATCCGCGTCGCCGCGCTCTTCGTGCTCGCCGCGGCGCAGGATCTTGAAGATGAGCTTGTTGCCTTCTTCCCCGTACTTTCCCAGCAGCGTCTCGATGTTCTCGAAGGCCGGGGTCTCGAGCGGCTCGAAGCCGTAGCGCTCGTAGACCTCACGAATGACGCCGATCACGTACTCGCGCCGCCGGACGTCATCCGGGAGAAAGTCACGCGTCCCGCTCGGCGGCTTGGTAGCAGTCACGCCTTCATGTAATCGAGACGATAGGTCACGTAACGGTCGGCGTAGTTCTGTATTCGCGCCACTTGTTCATCCGTGAGCTGGCGCTTGATCTTCCCCGGGCTTCCCATGACGAGCGAGCGTGGCGGGACCTGCATGTCCTCCACGATCAGCGTACCGGCCGCCACGATGGATCCAGATCCGATGCGGGCGCCGTTGAGGACAATCGCCCCTATGCCGATCAGGCACTGGTCTTCGATCGTACAGCCGTGGATGACGACCGCGTGGCCGATCGTGACGTTATCGCCGACCGTGGTGGGATGCGTGTCCCTCATCACGTGGACGATGGTCCCGTCCTGGATGTTGGACCGGCGGCCGATTCTGATGCGGTGGACATCGCCGCGGACGACGGCGCCCATCCAAATGCTGCTTTCTTCGCCGATCTCGACGTCACCGATGACTTGCGCGCTCTGGTCGATGTAAGCCGTGGGATGGACGCGCGGGAGCACGCCCCGGTACGGCCGTAGCATTATTCAGTTGGCCGCCGCGGCCGAACCGCCGGCGCTTCGCCGCGGGCTCGGCCCCCCACGGAACGTCAGCAGGTAGTCGCGAATGGCCCGCATCTGGGCGTCGGCGCTGCCGCCGAACTCAGGATACGGGGATTTCGGGTAGAGATCGGCCGGCCAAAAGCCGGGCATCCGCGTGCCCGGCAGGATGACGAGCGGGTTCTTGAGCCACTCGACGATCCACTCGGGATTCAGCCGGTCGGACGCCATGCGCAGGTCGGGCGCCAGATTCGCCGTCTCCTGATCTCTCGGGATGGCGCCAAGCACGTGGCACTTCTGGCACTGGAACGTCTCGAACAGCCGCCGGCCCGTGGCCTCGCTGTTCGCCACGCGCACGATCTCGTGCGTCTGGAACGGACCAATCGTGTTCGAGATCGACCCGAAGTAGTTAATCACGCCGTTCAGTTCGGCGTCGTCGAGACCGAAGGTTGGCATGCGGACATCCAACCAGGGCCGGATGGTGATGGGCTCGCGCAGAAACGCGTACAGCCAGTCGGGTTTGACGCGCGCGCCCTCCGGCGTCAGGCTCGGCGGTCCAAGCGAGGGGTCGGCCACGAGCTTGAGAAAATCGCCGCCGACGTCCTCGATGACGTGGCAGCCGACGCAGTTGCGCCGATGCACGAGCGTCCGTCCCGCCTGCCGGTCGTCGTACCGCGCGGACTGCGCGAGCAGGGCCGCCGCCGGCTGGACCTCGCGCTGGAAGCTCATGATGGCCATCACGAGCCGCTCGACCTCTTCGTCGCTGAAGTTGAAGTCCGGCATCCGCAGCTTGTCGAGAGGCGGCAGCACACGACCCTTGTCAAAAATCCGCGGATCGTGCAGCTTGGCCCGGAACCACGCGATTTTCGACGTGTGCGGGATGTCGCTGATGAAGGCGAAGTCGAGCCGCGTGACGAGCTTGCTGCCCTCCTCGGTCAGATCGGTGCCAATCGACTGCGCCTTGTCGTAGCCCTTGATCTCGTGGCAACTGAAGCAGCCGTATCGGAGAATCGCCCGACGGCCGACTTCGACCTGCTTTTCCTCCGCGCTCATCTTGGCGGCCGATGCCGTCGCGTCCTCGAACGGCAATCCGCCCCTATAGAGATAGTCGATGAGGATGCCGTCGACGTCCTTCTGGTCCGGCGTCGCCTTCGCGGCGTCGCCGGCCGGGCCCTTCAGCGTCGAGAGGTACGTCGCCACGTCGGCGACCTGAGCGTCGGTCAGCCGCAGGTCCGGCATGTATGTGTCTGGGCTGTAGTGCTTCGGATCCCGTACCCAGTCGTAGAGCCACGCATAGGTCGTCTTGTTGCCGATGTTCTGGAGCGGTTGCCCGAACGTGCGGCGCGGCCCGACCGCCGTCCGCTCACCCTCGCCGACCACGTGGCACCCCTGGCAGCCGACGGACTTGACGATCTGCTCTCCGACTTTCGCGTCGCCACGCGGCGGGTTCCTGACGGTCGGCTCGAACCTCTCGCTGTTGGCAAACAGGTACGCCACGATCGCGTTGATCTCGACTTCGTTCCTCACCGCGTCTTCGGGCGAGCTGTTGTTCGAGTTGTACCAGAAGCGCGGCATCCAGGTGGTCTGCTTCACGGCGCGCGGATTACGAATCCACGTCTTGACCCAGTCCTGGCTCAGTTTGGCGTCAATCTTCGTGAGGATCGGCCCAGGCCGCCTGATGTCGGTGTCGAAGCGCCTCGTTTTGTGGCACGCGTAGCAGCCGGCACGCTCGAACGTCGCGTACGCGAGACTCAAGTTCGCGGCATTCGGGACGTACACCTGCTGCTTATGGCACTTGACGCACGAGGCCTCCGTCATCTTCGTGGGCAGCATCGGGTAGTCCCAGAGGTGCGGCTCTTCCCAGCCGTACTGCGCCTCCCACTCTTCCTTCTGCTGCTCGGTCGCCGGCATGTGCGCGGCATCGCGGAAGCTCACCGACTGCCCCATCCCCTCATGGCAGACCGTGCACCCGATCCGGTCGATCGGATGGGGAGAGTCAGCGCCGAGATAGACCGAGAGGTTCGGGTGCGGCTTGAAGGGCTGTGGATACTTCTCGTACACCGGGTCCTTGCTGTCGATGG
The DNA here is from genome assembly GCA_001767495.1 of Acidobacteria bacterium RIFCSPLOWO2_12_FULL_65_11. Taxonomy (GTDB): domain Bacteria; phylum Acidobacteriota; class Vicinamibacteria; order Vicinamibacterales; family CAVVIG01; genus 2-12-FULL-65-11. Next base: position 3,330 of record MELA01000138.1, on the reverse strand, counting down.
CCAGGTGACACGTCCGGCATCGATCGATCTTCGGCACGCGGATGAAGTTCACGTCGTCGACGACGTTTGGCAGGATGACTTGCTGAATCTTGAGGGTCGGCGCCATGAAGTCGAGCAGCGGCGCGTTCCGGAAATAATCCTTCAGGGCGCTCGGCGCGAGCACGTCGAGCTGCTTTTGAATCCGCCCTGCCTCAGCGCCCACGTCGTCAATCTGCTTCTGGATCGCCGCCGCCTGCCCCACGTACTGATCGAGCTCTCTTTGAATGCCGGCGCGCTCGGCCGTGACCTTCTCGACCTGCAGATTGAGATCGTTCAGCTGCCTCACCTGCTCCGCGATGCGCTGCCCCATACGCTCGGCGCCGGCGGCGCCGGCCACACGCGCCGCCTCGAACTCGTACCGGTCCTGATCGTACGTGGCTTTCGCGAACTGCGACTGCTGGGTCACCCGGTCCAGCCGCACGCTGGCGTCGTCGAGGTTCGCCTGCAGCTCGTCGACCTTCTGGCGATTGGTCGTGATCGTCCGCTGGGCCGTCTGCAGCTGGCCTTGAAGCTGCTGCAGCTTGTTGCGGTCGATCGCGCGGCTCGCCTGCTGATACTGGGCCTCGGTCACCTGATACTGCAGCTCGGCGAAGGTCCGCTGCGTGTTCTTCCACTCCCGATCGAAGTCGTCCCACACCATCCAGACGACCGACAGGAACAGGAACAGGCTGGACGCCGCGAAGACGACGTTCAGGAAGTCGATGTTATAGGCGTGCCCGACACCTTTTTTCTCAGCCATGATCAGATATTGAAGAAGAATTCTCCGATCGCGACGACGTACTTCAGGTTAAAGAGCCAGCGGCACAGCATCTTGATCGGCAGCGACATCATCATCAGAAACAGGAACACGCCGACATAGTACCGTGCCGCACCCATTTTCTCGTAGTATCCCTTGAACAACGACTTACCCAAGAGCGCCGGCAGCGCACCCACGTAGAACAAGACGAGGAGAATGCCGAAGAGCTCGCGCACGTACCAGGCCTGCGGCAGCCCTCTCCCGAGCGCCCGCACCCAGATGTACTCGGACAGATTGACGTTGGTGAGCGCTTCGAGCTTGTGAACGTCCCAGAACTCGAACGGCCCAAAGAAGTTCCAGTTCGGCCCGCGCAGGAACGTGCCGAGCACGATGAGCGACGCCCACAGCACCGCGAACCCAAACAGGAAAATCGTGATCTCCGCTTTCCGTTCCGTGAAGGTGTAGTAGCCGTTCCCCTTCGGGTTGGTGTCGATGTACGGGATGCAGATCAAACCAACGACGATGAGGGTCGGCAGCACGACACCGGCCAGCCAGGGATCGAAATAGACGAGCATCTCCTGCAGGCCGAGAAAATACCACGGGGCCTTTGACGGATTCGGCGTGTTGGCCGGGTTCGCGGGCTGCTCGAGTGGCGCCTTCAGGACGATCGACCAGACGATCAGGACGACCGAGCAAACGATGAGCGCGATGAGCTCGATGTACACGAGATCCGGCCACACCCACACGCGATCCGATTCGGCCTTCTCAATCGGTCCCTCTCCCTTGACGATGCGGCGATCGTTCAGCACGCCCTCGCGGAGCGAATACCAGACGAAAAACACCAGCATGAAGATCAAACCCACAATCGGCACGTTGTCGGGCTTGGTGACAATCAGGCGGAAATTGGCATCGAACGACCCGAAGGCAAAAAAGATCGCGAGACACCCAAGCACGCCGTAGCCGAAGCTGTTTGACGCGACCTGCTCGCGCTTCCAGACGAGGATGGCCAGCGAGATCACCGCGAGAAGAAAGAACAGCCGCGGATCGGCGGCGGCGTTGAAGATGCCCTTTACAAAACCCATATTCGCCCCAAGTCTCGCGCCGACTTCATCAGCTGTAGTGTCCGCCTTTTAGGCGGACTTCCAGGTCCGGCTGAAGCCGGACACTACGGTTAGGAAACAGGTTCTAGAGTGGTCCACTAATCCCGCCGTCCTTCCGCACGCGCCAGAAATGCACCGCCATCAGCACGGCGATGGCGAGCGGCAGACCAACACAGTGGAGGACGTAGAACCTCAGCAGCGCGCCCTCGCCGACAAACGTGCCGCCCAGCAGCGCAAATCGCGCATCGTCGGCGGCATGAATCAGCGGCACGTCCCCCAGCCGTAGCAGCCCGGCCCCGGGGCCTTCGTGACCCAGAAACGGCGTGGCGCGCGCCATGTTCGAGCCGACCGTGATGGCCCAGATCGCCAGCTGATCCCAGGGCAGCAGATATCCGGTGAACGACAACAGCAGCGTCAAAACCAGCATGACCACGCCCACCGACCAGTTGAACTCCCGCGGCGGCTTGTACGACCCGGTCATGAACACACGGAACATGTGCAGCCACACGGTGATGACCATCGCATGGGCGCCCCAGCGATGCATCTCGCGCATGATGCCAAACGGCACGTGCTCGCGCAGCCCAACGATGTCCGTGTAGGCGTACTCGAGCGTCGGCCGGTAGTAGAACATCAGCAGCAGCCCGGTCAACGTGAGCGACAGGAAGAGAAAAAAGCTCAGCCCGCCCATGCACCACGTGTAACGCAGCTTGACGCCCGACTTGCGGATCCGCACCGGATGCAGGTGCAGAAACACGTTGGACAGCATCACGAGCACGCGGGTCCGATCGCTCGTCGGCCGGTCGTGCCGGAAAATCGACTTCCACGCCTGCGTCTCGGTCAGCCAGTTCCAGAACTGAACGAGCGGGCCTTCTTTCGGTGCGACGATCTTCGTCTCGGCCATAATCAGACTTGTAGGAATGCCTCGGGATCGGCCCACTGTCCCAGCTCTTGCTGGAATTTCCGGCTCTTGTCCACCAGGATCTGTCCGTCATCGGCCCGGACCACGCGCGCGCGCTCGAGCGGCCGCGGCGCCGGACCTTCGAAGTTGATGCCGCTTGTCCGGAATCCGCTGCCATGACAGGGGCATTTGAACTTGTTCTCGGCGGCCAGGAAGTTGGGTGTGCATCCCAGATGCGTGCACACGGTGATGAGCGCGTAGAACCCGCTGGTCCGCGTCACGACGTCTTCGGCCACGTGCACGAGCCAGATACCATACACGTCCTTCCACCGTTCGTCGACGCCGAAGCCGTATTCGGTGGGCAGACCGACCTTGAATTGCTGGGGCGGCTCGTTGAGCACGTTGGGGAACATGAACCGTCCGGTCGCCGCCAGCGCCGCCGCGGATGCGGCCGAGAAGGTGCCCCACGCGAGGCCAATCCAGGCGCGCCTGGTCAACAGCGGTGAGCTGTCATCGGCGTCGCGGCCCACGGCGACCGCCTTGGCCGGCGACGCGGC
>MELA01000137.1 GCA_001767495.1 Acidobacteria bacterium RIFCSPLOWO2_12_FULL_65_11 | reverse complement strand
CAGGGACCCGGCCATGGAGGCCGGCCCGCAACGGAGACCAGATGGCACCCGAGATTACAGCCGCGATGGTCAAGAAGCTTCGCGACCAGACAGGCGCGGGGATGATGGAGTGCAAGGCCGCGCTCGCCCAGGCCAACGGCGACTTCGAGGAGGCCAACACTGTCTTGCGCAAGCGCGGCCTGGCGACCGCCGCCAAGAAGGCGGGGCGCACGGCGAGCGAGGGGCTCATTGGATTTCGCCTCTCGCCTGACCACACCAGCGGCATGCTCGTCGAAGTCAATTGCGAGTCGGACTTCGTGGCCAGGACCGACGACTTCCAGCAGCTCATCAGCGATGTCCTCACCGAAATCGACAAGGCGGGCGACAACGCCAGCGACGACTGGCTGAAGGACCCACAGGGCCCAATCGTCAAGCGCCTGACGCCCACGATTGCCAAGCTTGGCGAGAACATGGCGGTCCGCCGCTTCGTCCGGTACACGGGCCGAGGCTACGTCGGCCAGTACATTCACCAGGGGGGCAAGATCGGCGTGCAGGTCGAATTTGGCGGCGTGACGCCGCAGATCGCCGCGCTCGAGGCCTTCACGACGCTGGTCAAGGAGATCGCGATGCAGATTGCCGCGGCCAGCCCGACCGCCGCACAGTACGTGTCGCGGAAGGACGTGCCGGCCGACATCCTCGAGAAGGAAAAGGTCATTTACCGGGCACAGATGGAAACCTCCGGCAAGCCCGCCAACGTCATCGAGAAGATTGTCGAGGGCAAGCTCGGCAGCTTCTACTCGCAGGTCGTCCTGCCGGACCAGCCGTCGATTCGCGACCCCAAGGCGACGGTCGCCGACGTGCTCGGGGCGGCGGCTAAGACGCTGGGCGCACCAATCGCGGTCACCCGGTTCGCCAGACTCAAGGTCGGCGAAACAAGTCTATAATCTGGCTTCGTGGCCGCCGACTCCGTCCCCGCCTACAAACGCGTCCTCCTCAAGCTGTCGGGCGAAGCCCTCATGGGCGATCAAACCTACGGCATCGACCCGGCGGTGGCGACGCAGATCGCGCGCGACGTGGCCGAGATACAGCGGATGGGCGTCGAAACCGCCATCGTGATTGGCGGCGGCAACATCTTCCGAGGCGTCGCGGCGAGCGCGCGAGGGATGGATCGCGCGACGGCTGACTATATGGGCATGCTGGCGACCGTCATCAACGCGCTTGCCCTGCAGGACGCCCTCGAGCAGCAAGGGGTGGTGACGCGCGTCGTGACAGCCATCGAAATGCGCGCCGTTGCTGAGCCGTTTATCCGCCGCCGCGCCATCCGTCACCTCGAAAAAGGCCGCGTCGTGGTGTTCGGCGCCGGGACCGGCAACCCGTACTTCAGCACCGATACCGCCGCGGCACTCCGCGCCATGGAAATCAAGGCCGAGGTCATCTTGAAGGCCACCAAGGTGGACGGGATTTACGACGCTGATCCGATGCTCAAGCCGGGCGCCAGCCGCTTCGAACGCATCTCCTATCTTCAGGTCCTCGAGCAGGGCCTTCAGGTGATGGACGCGACCGCCATCTCGCTCTGCATGGACAATCGGCTGCCGATCGTGGTGTTCAACTTGAAGACGCCCGGCAACATCAGGCGCGCGATCGTGGGTGAACCGATCGGGTCACTGGTCACCATATGACCATGAGATTGCAGGATGGCAGGATGGCAGGAGGTAATGGCAGGAAATGAGAGTCTCGATAGATCCTTCCTGCAATCCTGCAATTCATCGGAGGACTTCTCGTGGACGTCAATGATCTGAAGGGGCTGTACGCCGAAGCGAACAAGCGAATGACCGCCGCACTCGAACGAGTCAAGCACGAGCTGGCGGGCGTCAGGACGGGCCGCGCCTCGGTATCGATCCTTGATAGCGTGCATGTCGAAGCGTATGGCGCACGCATGCCGCTCAATCAGCTCGCCAGTCTCTCGGTTCCCGAACCGACGCTCATCGTGGCGCAGCCCTTCGATCCCTCGCAGCTTGGCGCGATCGAGAAGGCCGTGCGTGCCTCCGATCTCGGTCTCAACCCCTCGAATGATGGCAAGGTGGTTCGCATCCCCATTCCGTCGCTCACCGAGGAACGGCGCAAGGAGCTCTCGCGACACGTCCACCGGCTGGCCGAAGAAGGCCGCAACAGCGTGCGGCAGGTGCGCCGCGACGCCAACGAACGGCTGAAAAAGCTGCTCAAGGACCACAAGATCTCGGAAGACGACGAGAAGAAGGGCCTCGACGAAGTCCAGAAACTGACGGACCACCAGGTCAAGCTGATAGACGACGTGCAGAAGAAGAAGGACGCGGACCTGCTGGGCAAGTAGGATTGATGATTGCGGATTGATGATTGTTGATTGGCCTCAGTCCCCAAACGTGACGCCGAGCGCCTTCGCGGTCACCAGCACATCGAAATCCATCGGCACGGTTCTCATCTTCCCCACCACGTCCTCGAGCCGTCGAGCCACGATGTCGGGCGGCGCAAACGCCACCATCGTGCCAAACTCGCCCCGTCTGACGAGCTCCACGGCTTTGCCGCCAAAACGTGTCGCGAGAATCCGGTCGAAACTCGTCGGGGCGCCGCCGCGCTGCAGGTGGCCCAGGACCACCGACCGCGTTTCCTTCCCGGTCTCCTTCCCCAGCGCTTCGGACACCAGGGCGCCGATGCCGCCCAGCCGCTCCGCGCGCCCGCCGTCCGCCGCCTCGACGAGCGACTGCTTGCCGCCCTTGGGAAACGCCCCCTCAGCTACGACGACAATGCTGAAGCGCGCCCCCCACTTCTCACGTTCACTGAGACGCGCGGCGACAATTGAGAGATCGAAGGGGATCTCCGGAATCAGAATGGCGTCGGCGCCGCCCGCAACGCCCGCATACAGCGCAATCCAACCCGCGTAGCGGCCCATGACCTCGACCACCATGATCCGGTGATGCGCCTCGGCCGTCGTGTGCAGCCGGTCGATGGCGTCGGTCGCGAACGCCACGGCGGTGTCGAACCCGAAGCAGTTGGTCGTGCCGACAATGTCGTTGTCGATCGTCTTCGGGACGCCGACGATCGGGACGCCGCGCGCGCCGAACTGATGCGCGATGGCGAGCGTGCCGTCGCCGCCGATGACAATCAGCGCGCGGAGCCCCATTTTTTCGAAGTTCTCGACGACACGGTCGGAATAATCCACCGGGCCCTGAGAGGTCGCCACCGGATACGCGAAGGGATTGCCACGGTTGACTGTGCCGAGAATCGTCCCGCCGAGCCGCAGAATCCCCGTGACGTCGCGCGGGGTCAGCACGCGCGATCGGGCGGGATCAATCAGTCCGTCGAAGCTGTCTTCGAGGCCGACACACTCGATTCCAGAGTTCCACGCGGTCTTGACGACGGCGCGAATAACGGCGTTTAGGCCGGGTGCATCACCACCGCCGGTGAGCACGCCGAGACGTTTGACCTGAGCCACGGGCCCGAACTATATCAGGAAGACGCCGCCCGGTGCGTTGCGGCGTGCGAAAGCCGCATGGTACAATTTCCGCTTCTAGACGTGGGCGGCTAGCTCAGCTGGGAGAGCGCCGCGTTCGCAACGCGGAGGTCGCGAGTTCGATCCTCGCGCCGTCCACCATCTTCGCTCGCCGGCCAGGCGAAGGTCGCCCCGCCGTAGCCGCAAAGCGGCGAATGCGGGCCGACATTGTCTTGAGCTACGGCTGGTAAGTCATGTTGCGGACAGCCACCATGTTGGCGGCGTCAGCGCCCGGTTTCCGCCGCCAGCTTCGCCGCGTGCGCCGTCTGCTTCTCCTTGCGTGCCAGGTTCCGGGTCTGCCACGACTTCTGCTCGGTCTTCGGCTTCGGCTTCAGCTTCTTGTGCGACTCACGACTGTGTACCGTTGTGGTGTGTGCCATGTCTCCTCTTTCAGTTCTATCTATCAGGCGCGAACTAATCCGGTGAGCCATCTACAACGGCTCTAAAGGGGCGAGCAGTGAAGAAGTCCGAGCGTATCACGTCCGCACCGTAACGGTGACATGCCAACCGGCACGGTGGCGCCGACGGGCTATCCAGAACAGAACGTCACCGCAGGATCCCACCACCGCGCCTGACACGGCGCTCAGTGTGCGCGTGCGGCGCACGAGCGCACACTCTCGAGCACTCGATCTTTCACGATCTTTCGCGGTCTTTCGCGCCGCGATCCAGGCGCAGTGCTTGCTCTCTCATCTCCGCATGAACATCAAGAAGAACTTCGTTTGGGGCGGCGCTTAGCCATCCGCGAGCGGCGCACCTTCATCGTTAGCGGTCGGCACTCCCACGTTGTCGGCCTTGCACCCTGCACCCCTCGCACTTAGTACTTGCGCACGCCTTGGCGTAAACTAGGCGCGTGAATCGTCGACGTCTCGCCGTTCTCGCAGCGGGTCTGCTGCTCGTAGCGTCCATCAGCGCCGCGCAGCTCCCGCAGCTTCGCGGCGGCAGCAGGGGCGGCGGCAGGGGCGGCGCGATCAGGTGGGCACAGCCCGACGACTTCGACGGGGCCTTCGTGTTCTGCCGCCTCGCCTTTGAAACCCATCCATGGGGCAACGGTGGAAACTGGAGCGTCGACTATCCGCGAGCCGACATCAACCTGCCCTTCCGGCTCTCAGAATTGACGACGACATCGGTGAGCCGCGACGGCAGGGGCGACTTCACCCACGTCGTGGTTACGGCGGATAGTCCCCTGATCTACCGCTGTCCGTTCGTCATGATGACCGAGCCCGGTCGCTCGGACTTCGGCCCCTCTGAGGTCGCCAACCTGCGCGACTATCTGCTGAAGGGCGGGTTCCTGTGGGTCGATGATTTCTGGGGCACCAGCGCCTGGCAGAATTTTGCGGATCAGATGACGGCGATCCTCCCGCCCAACCAATACCCGATCGCGGATCTCTCGCCCGACCATTCGCTTTTTCACGCCCTTTACAATGTGAGGCGAGTCCCCCAGATTCCTTCGATCAACTTCTGGGCGGGTACCGGCGGCGCCACCTCGGAAGACGGCTGGGACAGCGCCGAGCCTCACGCCCGCGCGATCAGCGACGACCATAACCGCATCATGGTGCTGATCACTCATAACACCGACTTTGGCGACGCCTTCGAGCGCGAAGGCGACAACCATCAGTATTTCCTGACCTTCGCTCCTGAAGGCTACGCGTTCGGGATCAACGCACTCGTCTACGCGATGTCGCACTGAGCCGCGCAACGTGAATTCTGTCGGATCCTGTTACAAGCCTGTCAGAAAGAGGGTCACCCGTGTTGCGGTCCTGGACAACCTCCGGGATGCCAGAAACTCGCCGGTTTGGCTGTTTCACACAGTCTTTGGGCAAACCCAAGAAAACTATTGTGATCGGCACCTCTCTTGCCATAGGGTAGGCAACCAAAGCTACGGAAGAGGGTGGCGTCGATGTGGAACTGGTTCAATTGTTATCTCTCCGGCCGTCACCGGTATGGTGTGTCGTGCGAGCCGGGCGCCATCTTTCTCCGCTGCATCCACTGCGGTCGCCGATCCCCTGGATGGTCGCTGCACGGGAAATCGCACGCACCCTCGGCGCGCGAACACACGAAGGCTTCCGCCGCTCACTCAGCACCGACACCAAGCGCACGTCATCTCGACCGTCCCGCCGCCGTGCGATAGACGTTCCCTTGCTGTGACGTTCTGTTCTGGATACGCGCGAGCGCCACGGCGCGAGCGCGTGGGCGAGCGTGGTGTGGCTCCGCGAGATTCTTAAAGTTGACAGCGTCCGTGCTGGCCGATCACAATACCTTCCCGTGCCGGTCCCTCGCATCACCAAAGAAGATCTCAAGCAGCGTCTCGACAGCCAAACGCCGCCCATCGTGCTCGACGCGCGGCTGAAATACCCCTACGAACACAGCACGGTCCGGCTGCCGGGTGCGATTCGCTGCGCGGCCGGCGACATCCCGTCGTCACTTCCCCGCGATCGGGACATTGTCGTGTACGACTCTGATCCGAACGAGCTGGCCAGTTCAGGGGTGACGGCAGAACTGATTCGAAAAGGGTACCGCGCCGCTTCGCTCAAGGGCGGCATCAGCGACTGGCTTGCCGCCAGTCTGCCGACCGAAACCAAAGAGGCGCCCCGCCAGGCCCCGCCCGAGCCCGGCGCTCTGAAAAGTTAGTCCGCAGTCCGGATTTCTGCTGATTTGTCCGGATCGTCCCGCGCCCGCGCTCGGTCCGCGCGACCGTCGCCACCAAGCGTCCCAGGTCCGGTTGAAGTCGGACCCTGGTCCCGAACCGTCGTGTTATCGTTGTGGCATGACCGCTCTCCGACGGACCATCGCCGTCGTGTTTCCGGCCGTCTTCGCCGCGGCACTCGGGATGCACGGTCGCGCCGCCGACCAGACCGCACCAGAACTGGCGCAGGCGCTCCAGCGACGGTACGACGCCATCAGAGACTTCTCCGCCGACTTCGTGCACACCTACCAGGGTGGCGTGCTGAGAAAGCAGCTCGCCGAGCGCGGCAAGGTGCTGATCAAGAAGCCTGGGAAGATGCGCTGGGACTACAGCGCGCCGGAACAGAAACAGTTCGTGTCCGACGGCACAAAGATCTATTCTTACATCCCCGCGGCTAAAGAGGTCTTCGTCGGCTCGGTGCCGCGCGAGGATCAGGCGACGACGCCGACGCTCTTTCTGACCGGAAAGGGAAATCTGACGCGCGATTTCACTTCGTCATTCACCGATCTGTCTGGTGGTGTCCCACCTGGCAGCCGCGCGCTCAAGCTGGTGCCGCGATCGCGGGAGCGCGATTACGACTGGCTGATTCTTGCGATCGATCCGGCCACACTCGTCATCCGCGGTCTCGTGACCGTGGACTCCCAAGGCGGGACATCGAGCTTCGCGTTCACGAATCTGAAGGAAAACGTGGGGCTGTCGGATAACGCATTCGTCTTCAGGATTCCTCGCGGCGTGGACGTCGTCACCGACACGTCACGGTAGACACCGTACTCTGTAGTGTCCGGCTTTAGCCGGACCCGACTTTCTCCACTTTCGCGCCAAGCGCCTGCAGCCGCTCCACTAACCTGCCGTACCCTCGCTCGACCATCTCGAGCGGCGCCAGCCGGCTCTCGCCCTCCGCCGCCAGCGCCGCCGCGATGAGCGCCATGCCCGATCGCAGATCGCGGCTGTCGAGCGGACGGCCCTTCAGACGCGTCGGCCCGTGCACGATGATCCGATGCGGATCGCATAGAAACAGGTCACCCTTCATCCCGCTCAACTGCTCCAGGGCGAAGAGGCGCAGCTCGTACAGCCAGTCGTGGACCAGCGTCTGCCCTTCCACCTGCGTCGCGAGCACCGTGACGAGGCTGACGAGGTCGCTCGGGAACCCCGGCCACAGGCCGGTCGTGATGCGCCCGGCCGCCTGCGGATTCGATCGCGTCACGCGGAAGACGTCGCCGCTCGTCTCGCATTCGAAGCACATCCGCTTGAGAACCGCGGCGACCACTTCGATATCCTCTGGCCGGGCGCCCTTTACCTCGATGTCGCCGCCGGTGATCGCGCCGACCACCGCCCAACTGCCGGCCTCGATGTAATCACCCCACAGCCGGTGCTCGGCGCCGTGCGGCTTGGCTGTCCCCTCGACGCGAATCGTCGTCGTCCCCGCGCCCTGGATCCCAACGCCCATCTGCTCCAGAAACATGCAGAGCTCGACGACGTGAGGCTCGCAGGCCGCGTGGCGTATCTCAGAAGTGCCTGGAGCGGTGGCCGCGGCGAGAAGTGCCGTTTCCGTGCCGGTCACCGAGGCTTCGTATAAATAGATGGATGCTGGCTTCAGGCCGCTCGGTACGTCGATCTCGTGGCCCGCTGAGCGCGGCGTCACGCGCGCGCCCATCGACACCAAGGCGTCGAGATGGGTCGAGATGGATCGCCGCGCGGGAAAGTCGCCGCCGGGCGGCGCGAGTTGCGCCCGGCCGCGCCGTGCGAGCAGCGGACCGAGCAACAGGACAGATCCGCGAAGCCGGCCCACCATGGTGCCGTCTGGCTCGTCCTTGACGATCTCAGGACAGCGCACGCGCAACGTCGTGGTGCCGATCCCCTCAACCTTGGCGCCGAGATCCACGAGCAGTCGCGCCATCACCTCGACATCGCCAATGCGTGGCACATTGGTCAGCACGCATTCTTTCGTCGTCAGCAAACAGGCGGCGAGCAGCGGCAGCGCGGCGTTCTTGTTGCCCTCGACCTCGACGCAGCCGGACAGGCGATGCCCGCCTTCAATTACCAGGGTTGACATGAGCGAGACGAGTTCCTTTAGTGGGCGGCATGGTTCTACGGCCGTTCGTTCTCGTTACTGCGAACCGGCCTGGGGCGTGAGGCCTTCGGTGAGCTCCACCGAAGTGCCCCAGGGATCGGTGAGGAACGCCAGCATCACCGCCGGAGCGGCCTGGCTCCGCTGATACGGCCGATCCAGCGTGATGCCGCCGGCTTCGAGCTTCTTCAGGAATTGCTCGAGGTCTTTCACCTCGAAGCCCACGTGGTCGAGCGACCGGCCCTGCGTCTTGACGGTCGGCGTCTCGGACTTGCCGAAGGTCAGATTGACCCCCGGTAAGTCGGCGGCGTCGAACTGGCCTCGCTTTCCGGGGACCGCGCCGAACGTCTTCGCGTACCATGCCTGGACCGCGAGCGGGTCGGCGACGAAGAAGTGCACGTGGTGCATCTTGATTGGCTCGTCGATCGTCGCGTCCTCGAGGACCTCGACGCGCACTTCGTCTGGCGCGATGAGGAACACCTGGGTCGGCCTCGTCTGCGGCTCCATCGTGAGGCCAGCCGCCCGCCACTTCGGCATCCAGTCCTGCATGTTCTTCACCAAGAAGCCGACGTGATTGATCGAAGTCCCTACGCTGCCCCCGGACGGCTCGCCCTGCCGGAGGTTCACGAACGCGCCCGGGAACTGAATCATCTCGAGCTGCCCGTTCTTCGCGGGCCTTCCACCGAGCACTGTCCAGAATCTCCGGTGCGCATCGAGGTCGCGAGTCACGACATGGACGTGGCCCATCACGACGCCCGAAGGTCCCGGAGCGACCAGTTGTGCACCGGCCGGCCTGGCGACCGACAGCGAGAGGCCGAGCGCAAATAGCACGAGCGGTACTTGGCGTGTCATCGATCGCTCCTTGTCCGTACGCGGACCTGCCCCGGCAAGCGGGATGGATGATCGTAATGAAGAAGGCTGGGCGGCACAAGACAGAACCCGCGGCTCAGGCCGGCTCACCCAGATACACAATCTCTTCCCTCAACCTGACCCCGAATCGCTCGAAGACAGCTGCCCGGCAGCGCTCGATGAGCTGACGGATGTCCGCGGCCGTCGCCGTGCCGTCATTCACGATGAAGTTGCCGTGCGTGGGCGAGACGCGCGCACCGCCCATCGCCACGCCTTTGAGACCGGCGCGATCGACGAGCGCACCGGCCGACCAGGGAATCCCATCGGGCACCACGTCTCGACCGGCGACGGGATTCTGAAAGACACAGCCGGCGCTCGGTGAGTCAAGCGGCTGCGTCCGCTTCCGAAACGCCAGCGACTCTCGTGCCTGGGCTCGCAGCGTCGCTGGATCGCCCGGCGACACCTCAAAGACAGCCGACAGCAGAACTTCGCCCGACTGCTGCAACCGACTGCGATCGTACGCAAACGCCATCGCCGCACGTGGCAGGTCGCTCATCGTCCCATCGACGGCCGCCACGCGCACGTCGGTCACAAGATCGCCGACGAGGCCTCCTCCAAAATGCGCGTTACCGTGAATGGCGCCGCCAACGGTCCCCGGCGTGCCGGCCCACGCCTCGAGACCGGCAAGGCCACGGTTGATCGTCCACCGCACCAAGCCATTGATCGTCACGGCGGCGTCGGCACGGACTCGACTGTCGCCGAGCGCCTTGACCTCTCCCCCGCGAGTCCGGATCACCAAGCCACGCACGCCGCTGTCCGACACCAGCACGTTGGATCCGCCACCGAGCAGCGTCACTGCAACGCCGGCGCGGTGGGCCAGCTCAAGCGCGGTCACGATTTCGGCGCTGCTGCGAGTTTCGACGAGCCAGTCGGCCGGCCCGCCGACGCGAAACGTGGTCATCGGCGCGAGCGACACGTTCTTCCTGGCGCGCTCGCCAAATGCCTTCCGCAGGGCCTCAGAGAAGGCGGTCATGGCGCCGCCTGCGATTCGATCGCCATCAACGCCCGCTTCTGAGCAACAAGAGCCGCCATCGCTTCGTCAAGGGAAGACACCACAAAGGAGATCGAATCGCCCGGACCCAGCTGACCGGCCAGGCCGACGTCGGCAGTGATGACGATCGCTATGGTCGGATAGCCGCCGGTCGTCTGGCGATCGGCCATCAGCAGCAGGGGCTGCCCCGCGGCCGGCACCTGGATCGAGCCGAGCGGCGTCGCGTCGGAGATGAATGCAGCAAGGCTGTCGGTCCCGCGCGGGTGCAAGAGCCGCGGTCCTTCGAGACGGAATCCCATGCGATCCGAACTGTGGCCGATCGCGTACGGTGCCGATTGCAGGACATCGAGCGCACCTGCGGCGAAGCGCTCGTGATGGGGACCGACCAACACCCGCACAGTGGCCATTTCACCTCCTGTCGGCCTCGCCTTCAAGCTGTCCAAAGGTCCGCCTGGAGGCGGACTCCACGTACTCGTCACTCCCGCGCGCTTCTCTGCGGAACGCGCGTCAGCGCTCTTGCCAACGGGATCACCCAGGGGGATGCGATCGCCGGTCCTGAGTGCACGTCCGTCGAGTCCGCCCATTGCGCTGGCGAGATGCGTCGAGCGGCTCCCGAGCGTGGGCGGCACGGCAATCCCACCGGCGACAGCCACGTACGCGCGCGTGCCGCGAAGCCGGCGCCCGAATCGCAGGCGAGACCCAGCCGGCGCGACGAAGGGCGCATCCATCGGCACGGACTGGCCATCGAGCGTCAGCTCGAACCGGGCGCCGACGACCGCCATCACGCGCTCGGCATCGATCTCGACCTCCGGCCCAACCAGCGTTGCCTCCAAAGTGGCCGCGTCGGGGCCGTTGCCGACGAGCGTGTTCGCCACGCGATGCGACCACGGATCCATCGGGCCCGCGACGGGCACGCCGCGCGCCTGCCACCCCCAGCGGCCGCGATCCTGAATCGTCGTCTGCATCCCTTGTTTGACGACGTGAAAGCTCGCCATCTCAGTGTGCTGCGTTGAGGCGATCGTATTCGTCGCGATCGATCGCGTAGAACTCGACCGCGTCGCCTGCGCGCAGCAGAAACGGATCGGGCCGGCTCGGGTCGAACGGGCGAATCGGTGTCCGGCCGACGAGCTGCCAGCCGCCAGGCGTCTCGGCCGGATAGATGCCTGTCTGGCTGCCGGCGATGCCGACCGAGCCGGCCGGCACGCGGACGCGTGGCGTCGAGCGGCGCGGCGCCGCAATCCGCTCGTCCACGATCCCCATGTAGGCAAAACCGGGCACAAAGCCCAGCATGAACACGCGGTATCGGCGGCCCGCGTGCAGGCGAACGACATTGGCGCGGTCGAGTCCTTTGAACGCCGCTACCATCGCAAGGTCGGGTCCGAAGTCCTCGTCATAGCAGACCGGCACGCGGATCGGCTCGCGGTTGTCGATCGAGGGCGGCGAAGGCCGAGCGGCTTCACGCCTGATGCGGGCGACCAGCGCATCGCCGTCGCTGCGAAGCGGATCGAAATAGACGGCCACCGATCGGTAGGTCGGCACGACATCGCGGACGCCAGCCAGTCCCGCGGCGTGGATGGCATCGGCGAGCGCGATCGCGCGCGCGTTGATCGACGGATCGATCCGCTCCTCGAATTCCGCGATCAACGTTGAATCACCTGCATGGATAATTCGAACTGCCTCAGCATTATTCACTTCTCGTGGGGCCCCACCCCCACTCGCCCACGCGCTCGCACCGTCGTGCTCGCCGCGTATCTAGAACAGAACGTCACAGCGGGCCCTACCCGGCGCCCGACACGCTGGAGGCCGCAGCCCTCACGTGTATCCAGAACAGAACGTCACCGCGAGAGCCGGGTCCAATAGGACCCGGCCTACTGCTTGTCCAGTGCTCCCAAGAGTTTCTGGTGGATGCCGCCGAAGGCGCCGTTCGACATCAACACGACCAGATCGCCGGGCCGACGCTCGTGCACGAGGATGGCCAGGATGTCGTCGATCGACTCTGCGGCGCGGGCCGCCTGACCCGCGCCCACCAGATCGCCAACGAGCTGCGGAACAGACAGCCGCTCCGACTCGGGTAGCTTCGATCGAAACACCGGCGCGACGAGCACCTCGTCGGCCGCCGCGAACGCGCGGGCGAAGTCGTCCTGGAAGATTCGCCGGCAGGAGGAAGCCGATCGCGGCTCGAAGACGACCCAGATCCGCGCGCCAGGATTCGCAGCGCGCAGGCCCGCCAGTGTTTCGGCCACCGCCGTCGGGTGGTGCGCAAAGTCGTCGTAGACCGTAACGCCACCGGCAACGCCCACCACTTCGAGACGTCGCTTCACACCGGCAAACAGCCGCAAGCCTTCGGCGATCCGATCGACGCCAATGCCGGCCTCCGTGGCGACGGCGATGGCGGCCATTGCGTTGCGGACGTTGTGCGCGCCGACCAGGGGCACTTCGAAGCGGCCAAACGGCGCGCCGTGCCGCGTGAGGGTGAACTTCGTCGCGCCGGCAGCCGCCTCGATCTCAGATGCGTGCCAATCAGCGTCCCCGGCGGTACCGAACGTCTGGACCCGCGAATGGGCTCCGGCGGCAAGCGCCGCGGCGCGCTCGCTGTCGGCGCCGATGATCAGGAGCCCTCGTCTGGGTACCAGGTTCACCAGCCGCCGGAAGGCCAGCGTCACCGCCTCCGCGTCCGCGTAGATATCAGCGTGGTCGAACTCCACGTTGCCGATGATCGCGATGTCGGGGAGGTATTTGAGGAACTTCGCCGTCTTGTCGAACAATGCGCTGTCGTATTCGTCGCCTTCGATGACGAAGTCGCGCCCCTGGCCCAGGCGATAGCTGGAGCCGCCTTTACCGAAGTTGCGCGCAATGCCGCCCACGAGCACGTTTGGATCCAGTCCGCCATGGATCAGCAGCCATCCGACGATCGACGTCGTGGTCGTCTTCCCGTGCGTGCCGGCCACGACGATCGAGCGCGCGTCCCACAAGAAATGATCGCGAATCGCCTCGGGAAGCGAACAGTACCGCAGCTTCCGATCGAGCACGGCCTCGAGCTCCGGATTGCCGCGCGAGATGGCATTGCCGACCACGACGAGGTCGAGATCGTCGGTGATGTGGTCGTGGCGGTAGCCGACGAGCGTCGGAATTCCCTCCGACTCGAGAAACTCGCTCATCGGCGGATAGACGTCCTGATCCGACCCGCGCACGTCGAAGCCCTTCTGCTTCAGCATGGCGGCCAACGTCGCCATGGCGGTGCCGCAAATGCCGATGAAATGAATGCGCTTCGTCATTAATTACTGGCGGCGGGGCCCCCCCCCCGCCGCGAACTCACGCTGACGCCTCGCCTCGGATTCGCACGTCCTCGGCTCGACGTGGCCGCAGGCGCTCCTCACTCAACTGCAGCCTCTTCAATAACTAGACACGGCCGTGCACTGGCCACCACGCGGCAGCGAACGCCGAGAGGAAGCGTCAGCGATGGACCGGTGGTATGGCCCGAGGGAAAACCGACGAGAACGGGTCCGGGGAAATCGTGGAATAGGTCGGCCATCACCGCGCGAGCGGTGGGATCACCCGTCGGCTCGTCGCAAGCCGGCAACTCACCGATCACAACGGCGGCCGCACGCGCCAGCAACCCAGCTTGACGAAGCTGCGTCACCATGCGATCGAGGCGGTACGGTCGCTCGCCGACCTCTTCGAGAAACAGCACGTAGCCGCCCGGAGGCGCAAACGCGAACGGCGTCCCGAGCGAGGACACGAGCTGTGTCAGCGTACCCCCAAAGATCGGTCCGCTCGCCTCTCCCGCGTTGATCGTTTCGACTCCGGACGCCGCGAGCTCACCTATCGGCTCGCGCCGACAGATCGCGTTCAGGAACGACTCGCGGTCGTAGCCATCAGCGCCGCGAGCGAGCCGGCGGTCGAGCATCGGTCCGTGAAAGGCGACCAGCTCGCACCCGAGGGTCAGGAACGTGAGCACCGACGTGAGATCGCTGTAGCCGATGAAGGGCTTCCTCGCGTGGCGTGCTTCGTCGCGATCGAGGAACGGCAGCACCTGCGCGCTGCCATAGCCGCCTCTCACGGCGACGACCCCGGCAATCGATGGATCCAGCCAGGCACGTCGGATCGCCGCCGCGCGCACGTCAGCAGGTCCGCTGAGGTATCGCGCTTTGGCAAACACCGAGTCGTCGTACACCGGATCGAACCCGAGGGCGCGTAGCTCTTCGACGCCTCGATCGAATTCGTCGCGGGAAAAAGGGCTGGCGGGAGCGACGATGGCGAGCCGATCGCCCGGCCCAAGCGCGCGCGGCTTGACCATCACAGGAACCGGGCCATCTCGTCGGCCACGGCCCGGTGCTCGTCGCACCCGAGCACCTGCCGCAGCCGCCGGCCCTCGATCGGGCGGGCCGCGACCAGCGCGGCGACGAAGCGCTCTTTCGCGCGCCGCTGGCGCTTCAACGCGTCCTCGACGCGGAAGAACGGCAACTCTTCGATCTCTACCGCACGGACGAGCGACTCGAGGGTGGCAGCGTGCGTGTCGTGCCGGCCGCTGCAGATGAGCACGCCGTCGCATCCAGCTTGAATGGCCAGCACGGCCGCCCGCGGCACCGTGTAGTCACCGGTGATCGCCTTCATCTCGAGGTCGTCGCTCACGATCACGCCAGAAAAGCCAAGCTCTTCGCGCAGGATGCCAGTGACCACACGCTTCGACAGCGTCGCCGGACGCCCCTCGTCGAGCGCGGGCACGAGCACGTGGGCCGTCATGATCGCCGCCACGCCGGCGTCAATTGCGGCCCGAAACGGCACGAACTCGACCTCCCGCAGCCGCTCGGGCGGATGCTCGACAAGCGGCAGCTCGAGGTGCGAATCGGACACGGTATCGCCGTGTCCGGGAAAATGCTTGCCGCAGGCGGCGACGCCTTCCTTCTGTAGCGTCTGCACAATCAACCGGCCGAGTCGCGCCACCTCGCTCGCCTTTTCCCCAAGCGCGCGATCGCCGATCACGGGATTTCGGGGATTGGTGTGCACGTCGAGCACTGGCGCATAGTCCAGCGTGATGCCGACCGCCCTCAGTTCCTTGGCGATCGCGCGCGCAAATCGCTCGACCAGCCGCTCGTCGCCACTCCGGCCGAGGGTCGCCATTGCCGGCCACTCGGTGAATGGCGCCTTGAGGCGCGCCACCCGGCCCCCTTCCTGGTCGACGCTCACCCAGACAGGAAGGTCGGGCACCAGTCGGGAGGCTTCGAAGCTCAGCTCGGCCACCTGCTCGGGCGCCTCGACATTGCGGGTAAACAAGATCACGCCGCCCAGGCCGAACTCTCGTGCGATCGCCTTCAACTCGACCGGCACGGCGGTTCCGTCGAACCCCGCGATCAGGAGCTGGCCGATCTGATGCCGCAGTGCGGCGGGCGACATGTCGTCCACGATTCTAATCTGCCAGGCCACCCCAACGCGGCTGCCGCGTTGGGGACCCCGGCTGGGGGCTCCGGCATATAATTCGCCGACGTGCGTATCGCCGCATCCGCGCCCACCCGCATCGATCTCGCGGGCGGCACCATCGACATCTGGCCGCTGTACCTCTTTCACGAAGGCGCCTCGACGCTGAATGCGGCAATCAGTCTCCGGGCCCACGTCACTGTCGAGTCGCGCGAAGACGAGGGTCTCGAGATCCGGTCGATCGACACCAACCGCCAGATCTCGGCCCGGCACTGGTCCGAGCTCGACGGCTCTGGGGATCTCGCCCTTGTGGCGCTTCTCTCTCGCCACTACCGGCTCGATCGCGCCGTGCTGACGACGCGAGGCGAATCGCCGGCCGGCGCGGGGATCGCGGGGTCCTCAGCGCTCGCCATTGCCGTCTGCGGCGCGCTCGCCCGCTGGACGGGCGCCTCGATGAAGGCCGACGATCTCTTCGCGATCGCCATGAACGTCGAATGTCAGACGATTCGCGTGCCGACGGGCGTCCAGGACTACCGGCCCGCGCTCTACGGCGGCATCGCGGCCATCGAGCTCCGTCCCGACGGCGTCACGCGCGTGCCGCTCGCGATCGATCCTCGAGAGCTCGAGCGGCGCATGGTGCTCGCCTACACGGGGCTGCCCCGCAACTCGGGCACCAACAACTGGACGATCACCAAGCGTCATCTCGACGGCGACCGGGAGATCTTCGACTGTTTCGAGCGCATCCGCGACACGGCCGCGGCGATGCGCACGGCGCTCCTCGCCGACAACTGGGACGAGGTCGGCCGGCAGATTGCCGCAGAGTGGGAGAATCGGAAGCGTCTGGCCCCCGGCGTGACGACGCCGGCCATCGACGAACTGGTCGCCCGTGCGTCGGCCGCTGGAGCCCAGGCCGCAAAGGTGTGCGGCGCGGGCGGCGGCGGCTGCCTGTTCTGCTACGGCCCGCCCGAGGCGCGCCAGGCCATCGCCGAGGCGCTCGCAGCTGGTGGCGCCCGCGTCCTCGACTACCGCATCGACATGCAGGGATTACTTCTGGACCCACCGTGATGAAGTTCGTCCTGCTCACACCGGACCAGAAGCTGGCCGAGATCAAGCGCCTGTACTACCAGACGACCGCACACACCATCGAGCGCGACCTAGGCAAGGCACTCGACCTGCTCAAGTCCATGGCGAGCGAAGAAGAACGTGAGCGGGCCGCAGTGTACATGGACGGACTGTCGCAAATGCGATCGGATTGGTCTCACAAAGGAAAAAGTGAAAAGGAAAAGGGGAAAAGGAGTAAGTCCTTTTAAGTTTTTACTTCTACCTTTTCACTTTCACTGGCCACCTTGCCTGGCGGCGGCCACCCGCTTCTTTGCAGCGACACGCAGGGCTTCGGGAACGTTCCGGTCGGTGGAGAGCGTCGACAGATCGCGATCGCTCAGCCGGGCCATGAGATTCATCGACAGCGCGACCGGTGTCTTCGAGTTCTTGGTCAGCGCCAGCACCACGCTGTAGTTCTTGAGCCACGCCCGGTTGTTGGCGATGATCCGCAAGACGTCCTCCGAGACGTTCCCCATGCGGGCGAAGCCCGCGACCTCGGAATCCGTCACCTTGGGGCTGCTCAGCACGGCTGCCGCGATGACTTTGCTCGGGTCACGGATCAGGATCGATCGCGACTCGCGGTTCCCCTTGACCGCCGCTTTCAACCGCTGGGGAAACGTCATGTTGGAGATCTGCTGCGAGATGGATTGACGTTTGGCTTCGACGTCACTGGAGGTGGCATCGATCGCGTCATCGAACGCGTCACCGGACGTGTCGGACGGATCGGTGTCAATCAGGGGCTCATCGACTTCGGGCTCGACG
>MELA01000136.1 GCA_001767495.1 Acidobacteria bacterium RIFCSPLOWO2_12_FULL_65_11 | reverse complement strand
TTTCATCGAGCACGTGCAGCCGTCGCAGCACCTTGGGCGAGCTGCTGAAGAACGTCAGCGCCTCTCGGACCGTCAGATCGAGCACCTGACGAATCGACCGGCCGCGGTACCGCACCTCGAGCACCTGAGGCTTGAAGCGCTTGCCGTCGCACTGATCGCAAGGGACAAAGACGTCGGCGAGAAACTGCATCTCGACGCGCACTGCACCCTCGCCCTGGCAGGCCTCGCAGCGCCCGCCGGGGACGTTGAACGAGAAATGGCTGGCGGTCAGCCCGCGAGACCGCGCGTCCTTGGTCGCGGCAAACAGCTCGCGGATGGGATCGAACGCCTTGAGATACGTGACCGGGTTGGACCGAGGCGTCCGTCCGATAGGCGCCTGGTCCACCAGCACGACGTCGGTGATGAACTCGGTGCCTTCGAGCTTGCGGAACGTGCCCACGCGCCTGTCCCAGCCCCCTTTGGCTCGCTTGATTGCCGCGTACAAGACGTCGTGGACCAGCGTCGACTTGCCCGATCCGCTGACGCCGGTGATCGCAGTCAGCGTGTTCAGCGGGATGGCGACGTCGATGTTCTTGAGATTGTGTTCGCTCGCCCCGAGCAGCCGGATCTTCTGTCCGGTCCCGCGGCGGCGCGCCGAAGGCACGGGGATCGCCAGTTCCTGCCGCAGGTACTTCGACGTCAGCGATCGCGTCTCCTTCATCAAACCATCGAGTGTGCCGGAGTACACGACGCGCCCGCCCTGCTCGCCGGCGCCAAGACCGAGGTCGACGATGTGGTCGGCGACCTTGATCATGTCGGCGTCATGCTCGACCACCAGCACGGTGTTGCCCTGGTCGCGGAGCTGACGAAGGATCTCGATGAGCCGCAGGTTGTCGCGCGAGTGCAGCCCGATCGACGGCTCGTCGAGGACGTAGAGGGTGCCGACGAGCGCCGAGCCGAGCGAGGTGGCGAGATTGATGCGCTGCGCCTCGCCGCCCGACAACGTCGACGACAGCCGCTCGAGCGTCAGGTACTCCAGGCCGACGTCACTCAAGAACGTCAGCCGGCGGCGGATCTCCTTCAGCACTTTCTCGGCGATCGCCTGATCCTTTCCGCCAAGCCCCAGGCCGCCGAAGAAGTCCTGCGCCGCTCGGACGGTGAGTGCCGACACCTGGTCGATGGTCCGTCCGGCCAGACGGACGTCCCGCGCTTCACGGCGCAGTCGCGCGCCGCCGCACTCGGGGCAGAGGAGATAGCCACGGTAGCGGCTCAAGAACACGCGGACATGGACTTTGTACTTCTTCCGGTCGAGCCAGCGGAAGAACCCCCGGATGCCCCGGTATCGAGGATTGTCGGCTTCCTGGCCGTCGCCCTCGATCACAAAGCGCCGTTCCTTGTCGGTCAGATTCGCCCAGGGGACATCCAGCCGGACCACGTTCTGGCGAGCCGCGCGCTTCAGAGAGGCCAGCTCGGCTCGATAGTGCGGCCTGTTCCAGGGCTCGATGGCACCCTGCTGAATGGACAGCGTCGGATCGGGCACAACCAGATTCATGTCGAGCTCGATGATGTTCCCAAACCCATGACAGGTCGGGCAGGCGCCAAACGGGCTGTTGAAGGAGAAGAGCTGAGGCTGTGGATCCTCGTACGTCAGACCGCAGGGGCGGCACTCGAAGCGCTCGCTGAACTGATGGGATTTGGGATTCGGGATTGGGGATTCGGGGCGCGGAAGCTCGAGGGCCCATGCGGCGCCACCACCCTCAAGATAGGCAGTCTCGATTGCATCGGTCAGCCGCTGACGCAGCTCTTCGCCATCGACTTGTAAGCGATCGACAACCACCTGCAGCGTCGATCGGTCGCCGAACGCGATCGGATCGATGTCGTCGAAAGGTACCGCGCGTCCATCAACGAGCAGCCGGCCGAATCCCTTGCGTCTGAGCGTCTCAATCGCGGCCCCGATCGCCGCCGCTCCGGCCCCACTCGGGGATTCCGCCTGAGCCATGACCCCTGCGCCTTGAGCCAAGAGCCCTGAGCCATTCTCCTGCTCCCGCATCTCGTCGACTTCCCTCTCGACCGCGCCCGGGTCCGCGACGGCGACGACCGGCAGATCGAATCCGAGCACCAGCCGCGTGCCCGGCGGTAGCTCGGCGAGTTGACGAGCCACCACCTCGGCCGTTTCCCGCACGACCTCACGGCCGCAGTTCCTGCAGAACGTACGGCCGACGCGCGCGAAGAGTAGCCGCATGTAATCGTGAATCTCGGTGGTCGTGCCGACCGTCGAGCGGGGGTTGCGGATCGCGTTCTTCTGGCGAATGGCGATCGCCGGCGCAAGGCCGTCGATGCGGTCGACGTCCGGTTTTTCCATCCGCTCGAGAAACTGCCGCGCGTACGCCGACAGCGACTCCACGTAGCGCCGTTGACCCTCGGCGTAGATCGTGTCAAAGGCCAGCGACGACTTCCCCGACCCGCTCACGCCGGTCACGACGACCAGCTTACCGATCGGCAGTGAGAGATCGATGTTCCTGAGGTTGTGCGTACGGGCGCCGCGAACGACGAGGGCAGGGGATTCCCCAACCCCTTGGGCGGTCTCGGACATGAATCCCAGCAAGTACGTGGTGCGTAGCGTCCGGCTTTAGTCGGACGTACTGGCAACTCTTCGGCGCGCGACTTAAACCACGTATCGTAGCACGGACCAACAAGCGTCCTCGTGGGCGGACGCCCGGCGTCCCCCGGCGACGCAGGCTCACCGTCATTCACCGACCGGGAGAAGGTCGAAGTAGTACACTTCGCGCGGGTTCGACGTCTCCCTCCAGCCTCGCGCGCCTTGGCACCGTCATTGCTCGAGGGATGCGATCGACTGCCGACTGACTGCCCGGAGGTGAATGCCGTGTCCTTCCTCAAACGCGTGACCCTGCTCGTGGCAGCCACGGCGGTCTTCGCCATCGCGCTGGCCGCTGCTGCCGACGCCCAGGTGTCGTTCCCCCCGCCGTTCCCGTACAGGAACTTCGATCCTGACAGCGCCGTGCGCCTCGAGGTCACACCCAGGGAAGCCGAGGTGTACGTCGATGGTTACTACGCCGGCATCGTGGACGACTTCGACGGCGTCTTTCAGCGGCTGCGCCTCCCCTCCGGCGGGCACGAGATCACGGTGTACCGCGATGGATTTCGATCCTTCACACAGCGGGTGTATCTGACGCCCGATTCCACGTTGAAGCTCAAGCACAAGATGGAGCCCCTCGGCGTTGGAGAAATCGCGGAGGCGCGCCCCCTCCCGGCGGTCCCGGCTCAAGTTGAGCCGCAGCCCCGGGTGTTGCGGCCACCCTCGCGCGGCCCTGTGGGCCCGCGCGGCCGCAGGCTCCCGCCACCCACGGCGCCCGACACGCCGCCGCCACAGGAGAATCCCGCCGGGTCGGAGCAGGCCCCACCGGGCGTCGGCACGCTCATGCTTCACGTGCAGCCGGCCGACGCCGCACTGCTCATCGACGGCGAGAGGTGGCGCGGTCCAAGCGAAGCGGAGCGCGTCATCGAGCTGCCGGACGGCCAGCACACCATCCAGATTAGCAAGCGTGGGTTTGTCTCGTACTTGACCGATGTGCGCGTGCGGCGCGGCGAGACGACGACCCTCGACGTCAGCCTGCGGAACAATCCCTAGCGCTGCAGTGGTGGTGCCGGCCTGCGTGTTAGAATCAATCCTCGCGCGAGGAGTCGCCCACGCGGACTGGCCCACGCGCTCGATCCGACCAGGCCGGTGTAGCTCAGTTGGTAGAGCGGCTGATTCGTAATCAGCAGGTCCGCGGTTCAAGTCCGCGCGCCGGCTCCATATTCTCTTTCGCTACGATCCGAAACGCCATGAAGAACATCCTTTCGCTTCTCGCTGTCGTCCTGTTCACCACGGCCATCATCGCGCCCACCGGGGCCCAGCAACCTCAGGGACCCGGCCAGGGGGCCGCACCCGCAGGCGCCCCCGCCCAGCCACCCGCGCCACCCGTGCGCACCATCTCCCAGGTCAGAGGCGATCTGTACAAGGTCCAGAGCGGTGCCGGCGTCGCCGCCGTGACGGTGTTCCTCGTCACGCCTGAAGGGATCATCCTCGCGGATCCCCTCAACCCGGAATTCTCGGCCTGGCTGAAGGCAGAGCTCGCGACAAGGTTTCCCGGCAAGCCCGTGCGATACGTGATCAATAGTCACTATCACTGGGATCACGCACGCGGCGGCGGGATGTTCACCGACACCGCCCGGTTCGTCGCGCACGAGAACATGGCCAGGAACCTCGCGTTGCCCATTCGTCAGGCACGCCCACCGGGCGATACCGACGATCTGGATGGCGACAACCGAATGACGAGGGAAGAAGCGCAGACGGGAACGCGCGCCAATTTCGACCGCATGAACGGCAACGGCGACATGTTCCTGACCCAGGAGGAGATGGCCGCCGACATCCGGCGCCCCGACATCACGTTCAGCGGCGAGCGGTACACGGTGACCCTCGGCGGCAAGCGCGTCGAGCTCGTCCACGCGAAGAACCGGCATACGAACGACTTAATCGATCTGTACTTCCCCGACGAGCGCGTGCTCTTTGCGGGCGACTACGTCTGGATCAACCGGCTCTGCTGTAACTTCGCGTTCGACCGCCGGCCGATGACGACGTGGATCGCCTCCCTCAAGGCGCTCGAGCAGATCGACTTCGACATCATCGTCAACAGCCACTTCGAAGCCGGCACCAAGGCCGACGTCGTGGCCTATCGTCAGTTCTTCGAAGACCTGATGGCGGCCGTGTCCGCCGGCATCAGGGAGGGCAAGACGGTTGAGGAACTACAGAAGACGATCCGCCTCGACAAGTACCGGAACTGGAATGGCTACACGCAAACGGCCGTGGCGACACCGTCCTTGGAGCAGGCCATCCAGTCGGCGTACGCGAATCTCACGAGGTACTCGGGGAACTAGCCCCGCCGTCATATCAGGCGTACGTGAGGGCGCGCCGCGCGCAGACGACGCCCGACCAGTCGAGGACAGCGGCCGCGGCATCCGATCGGCGTGGGGTCGGCCGGAGACCGCCGGCGAGCGGAAGCGGCGTGATTACGCCAGCTTGACGTTCTCGGCTCTCGGACCCTTCGGTCCCTGACCTTTGTCAAAGGTCACGGCCTGTCCCTCGCGGAGCTCGTAGAACGGTGTGTCGGTGCACGCCGACTGGTGAAAAAAATACTCGCTCCCGTCGCTGGCCGCGATGAAGCCGAATCCCTTGTCGCTGACGAGCCGCTTGATGGTTCCGTTCGTAGTTCCCATGCTGTCTCCTCCGTAGCGTCGATCGTGTGCCCCGCGCTGGCCGGCTGGCCCGTGCGGGGGTCCGCCCACATTAATCATCAGGCCGGTGCGACCGACATGTGGCGGCAGTCGTCGCACCGTAGGTAGAGTACTGGAAACGATTCAGATCGACCGACGATTCGAGCCGTGGAGCGGCCGCACTTGGGGCACACTTCGGCCCCTCGCGACCCCTCCGCCCCGGATTTCTGGCGTCGTGGCCGATCGGTACGCGCGACGCGGTCGGGTTGTGGTGTCATCAGTCGGCCCTCTTTCCCTTTTGTGGAAGCGCTTTTACCATCTGCCGGACGCGGTCGCGACGCCGCAGCTTCCGCCTCCGATCCCTCTGAAATCTTGACCGATCG
>MELA01000135.1:3254-6331 GCA_001767495.1 Acidobacteria bacterium RIFCSPLOWO2_12_FULL_65_11 | reverse complement strand
TCGGGACGCTGGTGTTCCGGTAGAAATGGTGAGACGGGTTCGAGAGGTTCAAGCGCTCAAGTCTATTCAAGGCAGGAGACATCTTATGAAGAACAGGCGAGGATTCCTCAAGCTGACAGCCGCGGCTGGAGCAGGTGCATACCTCACGTCGAAGTCCGGTCTCTGGCCGAGCGTCTTCGCCGAGATTCCCGGCGGCACATTGCCGCCCGATGTCATCCCGAAGTTTGTCACGCCGCTGGTCATTCCACCAGCCATGCCACGGTCGGCCAGCGATGCGACGACCGACCACTACACGATCGGGGTGCGCCAGTTTGCCCAGCAGATCTTGCCTGCGCGACTGCCGCAAACGACGGTCTGGAGCTACGGGTCTCTCACTGATGACCGCAGCTTCAACTACCCAGCGTTCACCATTGAAGCCACGGCGCAGCGAACGGCTCGCGTGACATGGGTGAACCAGCTCGTCGATCGTCGTGGCAACTACCTGCCGCACATCCTGCCGGTCGATCAAACGTTGCACTGGGCGAACCCTCCCGATGGCGTGACTGGCCGCGACAGGCAGGGCCTCGATCCGGAGCCGTACCGCGGACCGGTGCCGATCGTGACACACCTGCACGGCGGCCACAGCCCGGACCACAGCGACGGATTCCCCGAGGCCTGGTACCTGCCCGCGGCGAACAACGTCCCTGGCGGCTTCGCCCGTGTGGGCTCCTGGTACAACTTTTTCCGCGCGAAGTTCCAAACGACGTGGGGCGGTGACTGGGAACCGGGCAGCGCGACGTTCGTGTACCCGAACGACCAGCGGCCGACGACGCTCTGGTATCACGATCATACGCTGGGCATGACGCGTGTGAACGTGTACGCGGGACCGGCTGGCTTCTACCTGATTCGCGGCGGGCCTGGCGATCTGCCGCCGGGCGTACTTCCCGGCCCGGCTCCTGCCATCGGCGATCCGCCAGGCATGAGCTATTACGAGATTCCCATTGTGATCCAGGACCGATCGTTCAATGCAAACGGTTCGCTGTTCTATCCGGACAACCGCGCGTTCTTTGAAGGACTGCAGACTGGTCAGTTGCAGATCCCCTTCATCCCGCAGCCCGGCTGTACCGGGCCGAGCGATGTCTCGCCCATTTGGAATCCGGAGTTCTTCGGCAATACGATCGTGGTCAACGGCCGAACGTGGCCATATCTCGAAGTCGAGCAGCGGCGCTATCGCTTCCGATTCCTCAACGGGTGCAATTCGCGATTTCTGATCCTGAAGCTCTCGAGGGCTGGCCTGTCATTCTGGCAGGTCGGCGCCGACGGCGGCTTCCTGCCCGCCCCGGGGAGGCTCGACCAACTACTCATGGGCCCGGCCGAGCGTGCCGACGTGATTGTAGATTTCACGAAAGTACCCGTGGGAACGGAGATTGTGCTCCAGAACCTCGGTCCCGACGAGCCGTTCGGCGGCGGTATGCCGGACGCCGACTTTGACGCCTCGGGTCCGAACACGACGGGGCTCGTCATGCAGTTCCGCGTCATCCCAGCCCGATCGCTCGATGTCAGCACGCCGCCCGAGTTGCTGTGGTTGCCACAGCAGTCAGTACTGCCGCCAGCGACAGTCACTCGGCAACTGTCTCTCAACGAGGCGGAATCGGAGACGGTCTTGGTGGACGGTCACCCGGGCCATGGCCATCGGAAGCACCAACCCGCGAACCTTAGATTGGCCTGCGGCGATCCGAACGCCTTGCCATTCGGTCCAACACAGGCGTTACTCGGGACGTTGACCGCGGCGGGGGAAGGCAACCCTCTGCGCTGGATGCACGAAATCACGGAAAACCCGCAGGCGGGAGCGATTGAGGTCTGGGAGATCCACAACTTCACCGAGGACGCACATCCAATTCATATTCACCTCATTCAGTTCGAGATCATCGAGCGGGAGGACGCGAACGGCCTCACGCGTGGGCCTGAGGCGTGGGAGACGGGTCCCAAGGACACGATGATCAGCTTCCCGGGCGAGATCGTACGAGTCAAAGCGTTGTTCGACCGGACGGGACAGTACGTCTGGCACTGCCACATTGTCGAGCACGAGGACAACGAGATGATGCGACCGTACTCTGTGGGCCCGATCCAGAGTCCAGACGACCCGTTTCATGGGCGTGCGGACGTCAGCGGAGTGAAGTTCTGATCGGGAGCCGGAATCGGTTTCGGTAAGAAACGGCCCGCCCGGTGCTGGTAACACCGGCGGGCCCGGTCGAAGGACGGCGAACCTGTCCGGCTTTGTCCCGAGCGAGGTGCCGCCGCACACGCCACCTCGGCCGTCACGTCGATGGGCCGGTCCATGAAGACATTCCGGTCCGTCATCTTCTGGAGTCACTTATTGGCGGGTACGATAGCCGGTTTGGTGATTCTCGCCATGTCGGCAACCGGCGCGCTCCTCGCGCTCAAGCCGCAGATTCTCAACGTGATCGAACGCGATGCGCGGTTCGTCCAGGTGCCGCAACCCGGTGCACCCCCCGTCGGGATGGACCGAGTCCTGGCGGCCGCGCGTGCGAGCAAGCCTGATGCGCAGGCCGTGTGGCTAGCCGTGGACCGCGATCCAGCCAAGGCCGCCGCGGTCAGTTTCGGCCGGGATGCCACGGTGTGGGTCGATCCGTACAGCGGGCAGGTGCTCGGTGAAGGGTCAAAGGGCGCCACAGTGTTTTTTCGCGCGATCGAAGACTGGCACCGGTGGCTCGGCAGGCCGACCGAGAATCGTGTGGCGGCGCGGGCGATCACGGACGCCTGCAACCTGGCGTTCCTCTGCCTGGCCGCAAGCGGACTCTATTTGTGGTGGCCGAAAAGCTTTACGTGGCGGAACCTGAAGGCCGTACTTCTGTTCAGAAGAGCAGCGACCGTGCGCGCGCGGGACTTCAACTGGCACAACGTGATCGGCTTCTGGTGCGCACCCGTCATCGTCATCATGGCGGCCACCGGCGCGGTGATCTCGTATCCGTGGGCGACTAATCTCTTGTATCGAGCGATGGGGAGTACGCCACCCCAGGCGGCTGGCGCTCGAAGTGCTCAGGCCTCTCCCGCCCAGACCGAGCGCGGCGAGCGGC
>MELA01000135.1:2250-3248 GCA_001767495.1 Acidobacteria bacterium RIFCSPLOWO2_12_FULL_65_11 | reverse complement strand
CTGTCGATCTGGATCAGCTATGGGCGCGAGCGGAGCAGCAGTTGCCCACCTGGAGCGCGATTACGCTCCGCCTGCCGACTCGTCCGGGTGGCCCGGTGTCTTTCACGATCACTGACGGGGAGTCGTGGAACGCGTTTGCGCGATCCACCCTGACGCTCGATGCGGCGACTGGCGCAATCGCGCAGTGGCAGCCCTACGGGGGCCAGAGCCTCGGTCAGCGGGCACGTGGCTGGGCACGCTTCGCGCACACGGGTGAACTTGGCCGTCTGCCCGGCCAGGTGATCGCGGGCGTCGCGTCGGCCGGCGCTGTCGTTCTGGTCTGGACGGGCCTGGCCCTGGCCCTGCGGCGCTTCCTTGGCTGGCGACCGTGGAAGCTCAGGGTCAATTGGGGACATCACGTTCCGGCCGCGGCTAATGCAGCCAGCGCGTCGGCAGCGCGAGCGACCATCCTCGAATGATCGTCATCGAAGGGAAGTTCTGGCCGTCGGTCGTGGTGGGGGCGGTGGCCGATTCGAGTGCGGCACCGGCTGGCACCGTCATTCCTTAATGAAGAGCGCCTGAGCTCGTCCGAGCGCACGAGGAGTTACTCCAGTGGATGCAGCGCTGCCGTGCGGCCATTGGACCGCGAACCCTCCGCGTTGCATGGATCATCGAGGACAGGGCGATTCGGTTCTGCACCGAGGCGTGGCTGACCTTGGAGAGCGATCGGTTGCTCGCCGTGCCATCGGCGACGTTCGCCACGCTACGGGCGGCCACCGCGTGGCTGCTCGACGTGCCGTCGTCGTGCTTGAGGCCGGCCGGACAAAGCGTACCTGCAGCGAATGAGAGGCTGCGCTATCACAGCTTTCAGCGAGGCTAGACCTAATGCCTTTCGGAAATTCGCAAGCGCGCAAAAACGGCCAGAAATATGCGGTGGGAGCGAACCTTCGAGCGCCGCGATGCCAGCGAAAGACGGGAAACCGCGAGCGGAGGGCCGAGTCCGGCGCAGCTCACGGAGC
>MELA01000135.1:0-2244 GCA_001767495.1 Acidobacteria bacterium RIFCSPLOWO2_12_FULL_65_11 | reverse complement strand
CGCTGTGCCCATGTCCCGGAGCCCGCGGTTTCCCGCGGCGTCGAGCGGTTCGCGGAACCGCATGTTTCTGGCCTATTTCTGACCATCGAATTTCCGAAAGGCATTACGGCTAGACCCTATCCCAGGACACCTCCGGTGAGAGCACGTGCCATGAGACGGCGGATCCACTAGAATGTGCAGGCCAGACGCGTCATGCGCCGCGTGCGTGTGACGAGCGGTCTGTGCCGGACGGGTCAGGTGAAATTCCGATGCCGAGCCGGACCACCAATTGACAGGAGCTGACGATGAATGCGGACGTGCTTCGGGCGATCAACGTGCAAATCAACTCAGAGCTGCGCGCCTGGTATCAGTATCTGGCGATGGCGGCGTTTTGCGAACGGGACAAGTTCACTGGCGCTGGGCGATGGCTCAAGCAGCAGAGCCTGGAGGAATACCAGCACGCGTTGAAGTTGTTTGATTTCGTCCTCGCGCGTAACGGCACCGTAGAGCTTCTTGCTCTCGAGCAGCCGGTTCGTGAGTTCAAGACGCTCGGCGACATGTTCAAATCCGTCCTCGAGCACGAGGAGCGCACCACGGCGCAGATCAACGATCTGTTCGAGCTGGCGTTCAAGTCGAAGGCATTCGTGGAGATGACAGAGTTGCAGTGGTTCCTGACCGAACAGGTCGAAGAAGAGAAGATCGCGCGCGAGCTGGTGGCGAAGTTCCGCCTCGTCGGCGACGATCCAGGCGCGCTCTTGGATATCGACCGCGAGCTAGGCGCCCGCACCCCTCCCGCGGCATAGGAGTTCGCGGTCCTCGAATCGCCTCGGATCGGGCAGGTTGCTCCCACGAATTGAACTGCTACAATGCCGCCGAAGCCACCCGGCGTGCCGATGGCGGTCGATCGCCCCGACCGTAGGACGCTCCCAGGCGGGCTGTCGCGACCCCAGCCCCGACCGGTGAATCAGAACTGGCCGCAGCAGGGATGGCGACATGCCCACCACTCCCGGACCGGTATGGGCGTTCATTGAGCGCCACTTCCGTCACTTCAACGCCGCCGTTCTCAAGGACGCCGCAGACGCCTACACGAGGCACCTCGCTGGGGGCGGCCAGATGCTCCTGACGCTGGCTGGAGCGATGAGCACGGCCGAGCTGGGGATCTCGCTTGCCGAAATGATCCGGCGCGGCAAGGTGCACGCGATCTGCTGCACCGGTGCGAACCTCGAAGAGGATGTATTCAATCTGGTGGCACGTTCGCACTACGAGCGGGTTCCGCACTACCGAGACCTGACGCCGTCCGACGAACAGGCCCTCCTCGATCGTCACATGAACCGGGTGACCGATACGTGCATTCCCGAGCACGAGGCGATGCGGCGCATCGAGAACGTCGTGCTGGAACAATGGCTGGCCGCCGACGCGCAGGGCCATCGCGCGTTCCCCCACGAGTTCCTCTACACGGTGCTGAGATCCGGGGCACTCGAACGATGGTACGAGATCGATCCCAAGGACAGCTGGCTGCTCGCGGCCGCCAACCAGGACCTGCCGATCTTCGTGCCGGGCTGGGAAGACTCAACGCTCGGCAACGTCTTCGCCGCGCACTCGATTGCCGGCCGCTTCAAGTCGGTGCACACCGTTCGGTCCGGGATCGAATACATGGTGGCGCTGGCCGATTGGTACCGGCGTACCAGCCCGCGTGCCTCCATCGGGTTCTTTCAGATCGGCGGCGGGATCGCCGGCGACTTTCCGATCTGCGTCGTGCCGATGCTGCACCAGGACCTGCGGCTCCCCGACGTCCCACTCTGGGGATACTTCTGTCAGGTCAGTGATTCGACGACGAGCTACGGCTCGTACTCGGGAGCTGTGCCGAACGAGAAGATCACGTGGGGGAAGCTCGGTATTGACACGCCGAAGTACGTCATCGAATCGGACGCGACCATCGTCGCCCCGCTCGTATTCGCGCGTGTGCTCGACTGGTAGAGCGTGGACCGTCGCCCTCGGTCAAAATGATGTCCGTTCGTCAGAACGGCCAGATGGGTCCCACCCGGCATGACGCCAACTTTCGTGATGGCCTCGACAGAGGCGAGTGTCCCTGGCGCCGGCAGAGCGCGTGATGCTGGTCGCCTACTTCGTGCTGTCGAAGCAGCCCCGACAATCCACGGAAGGTTGAAGTATCATGATGTGGAGTGCTGCGGCGCCGTGGCGTATATCATCTGCGAACCTTGCATCGGCACGAAGGACACCGCCTGCGTGGACGTCTGTCCCGTC
>MELA01000134.1:4526-21691 GCA_001767495.1 Acidobacteria bacterium RIFCSPLOWO2_12_FULL_65_11 | reverse complement strand
GACGAATGCGCTCGTGTCATGATCGAGGCGGTCCGCGCCTACCGGTCGGCGGCCACCTCACTGCGTCTCGTGCGATTCGTGCTGTTCGGCCGGTCGGCGTACGAGGGGTTTGTCGGGGTGGCGCACGAGTTGTTGGGAGATGGCAGGCACGCCTCCTAAAGATCGCATTCGCGACCTTCGTGACGCGATCCGACATCACGAAGAGCGCTACTACATCCACAACGCGCCGGAGATCTCCGACGAACAGTTCGATCGCCTGCTCCACGAACTCGAGCGGATCGAGGCCGAACACCCAGAGCTCGTCACCGGTGATTCGCCGACCCAGCGCGTCGCGGGCCGGCCGGTCGAGGGGTTTGCGACCGTCGAGCACAGAACGCAGATGCTCAGTCTCGACAACACCTACAGTGATGACGAGCTGCGTGCGTTTGACGAACGCGTGCGTAAAGGAGCCGGCGTTGGCGGCGACCCGATCGCGTACGTCGCCGAGATCAAGATTGACGGTCTGAGCATCGCGCTGACCTACGACGAGGGGCGCTTGGTCCGCGGGGCCACGCGCGGCGACGGCGTCCGCGGCGAGGATGTCACCGCCAACGTGCGCACCATTCGAGCCATTCCGCTGGCGCTCCGGAGTGGACCGCCCGGCCCAATCGAAGTGCGCGGCGAGGTGTACCTGTCGCGCGCCTCGTTTACGCGCATGAACCGCGAGCGCGAAGAGTCGGGCGAGCCGCTCTTCGCCAACCCGCGGAATGCCGCGGCCGGTACGATGCGCAACCTGGCCCCGGCGCTCGTCGCCAGCCGCGGGTTGTCCGCGTTCGTGTATCAGCTTGTCGGGGACGGCGCTCGCGCCATGCCGCCTACTCACAGCGACGCGCTCGCGGCCATGCAGTCCTGGGGACTGCCCGTCGAGCCGCACTGGCAGAGGCTTGACGGCATCGACAAGGTCGTCGCGTTCTGCCGGAGCTGGGCCGAGAAGCGTCGAACGCTCGAGTTCGGCACCGACGGCGTCGTCATCAAGGTCGACGATCTGG
Organism: Acidobacteria bacterium RIFCSPLOWO2_12_FULL_65_11; assembly: GCA_001767495.1. Classification (GTDB taxonomy): domain Bacteria; phylum Acidobacteriota; class Vicinamibacteria; order Vicinamibacterales; family CAVVIG01; genus 2-12-FULL-65-11. The sequence goes on along the minus strand of MELA01000134.1, from coordinate 20,663 downwards.
CGCTCCGGGAGCGGCTCGGGGCGACGGCGAAGTGTCCGCGCTGGGCCACCGCGTTCAAGTTTCCTCCCGAGCAGGCGCACACCAAGCTGCTGAGGATCGACGTGAACGTCGGGCGCACCGGCGCCAACACGCCGTACGCCGTGCTCGATCCGGTGCTGCTGGCCGGCTCGACCATCTCGATGGCCACGCTGCACAACGCAGAGGACATCGCCCGCAAAGATCTCCGCGAGGGTGACACCGTCGTCATCGAGAAGGGCGGCGACGTGATCCCGAAGGTTGTCGCCCCCGTGCTGAGCCTGCGCCCGCCGGACTCCAAGCCATGGGAGATGCCGACGACCTGCAAGGCCTGCGCCTCGACGTTGACGCGCGAGGACGACGAGGTGATCTGGCGCTGCGTGAACGAGTCGTGCCCGGCAAAGCTTCGGCGCGGCTTGCTGCATTTTGCCGGGCGGACGGCCATGAACATCGAAGGGCTGGGCGAGTCGCTCGTCGAGCAACTGGTCGAGAAGGCGATCGTCGGCGACTACGCGGATCTCTACCGTCTGACGGAGGCGACGCTCGCTCGGCTCGACCGTATGGCCGAGAAATCCGCCAGTAACCTCGTGGCCGAGATCGAGAAGAGTAAGACCAGCGATCTCTCCCGTCTCATCTACGCGCTGGGCATCCGGCACGTCGGCGAAAAGGCCGCGGCGACGCTCGCCCGCCATTTTCGGACGATGCAGGGCGTCCTCAAGGCGCCGATTGAGGCTCTGCAGTCGGTCCGGGAGGTCGGCCCCGTCGTCGCTCGATCGGTGCGGATGTTTGCCGACGAACCACGCAATCGCCGGCTCATCGACCGGCTCGAGAAGGCTGGCGTCAACATGACCACCAGCCTTCCGAAGCCCGCGGAAGAGCCCGGACCGCTCGCGGGTAAGACCTTCGTGCTGACGGGCACGCTGTCGGCCATGACGCGCGAGCAGGCGATCGAAGCGATCGAGCGGCTGGGCGCCCGCGTGACCGGCTCGGTCACCAAGAAGACGAGTTACGTGGTGGCCGGCGCCGAGGCGGGCAGTAAGCTGGAGAAGGCGCGTCAGCTTGGCATCGAAACGCTCGATGAGGCCGCTCTGAGGGCTCTTATAATCAAACAACATGCCTAAGTCGCGGGTCCTCGTCATCGACGATGAGGCTGCCATCAGGGACTCGCTGAAGATGACCCTCGAGTACGAGGGTTACGAGTGTCTGGGCGCGGCCACCGGACAGGAAGGCCTCACGATTGCCGAGCGCGAGGTGCCAGACCTCGTGCTGCTCGACGTGAAGATGCCGGGGATGGATGGCCTGGAGGTGCTCGATCGGCTGCGCTCGATGAACGAGTCGACGCCGGTCATCGTGATTTCCGGCCACGGGAGCATCAGTACGGCGGTCGAGGCTACCAAGAAGGGCGCGTTCGACTTCATCGAGAAGCCGTTTGCCAGCGACCGCGTGCTGGTCGGCCTGCGTAACGCGCTCGCCCAGAGGCAGCTGCGCGACGAGAACCGGACGCTCCGCAAGGTGGTCGAAGTCCGCCACCAGATGATTGGCGAGAGCACGGCGCTCAAGAGCGTCATGGCAGCCGTCGGCCGGGCGGCGCCCACCAACGCGACCGTGCTCATTGCTGGCGAGAGCGGTGTGGGCAAAGAGCTCGTGGCGCGGACCATCCACCGCAACAGCCTCAGAAGCCGCGAGCGGTTCGTGCAGGTCAACTGCGCCGCCATTCCCGAAGAGCTCATCGAGAGCGAGCTCTTCGGCCACGAGAAGGGATCCTTCACGGGCGCCACCGAGAAGCAGATCGGCAAGTTCGAGCAGGCCGATCGCGGCACGATCTTCCTCGATGAGGTCGGCGACATGAGCGCGAAGACGCAGGCCAAGGTGCTGCGGGTGCTGCAGGAGGGCGAGGTCGAGCGGCTGGGATCGGCGCGCACGATTAAGGTGGACGTGCGCGTCATCGCGGCGACCAACAAGAGCCTGGAAGAGGAGATTGAGAAGGGCCGGTTTCGGGACGATCTGTACTTTCGGCTCGCCGTCATCCCGATCTTCGTCCCGCCGCTGCGCGAGCGCACCGGGGACATTCCGCTGCTCGTCCGTCACTGCATGGATCTATTCAGCCGCGAGAACAACCTGAGGCCCAAGCGCATCACGCCGGCGGCGCTCGACGCCTTGCAGCGGTGTCGGTGGAAGGGCAACGTGCGCGAGCTGAGCAACACCGTCGAGCGGCTGATCATCATGACGGAGGGCGACACGATCGACGTCGCCGATCTGCCCGAGAGCGTGCGGTCGCCATCGGCCGGTGCCGCGCGCGGCGGTTCGGGCACGGCGGACACCGACGGCGTGAAGGCGGGTACCCTGCGTGAGTTCAAGGACAACGCCGAGCGGGCGTACCTCGTAGCCAAGCTGCGTGAGAACGGCTGGAACATCTCGAGGACGGCCGAAGTGATCGACACGCCCCGCAGCAATCTCTACAAGAAGCTCGAGCAATATCAGATCTCACAGGAGACTGACGGGTAGTACAATCGAGCCTTCGCAGCGGGACAGACGGCCGCTTCGCTGAAGCGCGCAAGCGCGGAGGCTGAGAGGAAAGTCCGAACTCCGCAGGGCAGTGCGCCGGGTAACCCCCGGTCAGGGCAACCTGAAGGACAGTGGCACAGAAAATATACCGCCTCTTCGTAGTGTCCGGCTTCAGCCGGACGATGCGAAAGGGTAAGGGTGAAAAGGTGCGGTAAGAGCGCACCGCGCCGGCCGTAAGGTCGGTGGCAGGCAAAACCCCGCACGGAGCAAGACCAAATAGGGAGGCACGCCAGCTCACCCGACGCTCAATGCGTCGGTTAACGTTGGTCCGGACGGCCCGTCCGTAGCCTCCGGGTCGGTCGCTTGATCCCGCCAGCGATGGCGGGGCTAGAGGAATGGTCGTTACCTCGCCGGCGCCAGCGCAAGCTGGCGTTGGCGGGGACAGAATTCGGCTTACGGCCCGCTGCGATCTTTACTTGGCATGGGGCCCCACCCCCATGCCTGACGCACTCGCACCGTGGTGCTCGTGCGTATCCAGAACAGAACGTCACCGATGGCTTTTTATCTTGTAACCGGCGGCGCCGGCTTCATCGGATCGCATCTGGCGGAGGAGTTGGTCCGTCGCGACCAGCGCGTCCGCATCGTCGACAGCCTGATCACGGGCAAGCGACGTAACTTCGAGCACATTCCGGGCGTGGAGTTCGTCGAGGGCGACCTCGCCGATCCACACGTCGCGGGGCGGGCGGTCGAAGGCATCGCATACGTGCTGCACCAGGCGGCGATCCCGTCGGTGCCGCGATCGGTGAAGGATCCCGTCACCTCGAATACCGCCAACATCACGGCATCGCTCAACCTGCTGGTCGCGGCGCGCGACGCCGGCGTGAAACGGCTCGTGTACGCCGGCTCCTCGTCCGCGTACGGCGACACGCCGACGCTGCCCAAGCGCGAGGACATGCCGACCAACCCGCTGTCGCCGTATGCGCTGCAAAAGCTCGTGGCGGAGCAGTACTGCCAGATGTTCACGCGGCTGTACGGGTTCGAGACCGTCACGATCCGCTACTTCAACGTGTTCGGTCCACGGCAGGATCCGAGCTCGCCCTACTCGGGAGTCATCTCCCTTTTCTCGACAGCACTGCTCGAGGGCCGTCAGCCGACGATCTATGGCGACGGCGAGCAGACGCGCGACTTCACCTACGTGGCCAACGTGGTGGACGGCGTCTTGCGGGCCTGCGAGGCGCCCAAGGCGAGCGGGGAAGTCGTCAACGTGGCGACCGGCGGGCGCATCTCGCTCAACGAGCTGCTGCGCGTGATGAACAAGATTACGGGAACGAACCTGCAGGCGATCTACAAGGAGCCACGGGCCGGCGACGTGCACGACTCGCAGGCCGACATCTCGAAAGCGAAGGATCTACTCGACTACACGCCCATCGTGTCGTTCGAAGAGGGTCTGCGGCGCACGCTCGAGTGGTGCCGCACCGCCTGATTCGCGGGCTCTCGAGGGTGAGAGCGAGTCGGCAAGAAGCTCGTCGCCCGCCAGATTCACGAATCGAGCCGTCGGCGGGCGATGCCGAATCGGGGGCTGAAGAACTTCTTCGAGCAGCGCCGCGCGTACCTGGTGAATCACCCGGACGTCAGGAGGTGAGTGGCGCGCCTCCGGAAATGAACAGTTAGAAGGGAGAAGTTAAGAGTAGGCCCAGGGCGGATCCAGTGGGTTAAGATCGCGTCGATTGAGACGATCTGTCGGCGAAGTTCTGGCTCGATCCAGTCGCCTTGGCATGGAACTTCGGATTCGCGCCACACGAGCTGAAGCGACTGGAAGATTGCCGGCGCTGGATTCGGCATTCACTGGCCCGAGATCGATGAGGATCTGAGCACCGAGGACTGTTGCGCGGAGCGCCTGCGCCGCGCGTGGCGGCTACGACGCGTTCCTAACGATCCTGATCCGGAGCACACCGGACGGCGAAATCTTGACGGCTACTGCCGTACGGTCCTCAGCAGAAACGCGCGACGCGCGTCCACGAACTCCTTCAGCGAGCCGGTGAGCCCCGCATCGAATTCCGCCGAGCTGTAGATCTTCCGCGTGTCCGTTCGAACGTCGGCCGCAATCAGGTCGTGATACTTCTGGGCGATCGGACCGAGCGTCTTCCAGTCAAGCCAGCGCTCCGCGATGTCGCGGACGTAGCCGAGATACTTGACCCGCAGCGCCGGTACAGCCAGCAGCTTCGAGCGGAGAGGCTTGTTCGCGTCGTTCAGACCGACGAGCGGATCGAGATCCGGTCCAGCCTCAGGGAACCCTCCGCCGGGGAAGCCGGGACCGCCTCGCCCTCCCGCTAAAGGTGGCGGCGCAAATCCTGGCGGCGGACCGCCGCCGCCGGGGCCGCCGCGGCCCGCGCCACCACGGCCAGGGCCACCGCCGCCCGGAGGCCCTTCCTGCGGGCCGAGCCCTTCGTTGACGTCATGCGGAACGATATGGAAGATGCCTTTCGTGTCCTGATAGATGCTGTAGTCGCTGGCACGCGCCCAATAGCCGTCGCTGTTGCCGAGCACGACATCGAGCGCCAGAAACTTGAGCGCGCCGTCGACATCCAGGATGGGCGCCAGGGCGGCCTCGAGCGCATTTGCGGGCGTCTGGTTGAGGACCCTAGTCAGCCGAATGAGATCCGTCCACGCCTTCGGGTCGTCGCTCGACGTGATCTCGTAGAGGCGTTTGTAATCCTCGACGTTCTCGCCCAGATAGCTCAGCCCGGCGCTGGCGAAGGGGCTGCCCGGCACCTTCCACCGCGCCCCGTTCGTCGTGTTGAAGAAATCGCGGACGAACTCCTTGTTGAACTGCTGCGCGTTCGGATAGATGCCCCAGCTCTCGCCGTTGATGACGACGCGCATGTAGTTCATCTTGGGCGTGGGGATGTAGCGCGAAGAGATCTCGGTGTACAGCACCCCGCGCAGGAAGCTGGGATCGTTGTTCGCATTGAGAAGATTGAGCGTCCTGTAGCCGCCGAGTGTCTGCTGGTCGTTGACGAAGTCGAACGAGAGGTTGAGCGATCGCTTGCGTCCCTCCGGCACCATGAAGAACGACGACATCCCGCGGAAATGGACGCCGACGTCCTTGTACGTCTGGCCGTCCACGACGACCGTGGCCGGCACTTCGACATCGGTGTTGTTGAACGCGGCCAGCTCCTGCTCCCAGTCGGACGCGTCGAACGTCAAGAAGATTGTCCGGAGCGTGCCGCCGTCGTACAGCGGGACGCCTCGGTAGGCGCGCACATCAGCGGGGGCGAGCTTCCTGCCCGGCGTCACTGGCGGTGGCGCCGCGCTCCCAAATCCTCGGCCGCGGCCAGGAAAGCCGCCGGCAGGCTGCGTCGCCAGCCACTCGCGCGCCGCCTTGCGTTCGGCCCCGTCCAGACGCGAGTCGCCGTTTCTGTCGAACTGCGCCACGACCTTGCGCTCCGCGCCGATGGGCGGAGCGCCACCGAATTGGGCACCACCCACCACGTGGAGGACGGTGAGCATCGTGGCGCAGGCGGCAGCTGTCCTCTTCATACGGCATCCTTCGGCTTGAGCGATGAACGGCGTCCCGTAGCCGGATAGTACACAGCAATCTCTGCCGTATCTCTCATGAGGTCCACGTCGCCGACCTCGAACCGGGTGATCGGAAGCCGGGTTCGGCCCCGCAGATCCTCGAGGACCTCGGCCGCGGTCGCCGGTCCCAACAGATCGAGGCGGTCGTACAGGACGCGATGCGACTCCTCGCGTCGAGAGAAGGGCGAGGCCTCGAGCACGCACACGGCACCGGCGATGAGGCTGTTGACGATCAGCAGCTCCACGAGGCTGATTTGCTCGTTTTCGAGCGCATTGAGTATCGCGATCCCGATCACCACAAACAGGTACGTCAGATTGCGAACTTCAATCGCCTCGGTGCGATAGCGGAGGATGCCGAAAATCCCAAACAGCCCCAGGCCGAAGCCGAGGTTCACGGGGACGTTGCTCAGCAGGAACGCGAAGGAGAACGTCACGACGTTCAAGAGGTAATACGTAAAGATGTAGTCCCGGTGCTGATACAGCTTGAAGTACACGACGCGCACGACGATGGTCGTAAAGAGAAGATTGAGGACGATACGAACGATCAGGCTGGCGATCTCGTCTGAGCCAGGGAAGATATTCATGCCAAAGAAGTTGTTCATGCCGATAGTCGCTCCACGGCCCGCAACGTGGGCTTGAAGGTATTGTCCCGCACGTCGGCCAGTGTGACCGTCGCGAGGCAGTACTTGCTGACTGACCCTTCACGGATGTGCAGGGCCCGCAGCGCGCGAACCGCCGGGCTGAGGTTCGAGTACGAGGCCTGCTTGATTTCGACGATAGCCATGTCGGGCAACCGCTCGCGCCGGCCATTGTCCCGGAGCTCGACGTCCCAGTCGAGAGTCATCCGTTCGATGACATTGGTTCCGAGCAGCGTGGCGCGGTGGAACGCGATCGACAGCTGCGGCACGAGGACGGTGGCGCGAAACGGGCTGTGCTGCTCGACGAACGCGCACGCCTCCTCGTCGAGCCGCGAGTCGCCGAAGGGCCGTCCGAGGCGCGCCTTGACCGTGCGGACGTCGGAATCCTTGCGCTTGATCTCCAGAAAGCTCAACTGCCGATCGAGGTGATGGCGCTGGCGCACCTTGTAGCGGCGTCCCCGCCCGCGCCGATGGTCCTCGTACATCCGCCTGTCCGGCGTATCGAAGTACAGGTTGTCGTAGGTTGCGGCCAGACGTCCAGCCGATCGCACCACTTGGTAGTCCGCGATCAAACAGGCCAGGAGCGGCTCCAGTTGCCGCCTCGGCAGCAGATACTTGCGGTCGATGCGGCGCTGGAGCACGCGAGCGTCGAGCAGTCCCGCCGGCGCGTCGCGGAAGGCCTCGAGCGCATTCGGGATGTCCAACGACGAAATGGCGAGCCCAGGGATCACCGGCGGCCGGCCCGGTCGATCGCCGCGCGAACCGCGGCCTGACGGCGCTCAATCCGCTGAAGCAGACCGTCCGGGCCATCGAGCGACCGCTCGAACGCCTCCGCTGACGCAATCGTCGTGTGCGTCGGACGCTCGCCACGTGGGCCGACGACCGACGACGAGATGAGCGCGTGCAGGTCGCGCGCCCGTTTCTCGATGGCGCGCGGCGCGAACAGCCCGCCCATCGCCTGGACCAAGAGCACGCGATAGCGCGCGGCGTACACCTCGTCGGCCATCAGCCGCTGGATGAGCGGCCACGTGTCGCCGACCTGTTCGGCCAGGATATCGGCGCCCGAAGGGCCCATGCCAAACGGCATCGGCATGCCCGCCCGGGCGCCAGCCGCTCCGGGTGGTGCTGGCGGCGGGCCGCCCGGCCCGAAGCCCCCGCGTCCGGGCCCGCGCCCTCCGGGCATACCGGGTCCGACGCCAAAGGCCATGTTGTGGTCCCACGGGATCCACTGGAGTCGGCCCCCCTTGGTCGGGTCCCCGTACAGGTAGTAGTTGTGCGCCATCACCCCGTACGAATCCCAGTTTTCCATCACCGAGTTGACCGCCAGCCAGCGCAGGAACAGATCGACGTCGAGTCGGGCCTCGAGCGCCGCCCGCCAGGCCCGGGGATTATCGCGGGGCGCGTGCAGCGCGGCGATCGCCGCGGCGACATCACTGTAGTCGGCTTGCTGCTTATTGGTCTTCTTCTCGAATCCCGCTTTGTCGAACGCGGACCAGTTCGCGCCTGGCCCGTCAGGCTTGTAGAGGTTGGCGTTGCGCCCACGAAGCTGCGCGTCGAGCATCGCGCCATCTGCGGGGTCTTCGATCATCGTGTACAGGCCCCAGTACTCCGGACCTGCGCCCGTGTCCACAAAGACGCGGTAAAACGCGGCGCGAGCGGCGGGCACGCCACGGTCGCGCAGGATCTCGCTCGCGAGAACCTCTCGTAGCTGCGAGTCGTCACTGAAGTTCGACGAAAAGGTCAGCTCCTGAAACCCATAGAAACGCTGGTTGCTGATTTCCGGGAACTCATCCTCGTACTGGTCGAAGGCGAGGCGAAACGGCACCTTGCCGTTGCCGCCCGCGTTGGCGGCCATCAGCGACGAGTTGCCCTTGTAGCGCATCCCGACGCGGGTCCACGCGCGGCCCTCGTGGGTGACCGTGACCGGGACGTACATCGGATCGCGTGTCGTCAGGCTCGGGGCACCGCCCCGCGCGATATTGGCGAACGCCGCCGGCACACACATCAGCGGACCGCCAAACATGGCGTTGCACTGGCCGGCCGTCTCGTTGATCGTGCACGCCGCAGAGGCCGCCTTGCCCATACACGCCGCCCCGGCCGCCTCCATCATGGCCGCCATCGCGTCGGCGCCACGGCCCGGACCGGGCGGCATGCCGCGGCCGCCGGGTCCCATGCCGGCCGGCACGATCGCCGCCAGGTCCGCCTGCATCGCGCGGAACCGATCGGGAGCCATGGTGATGCGGATGTCGTGGACCTTGTCCATCGCGAAGAGGCGCGCGTAGCCGGGGCCGACGCGGGCTCCGTGCGTCGACTCGTTCCAACCCGCCGGCCGCGGCGCCTCTTGCGCCCATACCCTCCCACTCCATAGTGTTCCCAGGATCCCCAGCGTCCCCAGGGCCGTCGCGAGCAGGAGGCACGCTCCAGCCGCCCCGCATGGCAGCCCTGCGACGAATCTCATACGCACGTCATCTCTCCTCTGAGTCTCTCCTGGGGACACCCCAGGATGCTGGCCATTCACGTAATCAAGTAGTTAATGGTACGGCGTGGCCACCGTTACGCAATCGATACTTTTGTGACGATTGTGTTGCGAATTGTATCGCGTATGCCCGGTTAAGGCGCGGGCGCGTGCAACTGTCGTCCACGCCCGAACGGGCCGATTTCGTGGTAAACCACCTCGCAACGCCAACCCGCGGCGTCAAGTCTGTTCGACCGTGTGGGTGCCAATCCCACCGTCCGCCAAGCGACACCCGCATCGTCTCGGCCTTCCAATAGGTTACGCGCGCGGGCCTGCGGAGCCCCGAGTGGTCCGCAGCTTGCTCTCGCGCAGGGCGACCCTGGAACGCATTCGCCACTGGCCTTTCGGCTGACCTCCCCAAGCGCGGCGCTCCGGATCCAGGGTCCCCATTTACCTTAAGGAGGCTTCCATGTTTCGCACGTCCCTGTCGATTGCCGCGTTGTCCGCACTGCTCCTCGCTCAGCCTCATGTCGCCACCGCGCAGACCAAGCCTGGCTCGCCGTCGCAGCCGGCCGTGGCCACGCTCATCAACATCAACTCCGCCTCGGTGGTCGACCTGCAGGCCCTCCCGGGCATCGGCGCCAAGACCGCCGAGCTCATCGTCGAGTACCGCCAGAAGAATGGGCCGTTCAAGAAGATCGAGGAACTGATGAACGTGCGCGGCATCGGCGAGAAGAACTTCCTTAATCTGAGGGCCCAAGTCACGGTCGCGGCGCAGAGGGCTGATCGCGGCAACCAGCCGTAGCTTCACGAGCGCGTCCGGCCGCGTTCCAGGCGGCTGGATGCGCTTCCCAGACCTTGGCGGTGATCGTATGAGAGAAGCCGGCTTCTCGCTGGTCGAGCTGTTGGTCGTCGCAGGCCTGATCGCGACGACTGGAGCGATGGCCGTGCCCCATTTGCTCGTGGCCATGGAGGACACCCACACGTCCGGGGCCGCCCGGTACGTGTCAGCACAGCTTCAGCGCGCGCGGATGGAGGCGCTCGGCCGGTCGACGCATGTCGCTCTCCGGTTCTCACAGACCGGCAGCGGATACTCGTATGCCGTGTACGTAGACGGTAACGGCAACGGCGTGCGGTCCGCGGACATCAACCAGGGGATCGATCGACAGCTCGGCGCACAGGAGCGACTGCCAGATCAGTTTGAGGGCGTCGACTTCGGGCTCCTCCCCGGACTGCCGCCTGTCGAGCCGGGCGGGGCGGCGCCCGGGACCGATCCCATCAAGCTGGGATCGAGCGAGATCTTGTCGTTTTCCGCCACCGGCACGTCCTCCTCCGGCAGCCTCTACATTCGAGGGCGCGAATCCGCGCAGTACGTGGTTCGGGTGTTCGGAGATACCGCCCGAATCCGCATACTCAGGTTCGATGCGCAGGCTGGACGCTGGATGCCTCTATGACCACTGGAGAGACCGATCGGCGCCAATCCCGCAGGCGTCGTCTTGTGGACGAGCACGGGATCCTGTCGACGCACATTCGTCCGGGCCGTCAGGTGCGGCTCGTCGACATCTCAGCCGACGGGGCGCTTATCGAAGCCGCCCATCGCCTTCTTCCCGGCAAAGGTGTGGAACTGCACCTGAAGGGGCCTGAACGTCGGATCAGCATCACGGGTCGGCTGCTGCGGTGCACCATTGCGCGGCTGCAATCGAGTGCGATCTGCTATCGCGGCGCGATCTTGTTCGATGTTCGGTTGCCATGGCTGGCTGATGATTCTCCCAGTGGGTATCGCATTCCCAGCGGCGACACCCTTACAGAACAGCCGGAAGGGGTAGACGCGACCCGGCCGATCGTCTGTAGCCAGGACGTCCTCCACCGATTGCCCCTGTTTTCTCAGCAACTCCGTGCGAGGCGTCATGGCACTTGATTTGGTAGGTCCTGACCGCAGGAGGAAATACCCGAACATGACCGCCCTCGTCCCGGCCTGTATCCAAGCTCCCTCAACACCCCGACAGCGCGATCGGCGTCAGGCGCTGGCGGATCTGCTTGCGTCGCTCGCCCGGGCGCTCGATCGGCGAAACGACATTTCGCTTCTGCGGGGATCGTTCGAACAGATGCTGCGTCGTCTCGTGCCGGTCCGTTCGATTCAGCTGCGGGAGACGGGAAGCCGCTGGACGGGCCGTGTCGACAATGGCGCGGGCGCCGAGTCGATCGCGCTCGAAGTCTCGGGGTCGGATCAGACCACACAGGGCGTGCTCGAGGCGACGTTCGACCCTCGTTGCCGTCTCGGCGAGTGGGACTTCCAGATGTTGAGCCTCGCCGCTCACGTCGGCGCGCTCGTGCTCGAGATCGAACGGAGCCGCATCCAGCTGGCGCGCGCGGGACTGCTCGGCGGCATGCGGCCGAAACGAGACGATCTCGCGCCGCTGATTGGATCCACCTCTGCGATGCACACGCTTCGCGCGACGATCGATCGTCTGGCGGGCACCGACTTCACCGTGCTCATCGAGGGCGAGACCGGCGTCGGCAAGGAGCTCGTCGCACGCCAGATCCACGAATTGAGCCGCCGGCGGCAGGGGCCGTTTGTGGCGATTAACTGTGCGGCGCTGGTCGACACGCTGCTCGAAGCGGAGCTCTTTGGCATTGAGGATCGCACCGCGACCGGGGTACGCGGCCGGCGGGGCAAGTTCGAGTATGCCGACGGCGGCACGCTCTTTCTCGACGAAGTGTCGGACTTGTCGCTGTCGGCACAGGCCAAGCTGCTGCGGGTCGTCCAGGACCTGCACATCGAGCGTGTCGGCAGTAGCGGCGCGCACCGCGTGGACGTTCGGATTGTGGCGGCCACCAATCGAAGCCTGACCGACCTGACCGAGCGACGGCTCTTCCGGGCCGATCTGTTCTATCGGTTGAGCGGCATCGACCTGCGCGTGCCGACGCTCCGCGAGCGTCGTGCCGACGTGCTGGAGCTGGCACAGCACTTTCTCGATCGACTCCGGCCCACGCACCCCCTTCGGCTGTCCCCGCTCGCCGCCGATGCGCTCCTCAACTACGACTGGCCGGGCAATGTGAGAGAGCTGCAGCGAACAATAGAGCGCCTCGTGACGCTCGTCGAGACCGACACCATTGAGGTCAACGACCTGCCCGCACGCGTCGGGGGCGTCTACGCCAGTGCCATCGTGCCGGCGCTCACGCGGAACGAGACGCTCCGCGCGTGGACCAGTCGCTACGCCCGCCTGGTCTTCGACCGATGCCAGGGGAGCAAGCGCGACGCCTGCCGCATCCTCGGGATCAGCTATCACACGCTGCAGACCTACCTGAAGTATCCGATTCACGAGGCCGCCGCGGCGGAGGAACCGACTGAGGGCCCGGAGACGACCGAATTCTTGACCGCTTCTGAACCCGCATAGTACCGTTACCTGCTCCGGTCGCGTACGTCGCGCCCTCCATGGAACAGGCTCCCGTCGCTTCTCTCAAGAAAACGCCGCTCAACGCTCGTCATCGCAGCTCCGGCGCACGGATGGTCCCCTTTAGCGGGTGGGACATGCCTGTCGAGTACTCCGGCATCACCGGCGAGCACATGGCCGTGCGCGAGCGCGCGGGTCTCTTTGACGTCAGCCACATGGGCGAGATCGAGATCGCCGGGAAGGACGCTCTCGCGGCCGTTCAGCGGATTTCCTGTAACGACGCCGCCAAGCTGCAGGTCGGCCAGGCCCACTATTCGGGCCTGCTGACGCCACAGGGCACCTTTGTGGACGACCTGCTCGTCTACCGCCTCGCATCGGCGCACTTTCTCCTGGTCGTCAACGCCGGCAACATCGCGCAGGACTACGCCTGGATCGCCGAGCACATCACGCCGGCGGGCGACGCCGTCGCCGTCGACGCCAGCTCGCGCTACGCGCTCATCGCCGTCCAGGGTCCGGCGGCCCTCGAGATCCTTCAGCCGCTGACCGGCGTCGACCTCGGCGCCCTCAAGTACTACTGGTTCGCCCACGGCGAAGTGGCGGGTGTGCTCGCGACGCTGTCACGCACCGGTTACACCGGCGAAGACGGGTTCGAGATGTTCGTCCCACCCCAATCGGCCGACCGTGTCTGGCTGGCGATTCTCGAGTCGGGCAAGGCCGCCGGCGTGACTCCGTGCGGCCTTGGCGCCCGCGACACGTTGCGCCTTGAAGCCGGCATGCGTCTCCACGGCAGCGACATCGACGAGACGACGACGGCGCTCGAGGCAGACCTGGCGTGGATCGTCGGCTGGAACAAGGAGGACTTCGTGGGCGCCTCCGCCCTGCGCGAGCAGAAGTCTCACGGCGTCCGCCGGAAGATCGTCGGCTTCGAGATGCTCGACAAAGGCATCGCACGCCACAGCTACGACACCTACGCGAGTGGTGTCAAGGCGGGCCACGTCACGAGCGGCACGCAAACGCCATACTTGAAGAAGGCCATCGGCATGGCATACTTGCCGGTCGAAAGCGCTGGGCTCGACACCGAATTCGAGATCGACATCCGCGGCCGCCGCGCCCGCGCGCGCGTGGTCCCGTTGCCGTTCTATAAGCGCCCGAAGTAGGCCGGACCTTATGAGGTCCGGCATTCATGGAGAAGCGCCTGCGGCCCGAGCGAGGCGCGAGCGAGTGGCAGCCTTGAGCCGTTGCGAAGCGCGAAAGCGCTGAGCAACAGCGCCGGGGGTGGGGCCCCGGCGCGATGAATAGATGCGGAGCCCCGCGAGCATAGGAAAAACGATGGCCTATCCGGCCGGTTACAAATACACGACAGACCACGAGTGGATTGAGATCAACGGCGACCGCGGCAAGGTGGGCATCACCGACTACGCCCAGCAGCAGTTGGGCGATGTCGTCTATCTCGAGCTGCCAGAGGTCGGTGCGAAGCTGACGCGAGGGCTGGCGTTTGGCACGATCGAGTCGGTGAAGGCGGTGTCCGAGCTCTATGCGCCGGTCGGTGGCGAAGTCGTCGAGGTGAACGCGGCGCTCAAGAGCAAACCGGAGGCCGTCAGCACCGACCCTCATGGCAGCTGGATGATCGTCGTCAAGCTTTCCAACCCCGCGGAAGCGGGCGTGCTCCTTGACGCCGCGCAGTACACCGCGCTCGTGAGCCAGTGAATGCCGTCCCTGAGCCAGACGCCTTGAGCCTGGAGCCCTGAGCCGACGATGTTCTTTGACACCGAGCGTTTCCAGTCTCGCCACATCGGACCCGGTTCAGTCGAGCGCGACGAGATGCTCGAGGCGATTGGCGTCTCGTCTCTCGAGGCGCTCGTGGACGAGGCGATCCCCGCGCGCATCCGACTGACCAAGCCGCTGGACCTCGCTGACGGCATCGGCGAGCACCAGTTGCTGCGGGATCTTGGCCGCATTGCCGCCCGCAACCAGGTCTTCAAGTCCTACATCGGCCTGGGGTACTACGACTGCATCACGCCGAGCGTCATCCTCCGCAACGTGTTCGAGAACCCCGGCTGGTATACGCCGTACACGCCCTATCAGGCCGAGATCGCCCAGGGCCGTCTCGAAGGACTGCTCAACTTCCAGACGATGGTCGCCGACCTCACGGGGATGGAGATCGCCAACGCGTCGCTGCTCGACGAAGCGACAGCGGCCGCCGAAGCGATGACGCTCATCCACCGTGTGCAGGCCAAGCGGATCGAGGCAGGAGGGACGGCCCGCTTTTTCGTCGCCGACTCGTGCTTTCCGCAGACACTCGAAGTCCTGCGCGCGCGAGCCGAGCCGCTGGGCATCGAGCTCGTCGTGGACGACTGGCGGAAGGCATCGTTCGACTCGCGTCTATTCGGCGCGCTCGTGCAGACGCCAGACGAGGCGGGGCAGGTGCTCGATCTCGGCCGGTTCATCGCCGACGCCAAACGGGCCGGCGCATTGGTCGCCGTCGGGTCGGACCTCCTCAGCCTGACGCTCCTCGCACCGCCGGGCGAGCTCGGCGCCGACGTCGTGTTCGGCAATTCGCAGCGTTTCGGCGTGCCGCTCGGCTATGGCGGTCCGCACGCGGCTTTCTTCGCGACGCTCGAGAAGCATGTGCGCCAGACGCCGGGCCGCATTATCGGCGTTTCGGTCGACGTGCACGGCGACACGGCGTACCGCATGGCGCTTCAGACGCGGGAGCAGCACATCCGGCGCGAGAAGGCGACGTCGAACATCTGCACTGCGCAGACGCTGCTGGCCAATGTTGCCGGGTTGTACGCCGTCTATCACGGACCGGAAGGACTGACCTCGATCGCTCGACGCGTGCGCGCCCATACGACGCTCCTCGAGCGCGAGCTGGCAAGCCTCGGCGTGCGCCAACAGAACGACGTGTTCTTCGACACCTTGCGCCTCGAGGTGGCCGAGGCGGTCGTCGAGCGCGTGCACGAGGCAGCCTCTGCCGCGCGCCTCAACTTCCGCTATCGCCAGGACGGCGCCATTGGCGTCGCGCTCGACGAGACGACCGATCTCGACGACGTGGCCACCATCGTCGCGGCCTTTGCCGCCGGCCTCAAGAAGGCGGCGCCGAGCGTCAACCGATCGCCAGCCGATCTTGACGTGACCTATCCGCCGCACCTGGCGCGGAAGACCCCGTTTCTGACACATCCCGTATTCAACACGCATCGCTCCGAGACGGCGATGATGCGCTACATCGGGGGGCTCGAACGGAAGGACATCGGCCTCGACACGTCGATGATCCCGCTCGGCTCCTGTACGATGAAGCTCAACGCGGCCTCGGCGATGCTGCCCGTCACCTGGCCGCAGTTCTCCAGGCTCCATCCCTTCGCCCCCGGGAAGCAGACCGAAGGGTATCAGCAGATCCTTCGCGAGCTCGAGGCGGCGCTCGGCACGATCGCCGGGTTTCCAGCCGTGTCGCTCCAGCCCAACTCCGGTGCGCAGGGCGAGTTGACGAGTCTGATGGTCATCCGCGCGTATTTTCGCGAACTCGGTCAGACCTTCAGAGATGTCGTGCTGA
>MELA01000134.1:0-4510 GCA_001767495.1 Acidobacteria bacterium RIFCSPLOWO2_12_FULL_65_11 | reverse complement strand
CATGTTCGCCCCGTCCTTGAACACCTGACCGCCGCGCTCGTATCCGTCGACGCACGGCGTCTTTGAGGAGCGCATTCAAGAGGTCTGCGCCATCGTCCACGAGCGCGGCGGTCAGGTGTTCATGGACGGGGCGAACATGAACGCGCAAGTCGGTCTCACGAGTCCGGGGGCGATTGGCGCCGACATCTGTCACCTCAACCTGCACAAGACGTTCAGCATCCCGCACGGCGGCGGCGGTCCGGGCATGGGTCCGATCGCCGCGGCGGCCCACCTCGCACCCTACTTGCCACGTCATCCCCTGGTGAAAACCGGCGGCAGCCGCGGGATTCGCGCGCTGTCGGCCGCGCCCTGGGGAAGCGCGAGCATCCTGCTGATCTCGTACGCCTACATCCGGATGCTCGGCCGCGACGGCCTGACCGACGCCACGCGGCACGCCATCTTGAGCGCGAACTACTTCAAGGCGCGCCTCGAGCGGCACTATCCCGCGCTGTACTCGGGGCACAACGGGCGCGTGGCGCACGAACTGATTCTCGACCTCCGGCCGCTCAAGCAGGCGAGCGGTGGGACGATCGACGAAACCGACGTCGCGAGGCGCCTGATGGATTTCGGCTTTCATGCGCCGACGGTGTCGTTTCCAGTGCCCGGCACGCTGATGATTGAGCCGACAGAGAGCGAGCCCAAGGATGAACTCGATCGGTTCTGTGACGCGATGGTCGCGATTCGCGCCGAGATGCAGGCGGTGATCGACGGAAAGGCCGATCCAAGGGACAACGTGCTGAAGAACGCACCGCACACGGCAGCGGCCGTCTCGGCCAGCGAGTGGCGTCATCCGTATTCGCGCGAACAGGCCGCGTTTCCGCTGCCCTGGGTCCGGGCGCGCAAGGTCTGGCCGAGCGTCGGCCGCATCGACCACCCGTACGGCGACCGCAACCTCATGTGTTCGTGCCCGCCGATATCCGCTTACGCGGAAGTCGGAAGTGAAAAGTGAAGACTGAGAAGGAGCGGCGTATGCTGCGAATGACGCTTGCGGTTGTGCTCGTTCTGCTCGCCTACGTGACGCCGGCTCAGGCGCAGTTTGCGCCGAAGTTCGGCCTCATCGGCGGCGTGAATCTCACTCACATCGATCTCACCGACTCTGCCAAACCGCCGAGCGACATCTATCACGGAAAAACGGCTCCAGGCGCCGGCGCCGTGGTGCTGTTTCCCGTCGCCAACCGGATCGGTATCAGGATGGAGCTCATGTGGCTTGAGAAAGGTCAGACGATATCAGGCGGTGTGTTCCAGGACGGCCTGGCGGGGTCTTTGGATCTCAACTATTTCGAGGTGCCGGTCCTCGCCGTCGTCGACCTCCTGGGCGGGCGCATGCGACCGTACGTCGTCGCCGGCCCGAGCTTTGGATTCCTCCTTGGCGCTTTCATCACGGGCGACGGAGGTTCAAGTGACATCAAGTACGTATTCGATGCGCCTGCGCTCAGCGTCATCGGCGGGGGAGGGTTCGCCTACTTGCTTCCGCGAGCCCGCCTCTTCATCGAGGCTCGCTATGCGGGCGGTGTGAACAACATCGAGGCCCAACGAATTACTTTTCCCGGTGGCAGCACGAGCGTGAACAGCGAAACCATGAAAACCAAAGGCGTCCAGATCATGATCGGCGTGACGGTGCGGTGAGCGTCGAGTCCTGAGCCTTTCTCCGATAGCCCTCGAGCAGTGCGCACGTAATCGGCCCGGGAAGGCCCGCGCCTATCTTGCTGTCGTCCACTCGAACGATCGGCACGACCTCACGCGTCGTGCTCGTCAGAAATGCCTCATCCGCAGCGAGCAGGTCCTCATCGCGCAGCACGGCTTCTCGAATCGGAATCCGTAGCTCGGCTCCCACCTCGAACAGACACTCACGCGTGATTCCCGCCAGCAGGCCCGCGTCGAGCGGCGGCGTGAGGGCCGCGCCGCCCTTCACCACGAACAGGTTCGACTGCGTGCACTCGGCCAGCTCGCCCCGGTAATTGCGCATGACGCCTTCGAAGGCGCCGCGTCTGAATGCCTCCTGCATGGCCAGGGCGTTGTTCAGCAGGTTATTCGACTTGATGAGCGGGTTCACCGTGCCAGGGTGGTTGCGAACGATTGGCACGATCGCGACCGCCACCCCGCGCTCGAAGACCTCCCTCGGCACGCTGACCAGGGCCTTGACGATGACGATGATGGTCGGGGTGGGGCAGCCGGCGGGGTCGTAGGACAGCTCACCGACGCCGCGGGTCAGGAGAATCCGCACGTACGCCTCGCGGCCCGGGCTGCCGTCGAGGCCCGCGGCCTTCATGGTCTCGCGGCACCTCGCCGTCAGCTCGTCGTCGGTGAGTGGCACCGGCAGGGCCAGCATGCCGGCCGACGTGCGTAGCCGCCGCATATGCCGATCGATGAGAAACGGCTGGCCGTTGTACGTGCGCAGCGTCTCGTAGATGCCTTCGCCGTAAAGGAACCCGTGGTCGAAGACGGAGATGACGGCGTGCTCCTGATCGAACACGCGGCCGTTGACGTTGACAGTGGCTGCCATCAGGCCGACAGTACCATCTGGACTGGAAGGCGATCCAGCGGAAACGGTCAGTGTTTGGTCGCCTTGCGCTTCCGCTTCCGGCCGTTGTGTTCGCGGATGCCGGCAATGCGAGAGATGGCCTCCTCAAATAGGGCGCGCATGTGCGTTCGCGTTTCCTCGTTGAGCTCGCGCATCTCTTTACGGGTTGCAGAAAACTCCGTACGCACCTCTTCCCGGAATTGCAAAACCTGCAACTCCAGGGAACCGAGGCGATCCTCGACCGAGCCGAGGCGAACCTCGACCGAGCCCATGCGATCGGTCAAAGCATCAACGCGAGAGGGGAGTTGTTCGAGGCTTTCCACTGTGCGCTCAAGCACTTCCACGCGATCGGCAACCGTCGGTTGATCCATCTCGGCCTCCTGTTGGCGGAATGGTCCGTCGATGAGACTCGTCCGCCACTCGGAAACCGTTTGCTAATCTCGTGCCGGCCGACGACGGTAGCATCGTCGGCGCGGGGATGCAACGTGAGCCATGAGCCGACGGCCTCGGCCCACGTGCGTTACACTGAATTTGAGCCTGAAGGATCAAGGACCGAGGACCGAGGACCAAGAACGGACCAGGGACCAAGAACCAGGGACCAAGGACAAGAGATGCGCGTCCTGAACTCCGCACAAATGCGCGACGCCGACCGGCGCACGATCGAGGAGATCGGCATCCCGTCGCTCGTGCTGATGGAAAATGCCGGCCGACAGGTCGTCGCGGCCATCGAAGCGATGCATGCCGATCTGCTCGAGGAGCAGGTCGCCGTGCTGTGCGGTCGCGGGAATAACGGCGGCGATGGCTTTGTCGTCGCCAGGACGCTGGCGCAGCGCGGCGTCAGCCTCTCGGTGTTCCTGCTCGGGCACGTCGCCGACGTGCGCGGCGACGCCAGGACGAATCTCGAAATCCTCGGCCGGCTCGGCCTCTCGATCGTCGAGATCGCGGACGGCCAGGCCTGGGAGCTGCACGGGCCGGAAGTGACCGCCTGCCCGCTCATCATCGACGCCATCTTCGGCACGGGATTGAACGCGCCGGTATCGGGGCTCGTCCAGTCCGTCATCGCAGACGTCAACGCCTCCGGGAGTGCGGTGGTCTCAATCGATTTGCCGTCGGGGTTGTCGGCCGACTCGCCCGAGCCCATTGGCGATTCGGTCGAGGCCGATACCACCGTCACCCTCGGCGCACCCAAGCTGCCGCTCGTCCTGCCCCCAGGCGAAACGCGCGCGGGCGACATCGTCATCGCCGACATCGGCATCCCGGCAGAGCTGTTCGAGGCGCTCGATGGCCCGCGCGTGAGCCTGCTGACGCGCGCCGGCATGCGCGCGCTCATCACGCCGCGCACCCAGGACAGCCACAAGGGCGACTACGGGCACGTGCTCATCGTCGCCGGGTCTCGAGGAAAGACCGGGGCTGCGCATCTGGCGGCCGTCGGGGCCTTGCGGTCTGGCGCCGGCCTCGTGACCGTTGCGACGCCCACCTCGTGCCAGCCGGTCGTGGCCTCGATGGGCCCGGAATACATGACCGAGGCGCTTGACGAGACCGGCGCCGGGCTCGATCCCAATGGCGTCGACCGGGTTCTGGAGATGGCGCGCGACGTCATCGCGATCGGTCCGGGACTCGGGCAGGATCGGTCGACTGGGGCCTTTATCAGGGCGCTCGTCGATCGCGCGACGATGCCGCTCGTGGTCGACGCGGACGGGTTGAATGCGTTCAGGGACGATCCCGACCGGCTGGCGGGCAGGGAAGGGCGCCACGTCATCATCACGCCGCACCCGGGTGAGATGGCGCGGCTCGTCGGCATGTCGACGGAAGAAGTCCAGGCGAGCCGCCTCGAGATCGCACGTAATTTTGCGGTCGCCCATCGGGTCTACGTCGTACTCAAAGGGCACCGGACGCTCATCGCGACGCCGGACGAGAAAGTCTTCATCAACCCGACCGGCAATCCGGGGA
>MELA01000133.1:15461-18178 GCA_001767495.1 Acidobacteria bacterium RIFCSPLOWO2_12_FULL_65_11 | reverse complement strand
TCTTACGTTGAACAGAATACCGCGCCGTGCTCAGAAATGCCCGCTCCTGTTGATTCCGTTCCCGACGCGGTCAGTCGGCATAACTAATTGTCGACATCTCCCGCCGACCCGTAACGCGTCGGCGCCAGATCACCCTCGATCGTCGCAAGTCCCAGAATGTCGGCCGATTCTAGCAGAACAGGGACACCGTCCCGCGTCTGGTTACGTGCAAGGTCCATGCGACTGTGCCCCGCCAATTGCGGAAATTCCGTGAGTATGTGCCAGCGTTCGCGCGTATCCGCCGCTGCGGACGCCACGTCCGGCGGCCGCAAGTGGTTGAACATCAGGATGATCACGCAGGGATCCTGAATACATCGGCGCTCGGGATATGTGCGACGCTCGCACGTATCCGCCGTCACAGCCGATCGGCCGGACTCTCCACCCCCAGGCTCCACGGTTCTGCCAGAGTGCCGCGTTGGCGGCGCGGCCACGGTTCTGGCACGTCCCCCGAGTCAGAACGGCATCTGCCTCGCGCGGCGGTGCACCTGAATCGCTTCGCGCACCTCCTGCAACGCGCGTTCGGTCTTGAGATGGGTCAGGGTCGCCGACAGGCTCACCGCCACCTCGTCCAGCCGGCGCGCCTCGGTCTCGCCGTCGAGCTGCAGACTGATTCCGAACGGCCCGACCTCCTGCACGAGCGGCAGATACCTCGGCGAGTACGGCAGCGCGGCGGCCTCCGCCTCGAGGTCGGCGACCTGGTCTCTGAGCAGCTGACTGTAGGCCTCCAGCTTCTCGTCGGTCATCCGCGCCTGGTCGCTCTCTTCGCGGTGGATCCACTCGAGTTCGAGCTTGAGCAGCGTGTGCAGGTCCTTGCTGGCGTACGCGGCCGTGAGCTCCTGCATGAGCGCGCTCTTACGCTGGCGGCTGTCCGGGTCTGGCTCGAGGTCGGGATGGAGCACCTTGGCGAGCCGCCGGTAGATGGCGCCGATGTTCGTCTTGCGAAGCTCCTCCAGATGTCGAACACGCTCGTCCTCGTGAATGTGGCGCGTGGACGTTCGACGGCCAGGCGGGATCCGCGATTGCGCCTCGTCGGCCTGACGCCGCAGGTCTTCAAATATCGCGGCCGCCTTCACCGCCACGTCCTCTTCGCTCATGCCCGAATGAAGATCGGAGAGATCGACCTCGAGGCCCATGTCGGCGAAGATATCCTCCATCGCCGCCCGCGCCTCGTCCATCTCCTCCTGCTCGAGCTCCGCCATGCTGGCGCCCTGAAGCTCCTCGAAGAGCGCTCGCAGATCGTCGTCGAGCTCGGCGTGGCCACGGAGCACCTCGCCCAGTTGCTCGGCGAGCATCGTCCGCAGTTCCTGCTTGTCGCTCCGCTTCAGGCGCCGATCGTCGAGAAACGGCCGGAGCGCGCGCACCAGATCCTTCCGGGTCGCGATGACGCGCTCCACACGCGGCCGCACGTGTTGGCCGTGAAACACCAGCGCGGCGTCGAACCGCCGCCTGTCGGCGTCCAGGCGGGCTCGCAGCCTCTCGATGGCAGCGACCAGCCGGTTGAACGCCTGCTGCTTCTTGTTGAGCGGCCGTCCCGGCCGCGGGCGAATCGCGAGGCTGCGCGTCGCCAGGCGGCGGCGTGTGCCGGCGCCAGTAGACGACAATGATCGGGCTCTGGCCATGAGGCTCGCGTCTTCAACGAAAAAGTGGCACGCCGGGAGCGATCAGACGAGTATCGAGGCGTACTCCTCGTACGAGCCCTTGAAATCGTGGATCACGCCGGGTTCGAAGTGCCAGACACGCGTGCCGACTTCTTCCATCACGTCTTCGTCGTGCGTCACGATCAGCACCGTCCCGTCGAACTTCTGGAGCGCGACGTTGAGAGCGTTGATCGACTCGAGGTCCAGATGGTTGGTCGGCTCGTCGAGCACGAGCACGTTGGGTTTCTGAAGGATGATCCGGCAGAAGAGCAGCCGCGCCGTTTCGCCGCCCGAGAGGGCCTCGGTCGGCTTGAGGCCTTCTTCTCCGCTGAAGAGCATCTGGCCGAGCAGCCCGTGGATGTCCTGCCGCGAGGCGCTCGGGTCGAAGCCGTGCAGCCACTCGACGGCGGTCAACCCGTGCGTGATGGCGCCCGTATGATCCTGCGCGAAATAGCCCACCGACACTTCGTGGCCCCAGCGCACCGTGCCCTGGTCGATGTCGCCCGGCGACGGATCGACCCCTGGCGCATCGGCCAGCAGCGCCTTCAAGAGCGTCGTCTTGCCGAGCCCGTTGCGGCCGACCAGCACGATCTTCTCGCCGCGGTTGACCATCGCGCCAAAGTGCGCCACCACCGGAACGCCCTGGTGGGCCTTGCTGACGCCCTTGCATTCGAGGGCGACGCGGCCCGAGGGCCGGTTGGCGGTGAACTTGATGTACGGCCGCTGGATGTTCGACCGCGCGAGCTCGGTCGTCTGCAGCCGCTCCACTTCCTTGCGGCGCGACGCCACCTGGCTGGCGCGGGTGCCGGCCGAGAAGCGCGCGATAAAGTCGTTCAACTGCGCGATCTTCTTCTCGCGCTGCGTGATGTCGGCTTCCAGCGTCGAACGGATCTGCGTTTTCGCCACCACCATGTCGTCGTAGCCGCCCGTGTAGGTGATGATCGTCTGGTAGTCGATGTCGGCGATATGTGTGCAGACGGCGTTCAGGAAATGCCGGTCGTGCGAGATGACGATGAGCGTGCCGGCGTAGCGGAGGAGAAA
>MELA01000133.1:0-15453 GCA_001767495.1 Acidobacteria bacterium RIFCSPLOWO2_12_FULL_65_11 | reverse complement strand
GCGCTGGTGCAGGCGGTCGGGGATGTCGAGCCCCTGCAGCAAAATGGCGGCATCGCTCTCCGCGGTATAGCCGTCCTCGTCTCCGACAATGCCTTCGAGCTCGCCCAGGCGCATGCCGTCGCTCTCCGTCAGCGCGGCCTTGGCATAGAGGTGTTCGCGCTCTTCGAGCGCGCTCCACAAGCGCGCGTTGCCCATGATGACCGTGTCGATCACGCGGAAGCGGTCGAAGGCGAACTGGTCCTGGCGCAGCACGCCGAGTTTGGCCGGTGTGGTGACGGTGCCCTTTTGAGGCAGGATGTCGCCCGAGAGCAGGCGCATGAACGTGGACTTGCCGGCGCCGTTGGGGCCGGTCAGCCCGTAGCGGCGGCCGTCGGAAAAGGTGGTCGTGACCTCGTCGAAGAGCACCTTCGACGCAAACCGCATGGAGACGTCTTGAACAGCAATCATGGATGAAGACCTGACGTGACGAAAAAGGTGACGAGAAAAACTCGTAATTATATCGTGTCGGCACAACACCAGCCGAGCGCCGGATCTTCCCGAGTCGTCGTACCGGTCGGCTGCCGGCGCCGGGCGGGCCTGGGTGCCGTCGAGGGGATCGCGGCCAACGGTCCGTTGGCCCGTCGGCCCGTACCGCTTCGGCACGTTTCGGGCACAAGTTCGCGTTCGGCCAGCAGCGCAGGGCATCAGGGACGCTGTACGTCGAACAGGGTCCCTTCTACAGCGGCGATCGAACGGCCTACGGGTACAGCGGCGGGTCCACCTTTGAGGTGGACACCCCGCGTCATTCGCTCATCCGCTCGAGCGCTCTCACGCCGGATCGCATCGAGGCCATCCAGATCGTCAGGCTCAGCGCCACGGCACCTGAGAAGCAGAGCGTCATCAGCACCTGCTGCGCGAGCGAGACCGGCTGGTGGCGGACCTGCCTCAGCAGATACGCGGACGAAGGCCAGCCGAGGAGCGCGATCATGACGATGACGTAGAGCACGGCCTGGATCATGAACGCGACGCCGCCGTACGAGCCCGCGGCCTGGCTCGCATCGGCGCCAAATCGCGGATAGCGCGCACCAAGCCCCAGGGCCAGGCCGACCAGTGCAACGCTCATGAACGCGATGGCCACGGCGGCCAGCACTTTCAGAAACGGGTCGACGCCGAGAAACTGGTTGGCCACGACCGTCAGGCCCTCGGTGAGGACGAACACCGGGATGAGACCCGTCCAGAATTTCGACCACAGAAAGTCTTGGAGGGAAATGGGCGCCGTGCGGACGATCCAGAACGCCTCGCCCTCGGCCGAGACGGCCGGAAAGACGAAGCGCACGGCGACGGTCGCCATCACGAAGCCGGCCATGCCGAGATTCACGAAGGCGTAGGCGTTTTTGACGAACACGCTCATATAGGGAATCCGTTCGAGATCCAGCACGCGGAAGTTGTACAGGTAGACGAGCACCAGCGCGAGGAGGAGCAGGAGCTGCGACCACTGCGCCACGTCGCGGAGAAAAATCTTTACATCCTTTATCAAGAGCTGGCGACGCACGGGGGACATCGGCAGCGCATGGACGGCGGCGTCGAGGAGGCGCAACCGGTTGAAGCGCGCCTTCGACGCCTCCTGCGACCGGCTGTAGCCGGAAAAGTACCAGCGCTCGCCCGCCGCCCGCAGCAGCACGACCGAGGCCAGCGCCGTCGTCCACAGCGCCGCCGCGTGGACCAGGTCGCGCTCGCCGCGCAGGGCCGAGAAGAGCGTCTCGCCGGCCCAGAACGACGGGAGGAGCGGCGCGATCGGCGACTGCAAGGTCGCGAAGAAGCCCGTCAGGTCGGGGAGAGATTCGACGCGCAGCAGCTGCTCGGGCCTGATGAACCGCAGCAGCACGACGAGGCTCGCCGCGAAGAGCAGGCCCATCAGCATCAGCAGATCGCGCGCCCGCCGCGCGGGAAACGTGTTCACGAGCAGGAGCGTCACCGCCGTGCCTGCCGCGACGGGAATGACCGCAAACGGTCCGACCGTGAACACCATCGCCGCCGCATAGAACCAGGGGCTCGTGCACCGCGCCCAGCCGACCCCCATCAGCACGGGCGCGAGAAAGATCACGACCATCCACGAGGCCTGGCCCACGGTGCGCAGCAGGCGCGCGTGAAACAACCTCCGCGTCGCAATCGGCGCGGCCAGGAGCAGGCGCAGGTCGTCGGCCAAAAAGAACGTCGAGAGGGCTGTGACAACGCCGCTGAACGTGAGAAAGGAGAGGAAGGTGAGGAACAGCCAGGACAAGCCGATGCGAAGCAGGTAGTCGCCGAGTTCGGCATAGCTCGAGAGCTGCGTGGTCAGCCACGCCGCGCCTTCGAAGAGCGCGACAAAGACGACGAGGCCGATGCCGCCGAAGATGGCGGCGCGCGTCAGGTCGCCGGGCTCACGTCGCCGCAAACGGTTGCGCGCCGACCAGACGTGCGGCAGCAGGAGGTAGGTGAAGTCGCGGGTCATCAGACGAACTCGTCGACCTCCTGCAGGCCGCTCCCGCCGGTCAGCTTGAGAAACACCTCCGTCAGGTGCGCGTCGCCGCCGCCCGCGAGATCGCGCAGCTCCTGGACCGTCCCGCACGCGATGATCCGGCCCTTGAGAATGATGCTGATGCGATCGCACATCTCCTGCGCCACCTCGAGCGTGTGCGTGCTCATGAGAATCGCCACGCCGCGCTGGCTCATCCGGCGGAACACGTCCTTGATCAGCCGCGCGCCACGCGGATCCAGCCCGACCATCGGCTCGTCGACCACGACCGCCTGCGGCCGATGGAGGAACGCCGCGCCCATGACGAGGCGCTGCTTCATGCCGTGCGAGAAGGCCTCGACCAGCTCGTGCTCCCAGCGGCCGAGCTCGAACAGCTCGAGCATCTCCCGCACGCGAGTGCCGACGCCATTGCCGTCGATGCCGAAGAGGCCCGCGTGGAAGCGCAGGAACTCGCCGGCCGTCAGCTTCTCGTAGATGAACGGCCGGTCGGGGATGAAGCCGAGCGACGCCTTGGCCGCTTCAGGTTCGGCGGCGAGATCGTGCCGGTTGACAATGATGCGTCCTGAGGTCGGCTTGAGCAGCCCCGCGATCATGCGCAGCGTCGTCGTCTTGCCCGCACCGTTTGGCCCGAGGAAGCCGTGGATTTCTCCCGGCGCGACCTCCAAGTTGACATCGTCGACGGCGGTGAACGTGCCGTACTGCTTGACCAGGTGCTCGAGCGCGATCATCGGCCCCTCACCGGCGTGAGGCCGAAGGGGCGATCCGCGGCGCCGGCGGCATCGGCGCCGCACACGCAGCACGATGCCGCGCGCCCCGGAATCGGGATGGCGAGCGGACCCAGGTCCACCGGTTCGCGGCCGACGAGAATCGGTGTGGCGTTCGGCGCAAGCTCCAGATCGACGAGACGGATCTTCAGCGTGCCGATAAGCGGCAGGATGAGCGCCTGTTTCTCGAGCCCGCCGCGCGTGAACCGCAAGTGGGTGCCGTCGGCCGGGAACTGGTTCAGGGTCGGATCGACCGGCAGCCAGAGCCCGCGGCTCGACCCTTCGTCCAGGTACACCTCCGGCCAGGCGTGGTAGTAGAACGCGCCGTGGATGTAGACGAGGCCGACGGCGATCCGCGACGGGAGGCCGATCGCGCGCGCCATTGCCACGAAGAGCACGGTGTGCTCGTTGCAGTCGCCGACGCGCGTGCGCAGCACCTCGCGCGCGGATGGCAGGCTGACGGTCGGCTTCTTGTCGAGCAAGGCGTTGACATAGCGCGTCAGCTTCTCGGCGCGGTCGCGCACCGTGGTCGCGCCGCGCACCGCCATCTCGGCTTCGGCCAGGATTTCCGGCGCGTCGCTTTCGATGAACGGCTCGGCGGCGAGATAGTTCCGTGCGTCGGGATCGGCGCGCTCGGCCTGCAGGCTCTGCGGATCGCGGATCTCGACGATGGTGCCGGAGAGCGTTTGGCCGACGCCGTCGAGCTCGAAGGGCGAGAGATCCACGCCGGTCAAGTCGAGACGCAGCCGGCGGACGTCGCGGGGCTCGTCAATCCGGCGGTTCGCCACGGGCACGATGGCGGCCGCCTGCAGCAGGTCCACCTGCACGCGCCGCGACACGGCCATCGCCTGCGCGCTTTCGGCCGACTCGCGCACGGTGATGAGGCCCATGGGGCTCTCTTCGCGCAGGACCTGGCCCGTGTCGGTGACCCACGACGTCGTGCGCAGGCCCGCAAACTCCATTTCGACGCGCGCGGCGGGAATCGGCGTGGCCGTCCCCGGGACGAACTCGCGGCGCCCGACGCGGACCACGACGGGCGCGTTGCGGAGCGTGGCGGGATCGAAGACGGTCCAGTCGTAGCGCGCGCCAGAGACGAGGCCGCCGCTCGCGAGCCGTCTCGAGAGGTTCTGCGACAGCATCGGAGGTTCCGGCAGGTCGCGCTCCTCGGTTCGCGTGCCGCTCGGCGTCGTCACGCTCAGCGAGAGGCGGCGGCCGTTCACCTGACCGGTGACGGCGACGGCGCCGGTGCCGGGATCGAGCGAGAATTCAAACGCGCGCAGCGCGAAGGTCGCGTCCACGCGCGCTGTGGTGTGAATCGTCGCCGCCGTCGTCGCGCCCAGCAGCGACATCTGCAGCCGCCCGTCCTCCTGCAGCTCGAAGCCATCGTCGCGTGGCACCGTCTGGCTGACGGTGAATCCGATCTTCTCGCCCCGGTAGTACACGCCGCGCCACTCGGCGCCCGATCCATAGCGGGCGAGATCGGTCGCGAGACTGACCGGCGCCGCTTGGATGTACGACCGGTGAATCAGCACGGCCATCACGGCGATCCAGGCGACGACCATCAGGATGGACGCCGGGCGGGTGACGGCTCGAGAAAGGGGTCTGAGGAACATGGCTACGGATCGGCGCTTCCCGGTCACCTCGTTCAGGAGGCTTTGGGCTCGAACGCGCCCACAGCCTCCTCGCTCGTTGCGCAGATGTCGAAGACCCGGTGCATGCGCACGAGCTCGAACACCGCCCGAACCTGCTTGGACATCCCGCACAGCTTGAGCTCGCCACCTTTGGCGTTCAGTTTCCGGAGGCAGGAAATGAAGGCGCCCAAACCGGAACTGTCGACAAAACGCAGCCGACTCAAATCGAGCACGAGCTTCGTATTGGCCTCCAAGAGAGGCGCCACGTCACGCTTGAACTCTCCGGCATTGCTCGCGTCAAGTTCTTCCACCGGCACGGCCGCGACGGCCACGGCGCCCACTTTGTCAAAAACGATCTCCATCGTGTTGTCCTCACCCTTACGACTTGCGAACCTTTGCGAGCGCGATACAGTTTCTCCCGCGTTCATCGCGATAGTGCCGAACCTCGTCGACGCATTTGGTGACGAAGTAGACGCCGAATCCGGACTCCCGCGAGCCATCCAGGTTCGGCGGAGAGACCGCCGAGGGGTCGAATGCGTCTCCAAGATGATGCAGCCGAATCGCGACACGACTGGGAAACGCCTCGCATTCTAGGTCAATGCGCTGATCGGCGCGGCCGTGGTAGGCGTGCTTCATGATGTTACTCGCCGCTTCGTTGACCGCCAGCTCGAGCTCGGCGATGCCCTCTTCAGCGAGCGGGCACCCGGGAAGATCGCGGCAGAACGTGCGAACGAATTCGCGGACGCGTCTGAGATTTCTGACGTCGCTGTCGATCTCCAGTTCCGCCCGCGCGAGCGGGACCTCTCGGTCGCCCACTTTGATCGCCACGCACGTCAGGTCGTCACTGGGAGTATCCGATGCGGCAAAGGCAAACACGGCCCGACGGATCGCCTCCACCAGCGCCTCGGGTTCGAGCGTGCGGTTGAGCCGCACGCAGTCTGACAGGCGGGCGGCGCCAAACAGCTCGCCGGCGGCGTCGCGCATCTCCGTGATCCCATCGGAGTAAAAGAGGAACAAGTCGCCCGGCTCGAAGGGAACGGTGATCTGGCTGAAGACCTCTCCCTCGCGGATCCCCAGCGGCAGATTGTCCCCGTACACGATCTCGCAGCGGCCCGTCGTGGCGCGCACGACCATCATGCCCGTGTGCCCGCAATCGACGAGATCGAGCCTCTGCCGGTTCAGGTCCAGTCGCGCGTAACTCAACGTCACGAAGCTCTCGAGATCGATCAGGTGCCCGACCATGTCTGCGTGGGCCAGCGTCACGATGTCCTTGGGCTCTGGAAGCGCGCCGGCCCTCGACAGAGCCATCAGGTGGCACAACGCCTCGAGGAAGTTGGTCTTGGTCGCCGCGGCCAGCAGGCCCGCTGGCACGCCTTTGCCCATCACGTCCGCGACGATCACATCAAGACTCTGATTCTCATGTTTGAAGAAATCGTAGAAGTCGCCGTCGATCCGCTGGGAGGGGATGGTGAGCGCGGCCACTTGCAGTCCCGACAGGTCCCGCGGCGGCTGCGTGAGCAGCAGCATCTGCTGAATTCTGAAGCCGATCTGGCCCTCCCGCTCGCGAGCGGCTGCGAGCTCGGCAGCGGCTGCCTGTTCGCGCACGATGAGCTCGTCCTTGAGCGTGTTGGCGTTCTGGAGCTGAGCGGTCCGGGCGACGACGCGCTGCTCCAACTCGGCGTTGAGCGCGCGAATCTCCGCCTCCGCCCGTTCGCGCTCGCCTCTGGTGCGGAGCGTCGCGATGCCGTAGCCCAGGTCGCCGGTCAGCTCGCTCAAGAGCTCCACTTCCTCGTCGCTGAACGCGTCGGCCTCCGCCGAGTAGATCGTGAGCGCCCCGAACGGTTCCGAGTCGACCACGATCGGGATCGCGAGGCTCGAGGCGTATCCGTGTTTCAGCGCGTCCTGGCCCCACGAAACGAGCCTCGAATCCGCCGCGATGTTCTTCACCGCCTGCGTCTGGCCCGTCCGGACCGAGGTCCCTGTCGGCTCGCGGCCGCGCTCGGTGTCGGCCCAGGTGATGTTCAGCGTCTTCAGGTAGCCTTCGTCGACCCCGGCCTGCGCGACGGGCGTCACCGCCTTCGCACCATCGTGTTCCGCGCGGCCGATCCAGCAGAATCGGTAGCCGGCCTCGTCGACGATGATGCGGCAGATCTCATCGAGCCAGGCGGCTTCCTCGGTGATGCGGATGAGCGCTTTGTTGCAGCTGCTCAGCGCGCGGTGGGCGCGATTGAGTCTCCGCAACGCGTCCTCCGCTCGCTTGCGCTCGGTGATGTCGCGGATGTACCCGGTGAACTGCGCGGGACCGGCCAAGGCGATGCGCGCGATGGCGAGCTCGACGGGAAATTCCTCGCCACTCGCTCGAATCGCCGTCAGTTCGACGCGGCGGCCGAGCACCGTGGCCACGCCCGTGGTGAGGTATCGGGCCAATCCCTGCCGGTGGCGGTCGCGCAGCGAAGGCGGGATGATGACATCCTCGATCTCACGGCCAAGGACATCCTCCCGACGATGGCCGAACATCCGCTCGGCGGCCGGGTTGAACTCCGTGATGCCGCCTCGCGCGTCAACGGCGACGATGGCATCGAGCGAAGCCTGCATGGTGGCCGCGCGGCGTGCTTCGCTCGTTCGAACCTCAGCCTCGGCCCGCTTGCGCTCGCTGATATCGTACACGGTCGCTCGACTCATCAGATAGCGGCCGCCGGAGTCGATGATGGCCGAGGCGCTCAGCAGCACGGGCAGAATCGTGCCGTCTCTACGGACCAGATCGAACTCGATATCCCGAACCACTCCTTCCGCTTTGAGTCGGGGAAACTCCCGCGTGAAGGTCTTCACGCTCTCCGGGGCCAGGAGATCGGCGAAGTGCAGGCGGCCGATCACGTCCTGTCGCGTGTACCCCAGCCATTCGAGCTCGGTGTCGTTGATCCGGACAAAGACACCATCCTTGTCGAGGGAGTGATACCCGCAGGGCGCGTGGTTGTAGAGATCGCGTATTTCTTCTGCCGACTTCATCGCCTCGGTTCGCCCGGCCTCCGCCTCGGCGGCGTGCCGTTCGGCGCGCGCCGACAACTGCCCGCCGACGAGCGCGGTCACCAGAAATGCGACGAGTGCGACCCAGTTCTCAGGATCGGCGATGGTCAGCGTGTAGACAGGAGGGAGGAAGAAGAAGTTGAAGCACAGCATGCCGAGCACCGAGGCGACCACGGCCGGCCGGCTGCCCCATCGTGTCGCTACGAAGAGCACGACGAGCAGAAACGCCAGGGCCACCGTCGCGTCGTTGAGGCCGTCTACCATGCCTACCTCCGGGCGGCGGGCTCTCGCATGCTGGCGATCCCCCAAACATCTCTCGCATATTCACCGATCGTGCGATCGCTCGAGAACCGGCCGATCCGCGCGACGTTCAGAATCGCCTTCGACGCCCACGTCGCCGGCTGCTCGAAGGCCTTCGCCACTCGATGCTGCGCGTCGATGTAGGCCGGCAGATCCGCCACGTGAAAATACGCATCTCCCCGGTCGAAGATGGACTCGGAGATCCAGCGGAACAGTCCCGGTTCCTTCGGGCAGAACCGATCGGAGGTGAACGCGTCGAAGATCCGTCTCAGGCGCGGGTCGCCCTGGGCCAGATCCCGCGGCCGATAGCTCCCGGCGTCGCGCCACGCCTGGATCTGCTCCGCCGTCAGACCGAAGATAAAGATGTTCTCCGCTCCGACGGCCTCCAGGATTTCGATATTCGCGCCGTCGAGCGTGCCGATCGTCAGCGCACCGTTCATGGCGAGCTTCATGTTCCCCGTTCCCGACGCTTCCGAGCCGGCCGTCGAGATCTGCTCGCTGAGATCGGCGCCAGGAATGATCTTTTCCGCAAGCGACACGCGGAAGTCCGGAATGAACACGACCTTCAGCTGCCCCTTCACGCGCGGGTCGTTGTTGACAATCGCTCCGACATTGCAGATCACCTTGATGATCTGTTTCGCCGCCCAGTACCCCGGCGCCGCCTTCCCCGCGAACACGTAGGTGCGAGGCACGGTCGGTTGTATCCCGTCTTCGACCAGGTGCAGGTACTCGAGCACGATCTGCATGACGTTGAGCAGCTGCCGCTTGTACTCGTGGATGCGCTTGACCTGAACGTCGAAGAGCGAATCCGGGTCGACGGTCACCGACGTGGTCTCGGCGATCACGCGAGCGAGTCGCTCTTTATTGGACCGCTTGACCGCCAGGAACTCCTGCCGGAATGCGCCGTCGCTCGCGTAGGGTTCCAGCGCCCGGAGCCTGTCGAGATCGTCGATCCAGTCACCGCCGATGGTCTTGGTAATCAGCCTGGCCAGCGGCTGATTGGCCTGCATCAGCCAACGGCGCGGTGTCACGCCGTTGGTCTTGTTGCTGAATCGTTCCGGCCAGAGATCGTGGAAGTCCCGAGCCAACGTCGTCTGGACGAGCCGGCTGTGAAGCACCGAGACCCCGTTGATGGAGTGACTGCCCACAATACTCAAGTGTGCCATGCGGACCTGTTCGGGCGCCCCTGCCTCGATGAGCGACATCCGCTGCAAACGGTCGTTGTCGCCGGGCCAGACCGACGCGACGTGTTCGAGGAAGCGCCGATTGATCTCGTAGATGATTTGCAGGTGCCGCGGCACGACGCGCTCGAGCAGGGAGACGGGCCACTTCTCGAGCGCCTCCGGCAGCAGGGTGTGGTTCGTGTACCCCATCGTCGATTGCGTCATGTCCCAGGCCCGGTCCCACGGCAGGTCTCGCTCGTCGACGAGGATGCGCATCAACTCGGCCACCGCCAGCGCCGGATGGGTGTCGTTCAAGTGGATGGCGACCTTCGTCGGGAACGCGTCGAAGGTTCCATGGTCTCTCTGGTACCTGCCGACGATGTCTCTCAGCGTGCAGGCAACCAGAAAGTACTCCTGGACGAGACGCAGCTCCTGGCCAGGCAGCACGGCGTCGGACGGGTACAGGACCTTCGAGATGGTTTCCGAGGCGATCTTCTGTTCCACGGCCCTCAGATAGTCCCCGGCGTTGAAGATCTGCATGTCGAACTCGCGGGAGGACCGGGCGGAAAACAGCCGGAGGAGATTGACCGTCCGGCCTCCGTAGCCGACAACGGGTACGTCGTGCGGCACGCCGATGAGGAGCTGCCAATCCAGCCACATTGGATTGTACTGGCCCGATCGGTCGACGCCGTCCTCGATCCGACCGTAGAGAGGAACGAGACAGGCCTCATCGGGTCGCTCGATTTCCCACGGCGTCCCGAACGCAAGCCAGTTGTCCGGCTTTTCCTTCTGATAGCCGTCATCGATGTCCTGGCGGAACAGGCCGTACTCGTAGTTGATCCCGTAGCCGTAGCTCGGCATGTCGAGCGTCGCCAGAGAATCCAGGAAGCAGGCCGCCAGCCGGCCGAGCCCGCCATTACCGAGGGCGGCATCGGGTTCACACTCTTCGACGACTTCCAGGCTTGCGCCCATCTGCCGAAGCGTCTCTCGACAGAGATCGTAGAGGCCGAGATTGCTGAGATTGTTGACGAGCATCCGCCCCAGGAGGTACTCGATCGACACGTAGTAGAGCTGCTTGGCGTCCGCCTGCCGATAGCGCCGCTCGGTTGCCAGGCGCCGGTCGACCATGAGGTCGCGCAGGGCCAGGCTGACACACTCGAAGATCTGACGGACCGAGAGGCTCTCCCACGGCTGCGCCAGCGAGTATCGGGCGTGACGCTCGATCGACTCGCGAAGGGCCGACGCGGATACGTCGAGCGCCGGCGGCTGTGGCGTCACCATCTCGTATCGTCTTCGTTGACCGGGTGAGGCGGGAGCGGCCCGTCCAGTTGACAGAAGACAGCGCTATCAACTGTTGACTTTCTTCTCCAGTGGATCATAATCAGCGGCTGTGTGACTGGCGAAGCTATGGTGTTACCTATGCCGACAATCCTGGATGCCACAAGCCGTCCTCTGCGCATCATCGTATCGTTTGTCGTAGGTTGCGGTCTGTTTTTCGGTGGTGTCTGCGGCGCGAGCGCCCAAGGCGCAATCGACGGGAGGATCCTCTTTCAACAGAAATGTTCCACGTGCCATACCATCGGCGGCGGTGACCGCAGCGGACCGGATCTCTGGGGCTCGATGGAGAGGCACTCTCAAGACTGGCTGATCCGGTGGATCACCCGGCCCGACCTGATGATCGCCGAGCGAGACCCGATTGCGATCGAGTTGCTCGAGCAATTCAAAGGGTTCGCGATGGAGAATGTCGGTCTCACCGAAGCCGACGCAAGAGCGGTGATCGACCACGTGCGCGCCGAGACCGCCACGACGGCGCCGGCTTCCGCGACCCAAGCTCCGCCGGGAGGCTATCCGACGCCCCCCTTCGGCGGGGTGCAGTTGGCCGCGTGGGCCGTGTTCCTGATTTTCGCGGGAGCGATCGCGCTCGTCTTCGGTTGGGTCTGGCTGAGCACGCGCAATCCCCAGGACGTCGA
Organism: Acidobacteria bacterium RIFCSPLOWO2_12_FULL_65_11; assembly: GCA_001767495.1. GTDB lineage: Bacteria > Acidobacteriota > Vicinamibacteria > Vicinamibacterales > CAVVIG01 > 2-12-FULL-65-11. Next base: position 4,107 of record MELA01000133.1, on the reverse strand, counting down.
TGTCAAAAGGGCCTACGCAGTAAGAAGGACGTTCTTCTTTGTCGTTGCGAGCCTGCTCCTGGTCGTGCTCGGCGCAACGTTACAAGACACACCCTACGCCGAGGCCGACACCAAGGCAGATCGCATTGTCTACGTTGCCGCACGGCAGTTCGATTTCGTCTACTCGTTGGAACCGATCGTGAGCACCGGAGACCTGGCAAACGTGCTGGTCGTGAAGCGGCTGGAGCTGCCGGCGGGCGCGACCGTTGAGTTTCGGGGGACAAGCCTCGACGTGAACCATGGTTTCGGCCTGTACGGTCCGACCCGCCAGCTGCTCGCACAGACGCAGGCCATGCCGGGGTACGTCAACCGATTGCGTGTACGGCTTGATGAGCCCGGGCAGTACTACGTGTTCTGCCTCGAGTACTGCGCGACGGGGCACCACCTGATGCAGTCGCGGCTGGTGGTCAAGTAAGGCTTCAGGGAGAGCACAACATGCGGAAGGCGAACACGCACACCCTCTACTGGATCGGCATCACGTTGGTCCTGTTTCCGATCCTGGTCGTACTCGGCATCTACATGCGGACGGTGCAATTCGGCCAGCTCCCCGCAACGCAATCCTGGTTCTATCCGATGATGACCCTGCACGGCCTCGGGATGGTCGGCGTTTGTTACGCGGCATCGATGGCCTGTGCCGTCGATGCTCTTCGACGCTACATCGAGCCGTCCGGCGCCATATCGTGGTTGGCCCTCGCCGGCACTGTGGCAGGGGTTGTTCTTCTCCTCGTCAGCGTGTTTCTCGGCAAGTTTGCGGCAGGTTGGTACTTCCTGTATCCATTGCCTATGCGGGGAAACTGGCCCGCCTGGTCCACTGTGATGTTCCTGAGCGCGATCACCGTTCTCGGCGCGACCTGGCTCATCTGGTCGGTCGATATGCTGCGAGCGATTGCCCGGCGTTATTCGCTCTCGGAGGCACTGGGCTGGCATTATCTGGCGGGACGCACGGAACCGGAGGTGCCACCGCTCGTACTGATCACGACGGTCAGCCTGATCGCGTGCGTGGCGTGCCTCGTGGCAGGGGTAATCGCGCTCGCGCTGTCTTTTGCCGACGTGCTGGGCGGCGTGAGGAGCGACGCGCTGCTGATGAAGAACCTGACGTTCTTCTTCGGGCATGTGCTTGTGAACCTCAGCATGTATCTTGGCCTCGCGGTGACCTACGAGGTGCTTCCCGAATATGCCGGGCGGCCGTGGAAAGCGAACAAAATCGTCGCGCTCTCCTGGAACACGGTGCTCGTCGTTTTTCTCGCGGCATACTTCCATCACCTGTACATGGATTTCGTCCAGCCTGTCGTGGTCCAGTATATCGGCCAGGTCGCCTCCTACATCAGTTCGATACCCGCGGCGGTCGTCACGCTCTTCGGCGCACTCATGCTTGTGTACCGGTCGAAGATGCGATGGAACCTGGCGTCGATCCTCCTGTTTGTCGGGCTTGCGGGGTGGGCGATCGGCGGGGGGGGCGCGGGGATCGATTCGACGATCCTGGTCAACATGAAGTTCCACAACACGTTGTGGGTGCCGGCGCACTTTCACACCTACATGCTGATGGGGCTCATGCTCCTGGTGACGGGTTATTTCTATCACTGCTGTCAGGCCGCGACGGAGCTTCCGGAGAAGCCGAGTTTCCACAACCTTGTCATCCTCCTCCTCATGGTAGGAGGCTACGGAATGTTGTTCATGTTCTATCTGTCTGGGGCGGCTTCAATCCCCCGACGATTCGCCGTCTATCCGGCCGAGCTCGCACATGGTGCGGGTTATGCCGGACTCGGCGCCCTGTTCGCAGCGCTATTCCTAGTCGGGCTCATCGTGTTTTTCGTCGAGATCGGCAAGAGATGGATCAGGGCGTTTAGGGTGGCGGTCTGAGTCAAGAACGATGCGCGTCATAATAGTCGGCCTGCTCGCGACACTCGCCTGCTGTGGCGCAGAGCTCGCGCAGGCGGCCGACCTGCAGTCGTCGCTCCGTAACGAGGTCCGCCTGGTGGATCGTAGGCTGCCAGATATGCCATTGCGCCTCGGCGACGGGCGCGTCGTGCAGCTGTCCTCGCTTTGGCGCGACACCCCGCTCCTTGTCACGTTCTTCTACCAACGCTGCACGGGAACGTGCATCCCGTCTCTTCGATTGATCCGGGACGCCGTTCAGCAAGTGGGCGGGCTGGGTCGGGACTACCGCGTACTCGCCCTGAGCTTTGACGACGTGGATACGGTCGCTGATATGCGGCTTCAAGCCGACGCGATGGAGCTCGCGAGCGATCCGAATTGGTTCTTCGCAGTGGCTGCCGGTAAGAACGTGGCGCAGATCACATCGGAACTCGACTTCGGGTACTGGCGCGACCCCTCGACCGGGCAATACGTCCACGAATCGTTGCTCGTCGCCGTGGATCAGGGACGCGTGATCCGAGCGCTGCTCGGGTACCCGATTCCTTTGTCGCGCTTTCGCGAACTCGCCTGGGAGCTGCGGGGTAGCTTCGTGCCCTATTACGAGGTGCCCGGGGAACGCTTGCTGCGCTGCTTCGAGTTCAATCCCCGCACCGGGGGCTTTCGCCCTGACTGGGGCCTGCTGCTGCTCCTTGCGCAAGGAGTGACCGCCATCGCGGTAGCGCTCACTGTGTTCAACCGACCGGCGCGATGAGGCACGGCTCTGCTGTTGCCCGGGGCAGGGCGCTAGTCCCCCCTAGATCCGTCTATCGTCCCTCCCGCCGGGTCGATGCCAGGGAGGGTCTATGGACTACGTGAAACCGACCGAGCTCGTCGGCGACCTGCTGCAGGCCGCGGAATACAAGGCCAAGCTCCCGGTATCGAAGATGGTGGTGAGTGGCGCGCTCTCGGGCGCGTTCCTGGGGTTCGCGACGTCGCTGTCGTGGACGGTCGTAGCTCAGGGGCTCCCGGCCATCGCCGGCGCGGTCCTGTTTCCAGTGGGCTTCGTCATGCTGGTCCTGCTCGGATTCGAGCTGGTCACCGGGAACTTCGCCCTCCTGCCGCTCGGTCTGGCGGGCGGCCGTGTGAGTGGCGGCGCACTGATCCGCAACTGGTTCTGGGTTTACCTCGGGAACCTCGCGGGAAGCGTACTGTACGCGCTCCTGTTCTACTGGGCCGTCACCAACTTCGGCACGGGAGACAGCGGCGCGGTCGGCGAAAGGCTCCGCGCCCTCGCCGAGAAGAAGACTCTCGCCTATCGAGAGATCGGGCCCGTCCTCGGCTGGGGCACGGCGATCGTGAAGGCGATCCTCTGCAACTGGATGGTCACGATCGGGACGGTGCTCGCCTTCTCGTCACGCTCGACGGCGGGAAAGGTGACGGCCATGTGGTTACCGATCCTGACCTTCTTCGCCCTTGGGTACGAGCATTCGGTGGTGAACATGTATCTCATCCCCTCGGCCATGATGCTCGGCGCGAAGATCACGGTCGCAGACTGGTGGGTGTGGAACCAGATCCCGGTCACGCTGGGGAACATCGTGGGCGGCGCGCTGTGCACGGGACTCGCCCTGTTCTTTCTGTATCGGGCGGCGCCCTCGACCGCCAGTAATCCCACGCGGGGGTGAATGGGGTGCGGGCATAGAAGCACTCCCGTCTGCCGCAAACCGACCTTCCAACCGGGACCGACACGATGGCGCTGATGCGCCAGTTCTTCCTATTTGAGGCTTCCACCGTCACAGCGGAGATCACTCGATGTCGAAGTCGAACGCGGTGCAGCTGGCCGAGTTGGAGCGCCTCCTGCGGTTGTGCGAGGTTCAGGCCGTCCGCACCGGCGTGCCCTTCCCGCTCGGCGCACGTCCGCGCCGTGACGGCGTCAACTTCGCGATCTTCAGCCGGCACGCCTCCGGAGTCCGCCTCGATCTGTTCGACCATGCCGAGGACGCCCTGCCAGCCCGCAGCATCATCCTCGATGCGGCACGCAACAAGACCGGTGACATCTGGCATGTCTGGCTCGAGGGGATTCAGCCTGGACAGCTCTACGGGTTCCGCGTCGCCGGACCGTACGCGCCCCACGAGGGGCACCGCTTCAATCCGAACAGGCTCGTGCTGGATCCCTGCGCCACCGCGATTGCGCCGCTCTCAGGCCGCGATTCTCGG
>MELA01000132.1 GCA_001767495.1 Acidobacteria bacterium RIFCSPLOWO2_12_FULL_65_11 | reverse complement strand
TATCGGCGTCGGTGAGGCCCGGATAGACGGGAGCGAGATCCCGGTCGGCCGCGGCGCCCGTGATGGGCACCACCGCCGCGATTCGAAACTCGGCCGTGCGTTCGACCAGGCGGCCCGGTTCTTCCCAGACGTAGTACTCGAGCGTCAGCGGATCGCCCGGCGTCACCCGAAGATCGCGAGCCGTCCACTCGTTCAGCACGATGGGCGGAGGTGCGGACGACCCGGCGGCACCGGCCGGCAGGTTCGCGATCGAGCCAAGGTCCATGGCCGTCACCAGCGAGTACGGCACCTGACGGTCGGCGCTCTGCAGGCTGTTTGCCAGGTAGGTGAACACCGGCTGCGCCTTCATGCCCGCGGCCGCCGCGGCCTCGGCGGCGGCGGCTTCGCGCGGCGGGTCGATCACGCCGGCCGCGCTCTCGAGTGCCAGCTCGTGGCGCGATTCGATCGGCCGCAGCGTCAACTCGATGTCCGCGAGCGTGGCCCGGCGTCTGATAATCCCCTCCAATATTCCAGGCGGGTCCACAGGACCCGCCCTCCGTACCGTCTCCGTACGTAGGCCGGGTCCTGCTGGACCCGGCGTTTCGACCCGGTCCGACACGAGAAGCGTGTTCACTCGACCAGCGAGATCGAGTTCCCGCTGAAGTCGCGCGAGCGGCACGAACACGGCCCGCACCTCACTCTGCTGGGGCTGCAGCGAGAACTCACCCAGATATTCAGGACCGAGCACGCCCCGAACGGTCAGGCGCAGCGTGCGGCCCAGATCGTCTTTGCGACCGTGCAGCGATTCGACCGGGACAGCCGACGGCCGCTCCAGGCGCACCAGCACGGAGCCATCGACGAGGGCGCCGATCTCTGCGGCGAGCGCTCGGCTGACGAGCGCGTCGCGTCCCTCCGGTGTCAGGGGCGCCGGCGGGCCGGTCAGGCCGTGAAAGCGCCAGAACCTGTCGTCCACTCCATACACCAGCACACGCGAGGCGCGCCGGCCGCTCGCCTGTTCGCTGACGACACCTTGCACGGCGATGAGCGGCGCGACCGACGCGAATGACGCCCCGAACGCCTCGTCAACGCGCAGGTCGTCGGCGAATGCCTCGCGAAAGAATCCCGACGAGACGATGGCGTGGTCGGTGCGGCCGAGCCGCTCAAGGACGAGATCGCGCAGACTGCCACGGACCGAGTCGCCGACGAGCAGCGCGCCCGCCAGCACGGCGACGGCAGTGCCAACGCCCGCCATGACGGCGACATTGGTTCGCCAGTAGTAGAGGAGGCCGCGGAGAACGAGGTGACGCGGCTGCATGGCTCAGGGCTTATGGCTTATGGCTCAAGGCCTACGGCTTAAAGTCGGCTTAAGCCTTGAGCCTTGAGCCCTGAGCCTTCTAACGCGAGGCTTCACCCTCGTACGTATTTGTTGAACCACGCGATCGTGCTCGCCCAGGCCGCGTCGGCCGCGGCTTTGTTGTAGCGCTCGGGCGTCGCGTCGTTGTTGAAGCCGTGCGCCGCGCCTGGATAGATGTGCCCTTCGTACGTGACGCCCCCGGCCTTGAGCGCCGCCTCGTACGCCGGCCACGCCATCACGAGCCGCGTGTCCGTTTCCCCATGATGGACCAGGACGGCCGCCTTGATCTTCGGGACGTCGGCAGCCGCCGGCGCTGCACCGTAATACGGCGCGACCGCCGCGATATCGGCGCCGAGCCGAACGGCCAGTGTGTTGGCGATGCCCCCGCCGAAGCAGAAACCGGTGGCTCCGATCCTGCCGGTGCTGTCCGGCCGGTTCTTCAGCCACATCGCCGCGGCCACGAAGTCCTCAGTCATCTTGGCGCGATCGACCGTCCCGAACAGCTGTCCGGCCCGGGCCTCGTCACCCGGATAGCCGCCGACCGAGGTCAGCGCGTCTGGCGCGAACGCCATGAAGTTGGCGAGCGCGAAACGGCGCGCGACGTCCTCGATGTGAGGATTGAGGCCCCGGTTCTCGTGGATGACCAGAATGCCAGGCAGCCTGGTCGTGGCGGTGGCGCTGGCCGGCCGAACGAACAAGCCCTTGATGCTGCCGTTACCCTGCGGTGAGGGCACGGTCAGATATTCGGCCTTGATCCGGGCGTCGGTCGGGGCCACTTGCTGGGCGGCCGCGTAGTTGGGCATCAGCGCCTCGACGAGCGAGGGAACGGTCATGCCCGCAACGGCGAATTTCTTGAGGCCGTCGAGGAAGTCGCGGCGGTTCATCCCGCCGTGAATGAAGATGTTGTAGAGCTCGACCGCACCTGCTGGAACCTTGGACGTCTTGGTCTCTACCATTGCTCTGACTCCTTTGTCGCACGTGTTGCCGAGGTCGTCGACTCTGCGAGGATAACACGTCGGCCGTCGGAGGTCGGCCGCAGGGCGTCCCTGGCCTCACGTTTTCACAAGTTGCCGATCGACCAGCTCGAACCGGAGGGGGAACCGTTCTGCCAGGGCCGGGCTGTGTGTCACAACTATCAGCAAGGTCCCCTGCTGGCGATGCAAGTCGAGGAGCAGCGAAGTCACATTGTCGGCCGAGGCCCGATCCAGATTGCCGGTCGGTTCGTCGCACAGGACGAGTCTCGGCTCGCGGACGAGCGCCCGGGCAATCGCCACGCGCTGCCGCTCCCCGCCCGAAAGCTCGCCCGGCCGATGGTCGATTCGGTCGCCGAGTCCGACCCGCTCGATGAGCCCCCGGGCGTGCCCGGTGACGCCGTCGCCGCCGGCCCCGGTGATTTCTGTCGCCGGCGCCACGAGCGTGGGAATCAGCACGTTCTCGAGGACCGTGCACTGCGGCAGCAGGCAGTGATCCTGAAAGACGAAGCCGATCGCCTTGTTGCGAAAGGCCGCCAGCTCGTCGGGCGCGAGATCGAAGGGATTGCGGCCGTCGAGCGTGACGGTGCCTGAAGTCGGCGGCTCGAGCGCACCCAGAACGTACAGCAGCGAGCTCTTGCCGCTGCCAGACGGCCCCATGATCGCGGCCGCCTCGCCCGGCGCGAGCGAGAAGGAGACGCCCGCGAGGATCGACAGCGGCCCGCGCGGCGTCGGATATTCTTTGCTGAGATCGGTGACTAACAACACGACAGGCAGTCTAGATAACCTGTAGCGTCCGCCTTTAGGCGGACTTCGACGTCCGGCTGAAGCCGGACACTACAGCTGAACCTCGAACCTTCTCGTAAACCTCGAGCAGACGATCGGCGGCGCGGGCGATCGTGTAATGCGCGCGGACGCCCTCAACGCCAGCCTGTCCGAGCCGCGCGGCCCGCGCGCGATCCTGCCAGAGGGAGTACAGGCCGTCGGAGAGCGCCACCGGGTCGTCGGGCGCGACGAGCATGCCGCCGCCGGTCCGCTCGACGATCTCGGTGAACGCGCCGCGGCGCGGCTGCACGACGGGGACGCCGCTCGCCATCGCCTCGAGGAGAAACACGCCCTTGGGCTCGTCGTAGGTCGCCGGCACCGACAGCACGTCGAGCGACCGAAGGAACGCCAGCTTGCCGCGCCGATCGACGGCGCCTCGATACGCGAACTCGCCGGCCAGTCCGGCCTTGTCGAGCGCAGTCCGCACACTTTCAAGATACGCCGCATGCGCGTGCGACATGTATCCCGCCACTTCGAGCCTCACGCGCGCGCCGCCCGTGCGGCCACGGAACCGCTCGTAGGCAGCGGCCAGCACGTGCAGGCCTTTTTCGGGCGCGATACGCGCGAAGTACCCGACGCGAAATTCGTCGTCTTCAGCGCGCCCGGGTGTTTGGGCCTCCGATCGGCGCGCGGTTCTCGGCTCGTAGCCGGACAGGTTGATACCGAGGGGAACAACCGCCATACGGCCGGGCGGGATGCCTAGCAGTCGCGACATCACCGGCACATAGTAGTCGCTGACCGAGAGAAAACAGTCCGCGTCCCGAACCTGACGGCGAATCAGCTCGATCGCTCGCGTGCGGTACGGCTCGATGAGGCCCTCGAGAAACAGATCCTCGCCCTGCAGCGTGCAGCAGATCGGGCGCTTCAGGATCTCTCGCAGCGGCCTGGCGAGCCCGATCAGCAGCGAGTTCGGCAGGTTGACGAGGTCGGGCACGGGCTCGTCGGCGAGCCACTCGCTCAGCTTGACGAATTCCTTGCGCAGCACGCCGCGATCGCCCTCGAGCATCGAGATCGTCATGTCGCCGAGAAGCTTCGGATCGGTCGAGAGCGATCGACTCGCGAGCGCCCCGATCACGCGCGGCGAGTCCCAGAGCCGATCGAGGAACCGCGGCGTGTGCCGGAACAGAGCCAGATACTGCTCGAGATAGATGCTGATCCCGCCGAAGAGCACCTGGTTTCTGCTGACGTTCTCTTCGTCGGTCGTCGTCGGCGTGTAGAGCGGCAGCAGCGTCACGTCGTGGCCGCGCGCCATCAACTCAACGGCAAGTGCGTTGTCGCGCCCGCAGCTGCCGCAGTACATGCCAGCCGCCCCAGCTGTAATCGAGAGGATTTTCATGGCACCCAAGCACCGAAGAACCTACGCACCAAAGCACCTACAGATCCGCGGACTGAAAGGCGCGCGGACGGAAGAGGAACTCGATGAGGTTGCCTTCGTGCGGCTGCAGCCAGTTGAGCTGGACGGTCGGAACCGGACCGAGGTTGAGCCGGTCGATGTGGACGGCGTCGAGCAGGCGTCGCTTGAGTTCCCTCTTGCAGGTAATCGCGCTGCACACAAGTGTTGGCCCGATGGCGTCGACCATCTTGGCCTCGGGACACTCGACGACGGTCACAAAGGGGAACATGTATTCCTTCTTCGCAATGGCGGCCGCCACCGACTCGCAGTGCACGACGGTCGGCAGCAGATAGTCGGCTCTCCCCTCTTTGACCACGCGCGAGCCTTCGCGGTACTTGGCGGTGACGTCGGCCACGCCGGGCGCCTGCAGATCGGCGTCGATCGACTGCGAGACCGCGTCGGCCACGCCCGGCACCGTGAATGCCGCCAGGCTCGCGTCGGGATGATCGTGCGGGAGCGGCCGGACGCTGCCCAGCCGGCGCGCCAGCGCCTCGGCGATCTCGCGGGTGTGGCGGCTCGCCCAGATGCCCGAGCAATTGATGCAGCTGCGCCCGCTGTTGAGGAACACGCTGTCGACCATCACATCGAGAAACTGCTCCCAGCGGTCGACCTGGTCGTCGCCGAGGAGAATCTTCGAGAAGCCAGGACCGTGGGCCTGAACCCTGGGATTCCCGCGATAGCGATCGACGGTCGGCGTGCCGCCGAAAATCAGGTTCCTACCGCAACTGTCGAGCACGGCCGCGCCGACGTCACCCTCGCCCGGATACACCGAGATCGCCTCGCGCGGGATGCCGGCTTTGAAAAACGCCTCCGTCATCCGGTACGGCGTCCATGGTTCCTGCGGGCCCGGCTTGAGCACCAGACCGACCTGTAACGGGACGATCGGCAGCCACAAGGTGTGGACGCCGGGCGAGTTCGACGGGAGCACGAGCCCGACGACGGGACTCTGCGCCTGATAGCTGATCGGCACGCCGCGCTCCTCGCCGTGGCCGCGCGACAACACGTCGAAGGCGAGCCCTCGGGTCAGCGACGTGAGGATGTCGCGCATCTTGCCCAGCACGAACGCGTTCTTCTTCATGTTCGCACGGCACATCGTCTCGGGCAGGCCTGTGGTGGCCGACTGCGCGCGCACGAATTCCTCAGGCGTCTGCGTGCCATCACCCATCGGCAGCTCGCCGTTCATGTAGAGCTCGCCGGCCGCGCCCACGCGCGCGATCAGGTCGTCGATCGGGATCTCGCGTAGGGCCTCGCGCGCGCGCGACGCCTTGCGCATGTCGCGCTGAATCAGGCCGCCATTGGCACGGCTGACTGTGGCAATCGGCTCGCCGGTCGCGAAGTGCTTGACCTCATCGACGTCGATGCTCGTATACGGCTGGCCCCAGCGAAGAATAGGAATATGAAGCACTAATACACTCCAACGGTCGTGGTCGCGGCGAAGCCTCGGTACGGCCGGACGCCGCTGATGCCGTCCCACCGATAGCGATCGCAGGCCGGCTCGCGCTCGCCTTCGTCGCGCTCGAGGAAGCCCGGCATGAAGAATTCCTTCGTGAGCGTCGTCAACTTCACGCGTCCGGTCTGTCCGTACTCGACGAGCTGGTCCGGCTTGTCAAAATCCACCACCTCGATGACCGCCCGCGGTTGGGGTGCGTAGTAGGCGATTTTGTAGTTGTTGTGCGGCCCGGTCGGTGCGCTTGCCGCCAGACCCATCAACGTGTTGCCGTAGGTCGGCGTCATATAGGCGCCGTCGAGCAGCTCCTCGTGGGCGAAGCGGTTCCACTGCGGCGTAAACTCCGTGCCGCCAGAGAAAATCCCTGTGACGCCGGCTTTTCTGATCGTCGTTCCCTTCGATTCGAGCCTTAGCGCGAGCGCTTCGAGCAGCTTGGGCGTCGTAAAGAGGCAGCGGATGTCGTGCCCGGCCTCGAGAATCGTCACGGCCTGGTCGATGACGTGGTCCTTATAGGCCTGCAGGTGCTCCATCCAGCCTTTCTTGATGAGCTTGATGACCCAGCGCGGGTCGAGATCGACGCAGAAGCTGATGCCGCCGCGATACTGCGCGAGGTGCTCGACCGCCAGGCGCAGCCGTCGCGGACCCGAGGGCCCGAGCATCAGCCAGTTGGCGCCCTTCGGGAAGTACTCGTCGGCGAGTGTCGCGCTGAAGAGCTCGTAGTCGATGCGGAAGTCTTCCATCGCGACGCGCGTCTTCGGCGTGCCGGTCGTGCCGCCGGTCTCGAAGACGAAGACCGGCTTGCCGGCCAGGCCTTTCGGGATCCAGCGCTGGACCGGTCCGCCGCGCAGCCATTCGTCCTCGAAGGAACCAAAGCGTCCGAGGTCCGCGAAGCTCTTGATCTCGCGGCGGGGATCCCAGCCCGCCTTCTTCACAACATCCAACCAGAAGGGACAGCCGGACTCCGGGTTGAAGTGCCAGTCAACCACTTCTCGCACCCATCGGTCGAGCGTCTCGCGGGCATGTTCAATTGTGACATCGGCCGCCACGCCGGCCCGATCCGCTGGAGACCCACGCATGATGTCGTAGTATAGCGCCCATGGCGCCCGCGCTCAGCGTCGTGCTGGTCCTCGTGCTCTACGTGCTGCATCAGGACTTCTGGTTCTGGCGCGACGTGCGCCCGCTCGTCTTCGGATTCCTGCCCATCGGGCTTTTCTATCAGGCGGCCTACACGCTCGCCACTAGCGTCGTGCTGTGGCTGCTCGTGCGGTGGCACTGGCCGTCGCACCTCGAGGACCGGGCGCATCAATGATCCCGGCGGCCGTCATCTTCGGATACTTCGCCGTCGTGCTCTACATCGGCATCTTCGCGAGCCGCCGCGCCGCGCGACGATCGGACGCGGAAGACTACTTTCTCGCCGGTCGATCGCTCGGTCCCGCGGTGTTCCTGCTGTCGCTGTTCGGCGCCAACATGACGGCGTTCTCGATTCTCGGCGCGTCGGGCCACGCGTTTGCCAACGGCATCGTCACCTACGGCCTGATGGCGTCTTCCTCCGCGCTCGTCATCCCGGTCTGCCTCTTCTTCATGGGCACCAAGATGTGGGCGCTCGGCAAGCGCCACGGCTTCATGACGCCGGTCCAGATGTTCCGCGATCGCTGGGAATGCGGGCACATCGGGACCGTCATCTTCGTCGTGCAGGCGCTCCTGCTCATTCCGTACGTCGTCATCGCCGTCATCGGCGGCGGCACGGTGCTCGCCTCGGTCAGCGGCGGGCTCGTGCCCTTCTGGCTGGGCGGCGCCATTGTCTCGATGGTGGTCATGAGCTACGTGTTCTTTGGCGGGATGCGCGGTACGGCGTGGGTCAATACGTTCCAGACGATCCTGTTTCTCTCCTTCGGGGCCATCGCGGTCTCAGCGATCGCCACCGGCATGGGCGGATTCAGCCGGGCGATGGACACCCTGCTCGCGTCGCCGTCCACCGCGCCGCTTCTCTCTCGGGAGCGCGTGTCGGCAGCGTATTTTTTCAGCTACACGTTTATTCCCCTTTCTTCGATTGCCTTTCCGCACATCGGCATCTTCTGTCTGACCGCAAAACGGCTGGCGCACTTCAGGAAGACCGTCGTGCTGTACCCGATCTGCATGCTCGCCATCTGGCTGCCGTCGGTGTTTCTTGGCGTCGTCTCCAACGCCGCCACCGACGTACCGACCATCCAGACCAAGATCGAAGCGCGTGCGACGCTGGCCGCTGAGGGTTCGACGCTCTCGCCCGAGCGGCGCAGCCAGCTGCGGGCCGCCGCCAGCGGTGACGATGTGATCTTGAAGCTTGTCGAAGGCTACGCGCCGCTGTGGTTGGCGTCGATTCTCGGGGCGGCCGTCATGGCGGCCGTCATGGCGAGCGACTCGCAGATTCTGGCGCTCTCCACGATGTTTACCGAGGACGTGTTTGTCTACTACGAAGGCACGCGGCGCTTTGGCGAGGCGGTACAGGTCCACACGGGCCGGATCTTTGTCATCGTGCTTACCTGCGTCGCCTACCTCATCGCGCTCCTCGCGCCCCAGTCCATCTTCGATCTCGCGACCCAATATGCCTTTGCCGGCTACTCGGCGCTCGTCCCGCTGCTCGTCGCCGCGCTCTTCTGGAAAGGCAGCACCAGGTGGGGCGCGCTGGCGACGACGGTCTGGACGGCCGCCGCCGTCGCGGCCGTCGCGGTGCTGCAGGCGGTGGTGCCCGCGCCGCCGGCCGGCGCCGCCGCGGTTTCCATCCTCTCGGTGGGAAGCGTTGATATCGTCACGCGCGCGGCAGTCGGGACGCTGGTGCTGGGCTTTCTGCCCGTGGTGCCCATGACGCTCGTCTCGGCGCTCTTGATGGTGGTCGTGTCGCGACTGACCGCCTCGGCGCGCCCGAGCCACAAGACGCTGTCGAAGTACTTTTGAGGGTCCGGCTGAAGCCGGACACTACATCTGTGGGCTGCCGAGTCTGTCGTAGTGTCCGGCTTGAGCCGGACGTCACGGCTACACCCATGAGCCTTGAGCCATGAGCCCGTTAGGAACTCCTAAGCCGTCAGTTCTAGATCGTGAGCGAGGTAGATTGGCGGGGCGGGCCCGATATCACCGTTGGGCCCCGAGGCGACGATCGAGCGGTTTCGCCCGGCCTTCTTGGCGCAATAGAGCGCCTTGTCGGCTCGATGGATGATCGTCTTCGCATCGGTCTCTCCGGCCTCGGCCGACGCGATGCCGATGCTGACGGTCGCCGACAGCGTCTGGCCGTTGTGCTCGATCGGGTGAGCCATGATCTCCTTGCGGATGCCGTTGGCCACCTGCTGCGCGCCCTGAAGCGGCGTGTCGGGACAAATCAGGATGAACTCGTCGCCTCCGTAGCGGCACTTGACGTCGCTGCCCCGAAGGGTTTGCACCAGGCGCCGGCCGATGGTGCCTAGCACCAGGTCGCCGCAGAGGTGACCGTATCGATCGTTGATCTGCTTGAACTCGTCGACGTCGAGCATCAGGACGGACAACGGCTGGCCGGATCGTCTGGCCCGCCGAAGCTCCGCGTCGAGCACCTCGAGGCCCGGCTTGCGGTTCAGGCAGCCGGTCAGCGGGTCGTGCACGCTGACGTCCCGGATCTCGACGAGCAGCGCCGTGTTGCGGACGGCGATGCTCAGCAGGGACGCGGCCACGCCCAGCGCGCGTCGCGCCGCCCCATCAAGCGCCACCTCCGACGGCCGACTGCCGACGGCCGACTGCTGACTGCCGGCCGGCGACTGCCGCACGCCCATCACGCCGACCACAGTGGTCCCGACGACCAGGGGGAAGCACAGTGAGGACTCGACCACCGTCCCTTCGCCGTGAGCGTTCTCCTCGGCCTTGCGCGCCAGAAGCGCGATCGACGCCGTCCGCTCCAGATCCTCGCGCGACAGCTCTTGTTCGGTGACCGGATCGATCGCGAGCACGTTCCACTCGCCCTGCCGTGTGACGAGCACCCACATGCCGCGCTCGCCGGTAAACCCCGGGAGACACTTCGACACGGCGTACTGCAGGCCCTGCATATCGAGCGCGCTCGCGAGCGTCCGTCCGAATGCGACGAGCGCCTCGAGCTCTTTCGTCCTGGCGAGATGCTGCTGCGCTTGGGCGGCGGCCGTCATCGTTTCTGCCTGGCTCTGCCGGCGCTTGCGAAGCTCATGAAACGCGAACATGGCGGTCAGGATCACCAGCGCCGGCACCAGATCGAGGTGGTAGTCGCCTTCAATGTTCCGCGCCCAGTCGAGCACGAACCGCAGGGGCTGGTGAAACAGGACGAGCGCGCCAACGACGAGGCCGGCTGCGAGGGGCGTGTCGGTCCGCGAGATCAGACGCATGATGCGGCCGAGCTCCTGCGAGTCTTGTGCCAGATCCCGCGGTCTCAAGGTCCGCCTGAAGGCGGACCCCACAGATGAAGCCGCCAATGCAGGCGATCGCGACGGTTTTGAAACAGGCTGACCAATCCTGTCTGCCGGCGTGCAGCGTGCGGGCACAGCGTGCGGACTGTGCGCGTTTGAACCGCACAGCGCACTCTGCCTGCGCCAGGACGGTCGCGGAATCTGTTGAACAGGCTGGCGATTCCGCTGTCTTGTGCCGGGTACGGTTCGTGCTGAATGTGAGGCGTTTCGTAATGTCGTAGCTCAGTTGGACTTGAGAAAGTCCGCATACAGGCAGACATTACCGCGTAGGCAACCGCCTTATCGAGGTATCTCTTGGTTCCCTGCAGCCTGTCAGAGCCGTTGTCACTCGTCCCGACAGACCGAACAGCGCGACTGCGAAACGTCGGTTTGGTCCCCGCGAAGGCGAAGGTGCTCGTCATCGACGACCAGCCAGCCATCGTGGACATCCTGAGCCGTTTGCTCACACGGCAGGGCTACGCCGTGTCGAGCGCGCCAGACGGCCACGCGGGCCTGCGGGCGGTCAACCGCGAAGGCCCAGACGTCGTCCTGCTTGACGTCTCGATGCCCGGCCTGAGCGGACTCGAAGTCTGCCGGCGCCTGAAGAGTGACATCGGCACGCGATTCACGCCGGTCGTGCTGGTCACCGCCCAGAAGGATCCTGACCTGCTCACCCAGGCCGCCAACGTCGGCGCCGACGATGTGCTTGGCAAGCCGATCGCGGCCGACGAGTTGCTGGCACGCGTGCGCGCGCTTGTCAAACTGAAGAAGGACACCGACAACCTCGAATCGATCGAGGTCGTGATGACGGCGCTCGCCGTGACCATCGAGGCCCGGGATCCGTACACCAAGGGCCATTGCGAGCGCCTGGCGGCGTACGGCGCCGCCGTCGGCGAGCGTCTGGGCCTGACCGGCGACGACCTGCGCGCGCTGCGTCGCGGCGGCTTCCTCCACGATTTGGGCAAGATCGGCGTGCCCGACGCGATTCTCCTCAAGCCCGGCCCGCTCACGGCGGCCGAATACGACGTGATGAAGCGGCACACAATCGTCGGCGACGATCTGTGTGCCGGGCTACTCTCGCTCAAGAAGGCCCGGTCGATCATCCGCCACCATCACGAGTGTCTGGACGGGAGCGGCTATCCGGACGGCCTGAGGGGCGACGCCGTCCCTCTGCTGGCTCAGATCGTCGGCATCGTGGATGTCTTCGATGCGTTGACCACCGACCGGCTGTACCGTCCCGCGCTTTCTGTCGACACTGCACGCGACCATCTCCGCGACGACGTGCAGCGCGGACGGCGGCGCGCCGACCTCATCGAGTGCTTCTTTCAGGTCCTCCGCGATTCAACGGGCAGGATCGGACGGCACGTCGTCCATCCGATTCCGACGTCAGGAAGGTCCGGCTGAAGCCGGACACTACGTCTGTCTAGCACCTCTATCTACCACGTCTATCTACCACGTCTGTCTACGATCTGAAACCGGACAGTCCGCAACAGATCTTGCTCATCATGTCGTGCTCATCATGTCGTGTCCGGCTTCAGTGCTCATCATGTAGTGTCCGGCTTCAGCCGGACCGTGTGTCCGATCAGTAGGCGCGCTCGTACAGCAAGAGCGCGCTGGTCGCGTCGAACGGCCGCGGATTGAACGTTCCGGTCCACTGCGTGGCCGCCTCGGCGGCGAGTGCGGCGAGATCGGCGCGCGCCGCACCGAGGTCTCGCAGCGCGGCCGGCAGTCCACCGACCCGCGCGAGGCTCTCGAGACGAAGAGCCAGCCGCTCGCCAGGCGCCTCTCCGCCGTCCAGGCCTGACGCCTTCAACAGCTCGCCGTAGCGGTCGCCGACGTGCGCGTGATTCCATCGCACGACATGCGGCAGCATCACCGCGATCGCCACGCCGTGGGGCGTGCCGTAGCGTGCCGTCAGCGGGTTGGCGCAGGCGTGCGTCGCTCCCAGCATCGACTGATCGATCGCGATGCCGGCCTCGTGCGCGCCGACGAGCATGGCGCCGCGCGAGAAGAGGTCGCCCGGACGGGCGAGCACGCGTTCGTAGTGGCGCTCGAGCAGCCGCCACGCGTCGCGGGCGAAGACATCCGAGATCTGATTACCGCGCGTGGTGACGTACGACTCGACGGCGTGCGAGATGGCGTCGTAGCCGGCGACCGCCGTCACGTGGCGCGGCTGCGAGACGGTCACCACCGGGTCGAGAATCGCGATGCGAAAGGCCGCCTTCGGATCCCCGCACGCCATCTTGGCGTGCGTCTCGGCGTCCGAGATGAGCGCGTACGCCTGCGCCTCGCTGCCGGTCCCGGCGGTTGTCGGCACACCGATCGAGGGCAGCATCGGCTCCGACGCCTTGCCAAACCCCCAGTAGTCGCGCATCGACCCGCCGCTGGTCAGGACGAAGTTGATGGCCTTGGCACAGTCGAGCGAACTGCCGCCGCCAAGCGCCACGATCGAATCCACGGCGCAGGCGGCCGCGTGCGCGCGCCCGGCCTCGACCATCCGCGTGTCGGGATTGGAGTCGAAGTCGTGAAAGCGAAATGACGCGATGCCGGCCGCCTCGAGGAGCGTCGCGGCGCGGTCGGCCAGCCCGGTCGCCACGATGCCCCGATCGGCCACAATGAGCGTCCGCGTGAAGGACAGTTCGTGCGCGAGCTCGCCCAGACGCGCGAGGGCGCCCTCGCCGAAGACGACGCGCGTGCGAATATGAAAATCGAACGACCGCATGAAGGCGACGCGAGTCAAATATATACTCTTACGGTCCGCCTGAAGGCGGACACTACGACAGTACGGCGTGTCAGGCGTACGTCGCGGGGTACGTAGTGTCCGGCTTCAGCCGAAGTTTTGTAGTGTCCGGCTTTAGCCGGACCAGACAGGTGAAGAGATGACCCGAACGAAGATGGCGAAGACAGCTCTGGCAACGGCCGCGGGTCTTGCGCTGTTTGGGTCGGTGCTGCTGGCCCAGGGTACCCAGCCATCCCAGGCATCACCATCCGATCGGTTCTGGTCGCAGTGGCGTGGGCCCTTCAACACCGGCGTCTCGCGATCGGCTAATCCGCCGCTTGAGTGGAGCGAGACGAAGAACGTCCGCTGGAAGGTGGAGATCCCCGGCCGCGGATCCTCGTCTCCGGTCGTGTGGGGCGACCGCGTGTTCCTCCTGACCGCGGTGCCGATGGGTGCAACCGGCGACGCCCAGCACGCGCCGCGAGGTGGCCTCCCTCAACGCGGCGTCCATCGTTTCATCGTCATGGCCATCGACCGCCAGACCGGACGCACGGTCTGGGAGCGCGTCGCCCGCGAGGAAGAGCCGCACGAAGCGGGTCACCCTGAGAACAGCACGTGGGCGTCGAGCTCGGCAATCACCGACGGCGAGCACGTCTTTGCGTACTTCGAATCGCGCGGGCTGTACGCATACTCCATGGACGGCACGCTCGTCTGGCAGGTTGACCTCGGCGACAAACGCATGAGGAATCAGTTCGGCGAAGGCTCTACGCCCGCACTCTATCGCAACACGCTCGTCGTCGTCTGGGACCATATCGTCGGACCGTCGTTCGTGGCGGCACTCGACAAGCGGACCGGGCGGGAGCTGTGGCGGGTGCCGCGCCAGGAAATCGACACCTGGGCCACGCCGCTCGTGGTCGACGTCAACGGGCGCGCGCAGGCCATCATCCCAGGGATGAACCGGATCCGCAGCTACGACCTCGAGAACGGCAGCGTCGTCTGGGAGAGCGACGGCCTGACGATGAATCCGATCCCTTCGCCGGTGTACGCGGACGGCGTCGCCATCCTCATGAGCGGGTTCCAGGGGAACGACCTGAGGGCGGTTCGCCTGGCGGAGGCGCGGGGCAACATCGACGGATCGAACGCCGTGGCCTGGAGCATGACGCGCGACACGCCCTACGTGCCGTCGCCGCTGCTCTACGACAACGTGCTGTATTTTCTGAAGACGAACACCGGCGTCCTGTCCGCGTTCGACCCCAAGACCGGCACGCCGCACTACCAGACGCAGCGGCTCGACGGTGTCCCTGAGATCTTCTCGTCGCCGGTCGGCGCGGCCGGCCGCGTCTACATCACCGGCCGGGACGGCACGACGCTCGTCCTCCGCCATGGCCCGAGGTTCGAGGTGCTGGCGACCAACACCTTGAACGACGGGTTCGACGCGTCGCCCGCGCTCGTGGACAACGAGATGTTCATGCGCGGCTACCGGTATCTCTACAAGATCGCCGCGCCCTGATGCCGGCGGCGCTACCTCGTCTCCGGGCCGTCGTCTTTCTCGTCACACTGTCCGGGATCGTCTTCGAGATTTGTCTGACCCGGATTTACTCGGCGACGATCTGGTATCACTTCGCGTTCCTCGCCATCTCGGTGGCGCTGCTCGGCTGGGGGCTGGGCGGCCTGGCGGTCCATCTGGTCCGTCTGCACTGGGCACGGTGGACCCAGTCGGAGGAGACAGCCGGCCTGTTGACGCTGCTGTACGCAGCAACCATCCCCCTCTGCCTCTGGATTCTCGTCCGCTTTCCGTTTCAGATCGAACGGCTCCCCTTGTACTTCATCGCCCCGCTCGTGCCGTTTTTTCTGGCCGGCATGGCGCTCTCGACGATTTTCGATTTACACCGTCCTGACGCCGGGTCGCTCTACTTCGCCGATCTCCTGGGCGCCTCGCTCGGGGCACTCGGCGTCACCGTGCTCCTGCAGGCGCTTGGCGGCGAAGCCTCTGTGCTCGTTGCCGCAATCGCGCCGATGTGTGCCGCCGCCTTGCTGTCGAGAAGGCTCCGCTTGGTCGCGGGTGCCGGCGCCGTGCTACTGGCCGTGGCGGCGTTGTCGAACGCGAGCACGGAACTCTTTCGTGTCACGCCCGGCACCATCAAGGCCATGCGCCGCCAGATGGAGGCGAGCCCCGGTGCGCGCGTCACGCAGACCGGCTGGAACGCCTATTCGCGGATTGACGCCGTCGAGGGGCTGCCGCCGCCGTTTCTCGCGCGCTTCTACATCGACTCGGACGCCTGGACGAGCCTTCTGCCGTGGGACGGCCGGATTGAAAGCGCGCGCGAGATGGCCGAGTCGTACCGCGCGCTGCCGTTTCGACTGACGCCGGGCGGCGAGACGCTGGTGATCGGCCCCGGAGGCGGCGCCGACGTGATGGCCGCGCTCGCCGCCGGCAGCCGCAAGGTGACCGCTGTCGAGCTCAATCCGCTCATGATTCGGTTCGTCCGCCATTACGGCGCGCGCGCAGGCGACCTCTACGATCGGCCCGACGTCGAGGTGATCCAGAGCGAGGGGCGCAGCTTCATGAGCCGGACCGATCGGAAGTTCGACGTCGTCTTCCTCGGCTTCGTGGACTCGTGGGCGTCAGTGGCCTCGGGCGGACTCTCGCTCTCGGAGAATTATCTGTACACGACAGAGGCCTTCCGCGCGTACTACGAGCATCTGACCGACGATGGTGTGCTGGTGATTCTGCGCTGGAGCACGGACGTCCCGCGGCTCGTGGCCAATGCCGTGGCGCTGCTCGGCGCCGAAGAGGCGGCCCAGCGCGTGGTGGCGCTCGTCGAGAAGCGAGGCGCGCAGCTCGACGATCCTCCGCAGATGCTGTTCATGCTTCGCAAGCGCCCGTTCACGGCCGCTGAAACAACCGAGATCGCGGACCGTTGGACGCTGGCCGTCCCAATGATCGTCCCGGGCCGCCCTGCGCCGGCACCGTACGACGAACTGCTCGGCGGACGGAAGACGCTCTCGGCCTACGCGGCCGAATCGCCTCGGCGCGTGGGTCCGGTGTTCGACGACAGTCCCTTCTATTTCGCCGTCGAACGTCCCTGGGGCATGCCGTCGAGGATTGCCGACGGGCTGTTCACCTGGCTGCTCGGGCCAAACCTGCTGCTGCTGGTGCTCTTCGCCGCGCTCGGCAAACCGCGGGGCCAGCCGGCGCGGCCGTATGCGGCGTCGATCGTCTACTTTGCCTGCCTCGGCTTCGGCTTCATCGCGGTGGAGCTGGCGCTGCTGCAGCACATGACGCTGCTCCTCGGTCACCCGATCTTCACGCTTTCGGTGCTGCTCTTCACGCTGCTGGCGGCGGGCGGCATCGGGAGCGCCATCAGCCCGCGCGTGCCGTTACGCGCGGCGTGTCTCGTCGTGGCCGTCCTCGGTGCGATCGAGGCCATCGCCCTTCCGCGGCTGGTGCCGACGCTGCTGCCGCTCTCACTCCCGGCGCGTGTCGCCATCGCCATCTCGCTTATCGCGCCGCTCGGGCTCGCCATGGGCGTGCCGTTCCCTGGTGCCCTCAGGCAGACCGGCCGCGGCGCGCTCGCCGATCCCCCGTTCTACTGGGGGTTCAACGGGGTCATGTCGGTGATTGGCTCGGTGACCACCGTCTTTGTCGCCCTCACCCTGGGCTTCCAGGCCGCCATGCTCATCGGCTGCCTGTGCTACGCCCTCGCGGCCTTCGCCTCACGCGGCACGCTCACCTGATCTCGACGAGTGCGACGCGATTGACCCCGCTGCAGGCGAGCACGAGGTTGCCGTCGGAGGTGGTCATCATGTGACGCACGATGCCTCCGCCCGACGGGATGATCCAGGTCTGGAACTTCTCGGTCTTCGGGTCGAAGCGCACGAGCGTATTCGGCCTCACCGCGGATTCGCTGTACCAGACGATGTCCTTCGACACGGTGATCCCGTACGGCTGCGACTGCGGTCCGCCCGGCGACGGCCATTCCTTGACTTCACCGGTCGTCGGGTTGAGTCTGCCCAAATAGCCTCGCGAGTAGTCTGAATACCAGATCATGTCGTCGCTCGTGATGGCGATGCGCCGAGGACGGCTCTCCGCATTCGGCAGCGGATACTCCCGAACGGCCATCGTATTCGGGTCGATGCTGGCCACTTTGTTGACGCCGAAATCCACGAAGAACGGGACGTTTCTTGAATTCATCAGGATGCCGTAGGGTCGCGCGCCCTGCGTGGGCATGGTCACCAGCTTGATCTCGCCCGTCTGCGGGTTGAGCCTCCCCACCATGTTGCCGCCCTGCACGGTGAACCAGAGGATGGTGCCCGTCTTGTCGAAGATGGGCGTGTGCGGGTCACGAGCGGCCGGATCGGGCATCGCAAATTCCGTGACCTCGCCCGTCCGCGGGTCGAGCTTGCCGACGTACGCCTTGCTGTTGGCTGTAAACCAGATATTGCCGGCCCGATCGTTGGTGAGGCCGTGAGGGCCGGACTGAACCGTGTTCAATGGGAACTCTTTCATCGCGCCCGTCTTCGGATCGAGCCGCCCCAGCACGTTGGCAAACATGCCCGTCCACCAGATGGCGCCGTCAGGCGTCGCGAGCGGATCGTGCGGCCGCGAGCCGAGCGAGGGCACCATCCACTCCTTGATGGACACGGTGGCGGTTCCGGGAATTACGACAGCGGCCGGCCTCGGTTTCTCAGGGAAGTTGGTGGCGAGGTATCCCAGGACCGCCGGCGCCTCGTCGGCAGACAGATTCAGCATCGACTTCAGGAGGGCGTCCCATCCCTCCCGGTTGTATCCGCCCGAGTTGGTGATGAGGTTGGTCTGATGGCACGTCACGCATTTCGCCTGGACCAGCTCCCTGCCGCTTCCCTCAGGCAACGGAGGCGGCGCCCCGCGTCCCCTCTGCTGACTCGACACGGGCGCGACCAAACAGAACAGTGCGGCCACGACAAACGGCGCGAGCGCTCTTCTCAACATACCTGCCTCCACAGAAAACATTCTCTCCGGCTTCAGAAGCTGTCGTGTCCGCCATTTGGGCGGACCAAAGCAGGCACCAGTCTACAACCACACCTAGAGCCTGAGCCATGGCGTCAGTCTCCAACTCCTTGAGAGCCACACATGGTTGGTGTACCGGTCAGACTCAGCAGCTCCCGCGGACTGGCGTCAAGAAAACTGCGCGCGGCCTCATCCTCCGAGTCGTACGTCTCGAACACCGTCACCAGCTTGGTGAGCGTCAGCAGGTGATGGTTGCGCCCGGCCACGTTGAGCAGCTTCAGGTCACCACCGCGACGGCGCGCGGAGATGTACTCCTGGGCAATCGCGCCGAGGCCGCAGCTGTCGATGTAGGGCACATCGGCGAGGTTCAGCACGAGGCGCGTCCACCCAGTCTCGAGCAGCTGACGGACAGTCCCTCTGAACTCCTCCTCGGTTTCCACCGTCAGCCGGCCCTTTGGTTCGATGAAGACGACGTTGCCGCGGACCGTTTCTTCGATCGTCATGACAGCCCTCCTTCGCGGTGTCACGCGCCGGCTTGCGTCAGGCGTTCGGTGAGACGCCGCAGCGCCCGTGTCACGCGCATTCTGGCGGCGTCGACGCTCCGCAAACCGAAGCGCTCCCGAATTTCACCGAGGCTCCATTGCACCTCGATACGCGCCACGATCACTTCGCGATCGCTCGGACTGAGACTGACGAGCGCGCCGTGATAGCGTCGATACTCTTCGGCCTTGATGGCCGTCTCGAGGGGCGACGTGAGATCGGAGGGCAGCTCTTCCGGCAGCTCGATTGGTGCCGGATTCCTGCCAACACGCCGCACCTCGTCTCGGATCCGGTTGATGACCGACTGCCGCAAGTAGGCTTGCATCGCCCCCACGTGATGGGGCTCGAATAGATCGAGGCGCCTGAGCAGGTGAAGGGCGGCATCCTGGACAAGGTCGCCCGTGTCCAGGTAGCCGCGCGTGGCGGCCGGCAGCCGGCCGTGCGCCCAGCGCTTGAGCGGAGGCAGACAGCGCTGCAGGAGCGCTTCGACGGCGGCGCGGTCTCCGAGCCGGGCCTTGACGACGAGCTCCATGGTGGGCTCGTTGCTCAGGAGCGCGGAACCTGCCTCATCGAGCCGTTCGGGCCTCGCGCGGCCCTTCCCCAGCTCCGGGTCGGTCATCAGCGGTTGAACCATCGAAATCATAGCGACTTTCCTCTTCTTTGGGTATTAACGTCGCCGGGGGCCTTTCCGAACACTCCTGCGGTATCCTCATCCTCAATGGTCGGGACGACCGTCCGGCACTATCGGGTCATCGGAAGGATCGGCATCGGCGGGATGGGAGTGGTGTACGAGGCCGAGGACACCCGGCTGCCGCGCCGGGTCGCGCTCAAGTTCCTGCCCGAGGAACTGGCCGGTGACCCTGAGGCCACGAGACGCTTCAAGCGCGAGGCCCAGACGATCGCGCTCCTGAACCATCCGAACATCTGCACGATCTACGACATCGACGAGCACGACGGGCGGTGGTTCATCGCCATGGAGCGGCTCGAGGGGGCGAACCTCAAGTTGCATATGGTGCGCAAGCCGCTCGAAACAGCAGAGGTCGTGGCGATCGCGCTTCAAATTACGCAGGCGCTCGAAGCCGCGCACGGCAGCGGGATCGTGCATCGCGACATCAAGCCCGGCAATATCTTCGTCAGCGGGACGAGGCAGGTGAAGGTGCTGGACTTCGGGTTGGCGAGACGCTTCCGGGAGGAAGACACCGGCGAGCCGACGGTCTACGGATCGACCATGCCTGGCCGGCCGCTCGGGACGGCCAACTACATGGCGCCCGAACGCATCCTGCAGACGCCAGTCGATCCGAGAAGCGACCTGTTCTCGGTTGGGGTGGTGATTTACGAGATGGCGACGGGGAGGCTACCGTTTGCCGGCGCCTCCCCGTCCGAGACGGTGACCAACGTCCTCGAAAAAGAACCCGAGCCCCTCACGAAGCTGTCGCCCAATCGGCCCGCGCACCTGCAGCGGATCGTCGACCGGCTGCTCCGCAAGCGCGCCGACGAGCGGTACCAATCGGCCGGCGAGCTGCGTGAGAACCTGACGAGCTTGGCGCGGAAGGTGGACTCGTCGTCGTTCACGAGGCTGTTCGGACGAATCTTCTCCAAGTAGCGGGGGATCCGCGCCCCTGGTTTTCTGGACTGGCGGTTCTCATTTTGCTGTCTCTTTGAATCTGGGCCAACTGATGCGAATCTGGTCTGGATTCCCTTTCTCAATCTTGAGTCCCTCGAACTTCAGACGGTTCTTTTTTCCATCTTGCTCCCAACCGTTTGCTACGCGCTTGGCGAACTCGCGCGGGTCGACACCCTCCGGAACCTCCAGGCTGATCGTAAAATGGGCATCCTGAAGATTCGCGCCCCTATCGGAACCGGACTGACGATGCCCGTTAGGATATGGACCTTGTTTTCCTGTGTCCGACGTCCAGATCTTATCGTTGACGTCGACGACCCATTGCACGCTGCCATTGCCGCCAAATTCTCCGTATCCATCATCACCATTCGGCATCGTCTACCTCCTCACAGAATTGTCGAATTCCGAACGGAACTCTGGTCCGGAACACGGGCGCGCGCGATTATAGATCCACCTACATGGCACGACAGGCAATGGGACTCGATGCCGAGTGGACGGCGCTCAGCGTAGCAGTACGACGTTCTGGATTGTGTGACATTCCCAACCGCGGGATCCCATCGATGGCTTCGATTTCGGACTCGCAGAGCCGAAGGACCGTATCGAGCCGAGTGACCGACAGCATTGTTCTGACCCTGCCGCCTGGAGCGACCAGCATCAAGGCCCCTCCAATCGCACGCAGGGTCTTATGGGCGAGGACCAGTTCGCCCAGGCCACGCGCGTCGATCGAGGCGAGACCGGACAGGTAAAGCGCCACGAACAAACGGCCCTCGGCCACCAGCTCGGCAATCGCCGAGCGGAGGGCGACCACTTCCCATTCTCCGGCGCTGACCTCGAAACTGCCGGTCAGGTCCAGAATGCTCAACTGTCCTTTGTCCCGCCAGTTGATGTCCACCTTGCACCTCATTGCTAATAACGATGGGGGGAGGGTGTCCGAACTCTTCTGACGAAGAAACGACGTAGGCGCGACCAGGTCTTACCCGATCACCAAACGAATGTCCGGGCGCGACGCAAAGCCACGACGAAAGTCCTCGGTCAGCGATGTGCGGATACTTTCGACCAGCATTCGCGCCATGTCTGCTTCCGACCGAGCGCCAGCTCGATCCCCACGAAGGGCCAGCGCCTGGCTGCGCCAGTAGTGCACCTGCGCCTGGATCTCGGGACCGAGAGCGCGCTCGCCGTCGTCGGCTGGGATCTCACTCAACACGCGGAGAGTGTCCTCGACCCTGCGATCGAGGAGCGCGATGCGCGCCAGGTACAAGCGGCACTGGTTCTCGAGCGCGAACCGGCCCATCTTGCGCGCCTGATCGAGACTCGATCGGACGCCCCTCTCGCCACGAGCCGACCGGCCCTCCAGTGCATCGAGCAGCCCGAGATAGGCGCGCGCCTCGACGCTGGCCGCGTCCGGCGGTTCGTCGGCGGTCCAGACGGCGGCCGCCTTCCCGAAGGATGTCCGCGCCTCCTTCATATCGCCGGACTCATAAGCCAGTTCGCCGAGCGCGCTGTACAGCAGCGGGAGAATCCACAGGATGTCGCGCTTCTCGGTCTCGACTAGAGCCTGGCTCAGGTACGTGCGCGCGCCAGTGATGTCTCCCACACGAAGCTGAACCCGTCCGAAGTGGACTCTGGCGCGCAAGCTCCCCTGAGCCGGGTTGTCGCCGAGAGCGTTCAGCAACAGACCCCGTGCGCCCTCGTAATTGTTCAGATCGAATCTCGATCGCGCGAGTTCGATGTTCAATGCGGCGATCTCGTCTTTCAGATCCCGCCCTTTGGCAATGTTCAGCGCCTGATTCAATTGGCGTCCGGCTTCAGCGTGCCGCCCCCCGTACCGGTAGTAGGCGGCCCTGAGCTGCAGGCAGTACACCTCGAAGTTCTTGTCGCCCAGCTTCTGAAATACCGCGAGAGCGGTCTCGACGTCGCGCAGCCCTTCCTCGGGGTCGCCGTACTCGATCAGCATGGCGCCTTTGTTGGCCCGGTGCTCTGCCGCTCTCTTTTCGTCTCCAAGGGCTTCGAACAATTGGAGGCTCTGCTGGCGGTATGCCACAGCGCGCGATCCGCGGCCGAGCGTTTGGTACGCCACACCCAAGTTCATGAGGACGAGTGGCTCAAGCACCCTGTTGCTTGCAGTTCGTGCGATCGTCAGGGACCTTTCCCAGAGCGCCGCCGCTTCAGTGAAGCGGCTTTGCGATGCGGCCGCCAGGGCCACGTAGTTGTAGGCGCGCGCCAAGTTGTATTGGAAACCGAGCTCCTCGAAGATCCTGACGGCTGCCTCAGCGTTCCGCCTCGCTTCTCGTCGGTCCTCGTCGCCTCCCGTGCGGAGCACGTCGGTCAGGCACATCAAGGCCTGTCCCTCCCCACCACGGTCAGCGATGGCTTGGTAGCCCGACAGCGCGAGTTGACCTTGCTCCCTGGCGCTGGCGGATTCGTTCAAGAGCGTCGGGCTGTAGAGACGGCACAGCTCCAGGTGCGGGCGTACCAGATGGGCGTCGAGCTTAAGTGTCTGATGGTAGAGGCTGGCGGCGGCGGCATAGCGCCTCTGGCGTTCTTCAAATCCAGCCAGCTCGGCCAACCACGCGGGTTCGTCGGCGTGCCGCGCCACCAAATCGCGATAGCGTGCTTCGGCAGTGCTGGGGTCGAGCCGCGATTCGGCCGACACGGCCGCGACCAACAGCTTGTCGGTCGCCGGCGTCTCGGACGTGACGAGTCCGAGCGCCCGATCCGCCGCCTTCCTCGCCTCGTCGACGCGGCCCAGCCGCTGCGCGACGCGGCTCAGCCAGGCGACCGGAAGAGGATTGCTGGCATCCTGCTCGGCGGCGCCTGCGAACGACCGCTGGGCCGCGTCATATTCGAGCTCGTGATACGCATCGATGCCCCGTTCGAACGCCTCCGCCGCGTCAAGCGTGCGCAATCGTGCGCTGACCGGCCGCCTCTCGGATCCAAAGAAATCCCGAATGGTGGCGAGCACACGCAGCCTCAGTGGCTCGGTCGCCTTGAAGTGCCCCTCAATCCCCGCGGCCAGCGATGCTGTCAGACCATACGCAGTGTCTTTTACGAGCGATGACACGACGGGATCGGTCTCGTAGACCGCAAGGTTCGTCGCGGTCTCGGGACTGCGGAACTCCACGCGGGCGCGCCAGTTTCCGTTTTCGCGCAGAAGCGTGGGCACGATCACGACTTGGGCCCCGCTGTGGGTCGTGAGCGCCCGGAGCACCTCGCGGCTGGTCGGGTCCGTACCCTTCAGGATAAATCCGCGCACGATCTCCAGGAGTCGTGCATAGGGAAGCACGCGGACGGTGGGCGAATCGCCGAGGTCAGTGATGAGCGACTCGGTCAACGCGAGACGATAGGCGTCGAGCTCCGCATAGCCGGTTTCATTCGTCACCGGCGCCACGGCGACCGGCAGCCGCACGATCGGCCGCGTCAGCCACCAGGAAGTACCGGCGGCGACCGCGACGAGTGCCGCCACCAGTGCAGCAACGCGAACCGGCGTCAGACCCTGTCGCACACGGCCCCAGAAGCCGGGGGACGGTTGCACGGTCTGCCTCAGGGGAGGCAACGGTACCGTCAGCAGGTCCTGCGGGATCGTCCACCCTTGATGGAGTCGCAGGTCGCGCGCCAGCTCGCGCGCGCTCTGGAACCGCTCGCCGGGATCTTTATGGAGTGTGCGAAGGACGAGCCCCTCGAGCGCCTCAGAGATGTCGCGCCCCGGGACCCGAAGCGGCGGCGGCGGATCGTTCCTGATCGCGTACGAAACGGCCTCGGGGTACAGACCTTTGAACGGCACCTCGCCCGTCAGCATCTGGTAGAGCACGACACCGAGAGCCCAGATGTCGCTGCGCGCGTCCGCCTCCTCGCCTCTGGCCTGTTCGGGCGACATGTAGGCGGCGGTCCCGAGCGTCGTCCCCGCGATGGTCAACTGCAGCGAGTCGGCAAACTTGGCGAGGCCGAAGTCGAGAATCTTGATCCCGTGCTCGGCGATCATCAGGTTGCCGGGCTTGATGTCGCGGTGGACCACGCCCTGCGCGTGGGCCCTGGCCAGCCCTTCGGCGACCTGCGTTGCAATCAACAGCGCCTGGTCCGTGCCGATCGCGCCGGCTTCGAGCTTCTGCTTGAGCGTCTGGCCCTCGTAGTACGCCATGACGATGAACAGCTGCCCATCGTCGGTGGACTCGATGCTGTGAATCGTGCAGATGTTGGGGTGGTCGGTGGCCGAGGCAGCCTGCGCCTCGCGCATAAAGCGCTGCTTGGCGGTCTCGTCATGACTCCACTGAGAAGGAAGAAACTTGAGCGCGACCGGCCGGCCGAGTTTGGTGTCTCGCGCCTTGTAGACGACCCCCATCCCACCACCGCCGAGTTTGGCGGTGATCTCGTAGTGGACGACGGTCCTCCCGACAAAGGGGTCGGCCATGGCTAGGAGAGAAGGAACTTCAGCAGTTCCCGGTGAAACACGTCGGGCGCCTCCAGGTGCGGGACGTGGCCCACGTTGGGGAAGAGCACGAGCTGGCAGCTCGGGATCGTCTCGGCGACGCGCCGAGCGAGCGCCGGGAAGTTGGGAGTCGCGCCGTCCCGCTCGCCCCCGATTTCGAGCGTCCGCACCTTGATATTCGGCCAGTCGTAGACGACAGGATCTTCATAGACCATCTGCTGTGCGAGCGCACGGACCATTGCAGCCTCGGGCCAGTTGCCGCTGAGCGTCCATCCGTACTGGCGCGTGATGTACTTCTGCACGACCGGGGTCACGCCGTTTGGAAAATATCGCGCGATGGACTGGTAGATCGCGCCGTAATCCAGCCGCAGCACCTGCCGATACACCTCGTCTGTCGGCGTCGGCTGGCAGACGAGCCGTGCATCCGTGAGGCCGATCTGGTTGTAGAGCACCAGCCGTTCGGTCACGTCCGGATAGAGGAGCGCAAATCTCGTCGCCAGCATCCCGCCCATCGAGTGGCCGACGACGGCGGCCCGTTGAACGCCGAGCGCGTCGAGCAGCTTGCGTGTGTTGAGCGCCATGCCTGAGAGTGTGTACGGCATGACGACCTTCGAGGACCGGCCGAACCCGATCTGATCGGGCACGACCACGCGGAACCCTTCCTTTCGGAGCGCGTCGATCGTGGCTGCCCAGTATTCGCCGTAGAAGTTCATGCCGTGCAGCAGCACCACCGTCCGCCCGTTGGCCGGACCCGCCGGCGGCACGTCCATGTACGCCATCCGGACGTCGCGGCCAGAGACGGTGAGCGGCAGGAAGGAGACCGAGTACGGATACGGAACGTCTTCGAGCGTCGGGCTCGTCGCCCTGGCGTCCTGAGGTGGCTGGACGGTCGCCTGCGCGCCGGCAGCGGCAGCGGCCAGAACCATGAGAAGCACGAGAAGCAGGAGCGTAGCTTTGACCATGACGCGCCAGGTCCGGCTGAAGCCGGACACTACAGTTCTCCAGTTCCTAACCTGTAGTGTCCGGCTTCAGCCGGACCTGGAACATAATACGCTCTGTCCAGGAGAACGCGTCTGTCGAAAAAGGGGCCGAACATGACGAACAAGATCAACCGTCTGGATCGTCGAGACATGCTGAGGGGAAGCCTCGCGGTGGCCGGACTCGCCGCGCTGGGCGTACCGGAATGGGCGCTTCCGGCACTCGCGCAAGGCGAAACCCTCGTGCCGTTCACCGACCTCCCCACCACCATCAACCTCGCACCGACGCCAGACCGGCGGGTGCTCGACATCCGCACGATCGACGGCCCGTTCACGCCGAAGGATCAGTTCTTCACGACCCAGCACTACGGTCATCCTGAAGTCGATCCGGCGACCTTTCGTCTGAGAGTCTCGGGGCTTGTGGATCGGGCGGCGTCATTGTCGCTCGACGATCTCCGCCAGTTGGGCGGCGCGGAACTCATCGCCGGCTTCGAGTGCTCGGGCAACCGGCGTCCGCTGCAAGGCCTCTCGAGCAACGGACGGTGGACCGGCGTCCCGCTCCGTGCGGTACTCGATCGCGCGCGCGTCAAGCCACAGGCGCGCGAGTTCGTGTTCTTTGGCGCCGACCGCGGCCAGGAGGAGGTGGAGTTCCGGACGCAGAAGTACACGGTCGAGCAGCAGTTCGGCCGCAGCCTGCCGCGCGATCTGGCGCTCGCGCCCGAGCCGTTCCTCGCTTACGCCCTCAACGGCGAGCCGCTCACCCGCCACCAGGGCTCCCCACTCCGTTTGATCGTCCCAGGCTGGTACGGCGTGGCCAACGTCAAGTGGCTCGCGCAGATCCACGCACAGGAGGATCAGTACCTCGGGAAATACCAAGCCCGGTGGTACCGCACGTTAAGGGGCGAGACGATCGACGGCGAGATCAAGTGGGTTGAAACCGCGATCGCCCAGATGCAGCTCAAGTCGTTCATCGCGCGCGTCACGCGCGACCTCACCCGGCACAACGTGCGTGGCGTGGTGCTCAACGACGGGACGCCGCTCCGCTCGGTCGAGGTCCGCGTGGACGATGGCCCGTGGCAGAGGGCAACGATGGATCCGGCGACGAGCAGCAAGTATTCCTGGAAGCTCTTCACCTACATGTGGAGCGGCGCCACACCCGGCGAGCATGCGCTCGTCTCACGGGCGACCGACGTCAATGGCACAGTGCAGCCGACCTCTGAAGAGCTGGACAGCAAGAAGACCTTCCTCGAGGACAACACGCAGTTCCCGCGGAAGGTGATGATCTCCTAGACCTCCACCAGACTTCTACGCCGGAGATTCCACGATGGATGCGTTCCTGACGTCAGAAGGCCTGCTTGCGCTCGTCACGCTGACCTTCCTCGAAGTGGTCCTCGGGGTGGACAACGTCATCTTCATCTCGATTCTGTCGGGCAAGCTGCCGGCGGCGGTTCAGGCCAAGGCTCGACGTGTGGGCCTGCTGGCCGCGATGGCGATGCGCATCCTGCTGCTGCTGTCCATCGTCTGGATTATCCGGCTGACCGCACCGCTCTTCAGCGTCCTCGGTCAGGAGATCTCGGGGCGGGATCTCATCCTCATTACCGGCGGGCTGTTTCTCCTCGGCAAGGCGACGACCGAGATCCACGACAAGCTCGAAGGCGAGACCGAACACGAGGCGGCGCGCGTTGCCCCGACGTTTGGCGCGGTCATCGCGCAGATCATGCTGCTCGACATCGTGTTCTCGCTCGATTCGGTGATCACCGCGGTGGGGATGGCGGCCGACGTCGCGATCATGATCGTCGCCGTCATGGCGGCGGTGGCCATCATGATGTTTTCGGCCGGACCGATCAGCGCCTTCGTCGAACGTCATCCGACGGTGAAGGTGCTCGCGCTCTCGTTTCTCCTGCTCATCGGCCTGTCGCTCATCGGGGACGGCCTCGACATGCACATCCCGAAGGGCTATGTCTACTTCGCGATGGGGTTCTCGGTGTTCGTGGAGATGGTCAACCTGCGGGTGAGACACCGGGCGGCGCCGGTGAAGCTGCATCAGCGCTACGCGCCAGACGAGCGCATTTCGTAACCTGTAGTGTCCGCCTTCAGGCGGACGACGCGCCGGTGCGCGAGCTGCCTGTTAAGAACGCACCGTCTTTCCATAAGGAGGATCGAGATCATGCGAACGACGCTCGCGTATTTGCTGTGTGGAATTGCCCTGCTGATGGCGGGGAACGCCATGCTCGCAGCGCCAGGGCAGGACCGGCCAGGGCAGCCGACCCAGGCGAGAGTGTGGATCGAGAACCGTGGCAGCGGCCAGGCGGTTCCGGTGAGCATCGAGAATGATTCGCTGAACACGCCGCTTCGTGTCCAGGTGACCGGCTCGCCGGCCGTCACGGTCGGCGGATCGATTGTGCTGCCGACTCGTGTTGTTCGTCAGGCCTGGGAATACCAGGTGCTCAGCGTGCCCTTCGGACAGAACCCGACAGCGCTGCTCGAGCCCCTCGGTCTCCAGGGCTGGGAGGTCACAGGCAGCCAGCTCGCCAGCGCGGACGGCGGAACCCTTCTACTCCTGAAGCGTCCGCAGTAGGGAGAACACTGCTCAGAAGTTCTTTGCCGCCTCCGTGAGGCCCTTCTTCAGGTCGTCTGCATTCATGACCGGCACCGTTGTCACCGCCGCATTGAGGCCCATGAAGAGCGGCTCCACGATCGCGGGGATTTGCGACGCGTCCGCCATGTTGAAGAAGAAGAGCGCCGTTCGCTTGCCGTCTTCGGCAAAGAAGTACGCAGCCTCCGGCTTGAGGCGGTCGACCGTGCTCTCGATGGTGCGAGGCAGCGTGCCGTCTTTGATCGCTTTGTTGCCGGTTTCAACTGGAATTGAGACTTTGAGCATCATGCGCATGAATCGCCTCCGGTGTGTCTAGGTTGTCCACAGAGCGAGATCGGGAAGATCTGCCCCGAGAGATTCTACAGTCTCGTGCCTTCGCATCGGGAGCCTTCGGATATCTGGCTGCGCACCACTCAGGTTTCTTCTCTCAGCGGCCCGTGACCAGCCGAATCCACGCGGACAGATCGTCCAGAAGGCCTGGCACGAAGGCCTTCTCGAGCGTTGCGTACTCCGTTACCAAACCCGTTCGCGCCTGCTGGAACAGATGGTTCGCGCCGTCATACGACTTGACCGTGGCATCGGCGTTTCCGGCAAGAGCCGCTCGAACGTTGGCCTGGTTCGGCGAGGGCACGACCTGCGTGTCCAGGCTGCCAAAGAGCGCGAGCACGGGACAGCGGACCAGCCGGAGCGCGACGGCTGGATCGAAGTCCAGCATGAATCTCATCCACGGCGTGCCAAGCTGCGCGACGCCCGCGCGGTACGTCCGCGCGACAAACGCGTCGCGATCGCCAGCGGCCGCGCGCTGTGCAGCCGGGAAGCTGTCGTACTGGGCGCCGACGAGCTCCATGACCACCGACGCCAGGCTCTCGGCAGACTGGCCCATGCGAACGGCGTCGGTGGCCTGTCGATGCGCGGCGACAATTCTCGCGACAACTTCTTCGCCGGCACCGAGGGCCCGCGCGCCGTCTGCCGCTTGCTGCCTCAGCACCTCGTCTCCGCGCACACCCGGCGAGGCGAGCGTCACGACGAACGCGACATCGGCCGATCGGAAGGCCGCGATTGCGGCGACCGTCGCGCCCTCCGAATGACCGAGCAGGCCGACGCGACGCGCGTCGATGTCCGGACGCGACCGCAGCATCCCGACGGCCGCCAGCGCGTCGCCCGCAAAGTCTGCCGTCGTGGCAACGTTGAGACTCCCAGTCGATGAACCCACGCCCCGATCGTCATAGCGGTAGACGGAGACGCCCTGCCGGGTCAGGTGATCGGCAATCGTGCGAAACACCTTGAACCCGAATATGTCTTCGTCTCGATCCTGCGGCCCGCTGCCCGTGATGAGCACGACGGCAGGAAACGGCCCGCCGCCGGCTGGAATCGTGAGCGTTCCTGCGAGCGTGATGTCGCCGTTCGAGACGCGGACTTCCTCCTCTCGATACGGCGGCGGTGGCGTCGGCGCAGCAGTCAGCTCGACGCCTCGGGTCAGCAGGAAGGTTCCTGAAGCGTTCCCCTGCGTGAACGTGCCGGCAAGCGAATTGCCGTCGATCCGGCCATCGAACACCGCGGCGGCCGCCCCCGTCGCTAGCTCCATGTGGACGCTCGCGCCGTCACGCCTCACCGCCACCAGCCGAAGACCACGATGGTGGAATCCGCAGTCGGTGCGACGAACTGTGGCAGAAAGGCCATGAAGAATAATGCCACCTTGGGGTTGAGGAGATTGGTGAAAACTCCCGCCCGGTAGATCGCCCAGCTGCTATCAGGTCTGAATTCGGCAGGCTGCTCCCTCGTGCACGATCGCTCGATGACCATTCGCAGGCCCAGGTACGTGAGGTAGGCTGCGCCCGCTATTTTCACGATGAGAAACGCCTGGGCCGACGTGGCCAGAATGGCGGACAAGCCGAACGCCGCGGCGAGCGTGTGGACCACGCTCCCTGAAACGATGCCGAGCACCGATAGCACACCCGCGCGCCGCCCTTGCGCGACGCTCCGGCCGACGATGTAGAGGGTGTCTTGCCCGGGCGTCAGATTGAGTAGAATCCCGCTCGCCACGAACAGCCACAGATTCTGTGTGCCGAACATGTGTGGTGCACTCAGTTATACCTGAGCGGCGAGCCCGCCGATCAGGAGGGCAAGTTCTCCTCAGGTCCGCCTGAAGGCGGACACTACAGGTTATGTGGGTGCGGCACCATTGCGAGCATCACGGTGGAGAGCGCGCCGACCGCCCAGGCACCGGTCCAGAGAACCGTCGGACCAAAATGTTGGAGCACGGTCCCGCCAATGCCGACATGAAGGGCACGATGAACATGGCCAGGCCAGCCAGCGCGAGCGACCAGCGCATCAGGCGCACGGGCCCGAGCCGGTCGGTCAGCCGCCCGGCGTACGGCGCCGTGAGAAACCCCACAAAGCCGTAACAAGCCACGGCAATCCCGGCGCGCGACTCCGAGTAGTGCTGCTCTTCGGTGAGATACAGCGCGAGAAACGGCAGCGCCATCGTCCCGATGCGGCTGATGAACGTGGTGACACACGTCACCCACACGGGCCGGGGCAAGCCACCCAGCCGCCGCCACGGCTCGATGGCTGAGGCAGCAATGTTGCGCATCAGAGAGGTAGAGCGTCCACGCGCACGACAATCGCAGTGTTACGCTCCAGCGACGATGACGAGCTGAAACGGCCTGACGGTCTGAATCACTCGAAAATCGCGCTCGTTCTGCGTCACCACGGTGGCGCCGATCGAACGGGCCGAGATGGCGATCAAGCAATCGTTGACAATTGAGTGGCTCGTTTCGACGCGAAGCCCTCGCTCATGAAGGCGTCGCACGACATCTCCCGCCTCGGCAAACACGGCCCGCGACGGAGTGAGGATCCGTCCGGCCCTTTCAAAGACTGACTCGAGACGCCGCACGAGACGTCGATCCGCTGACGAAAAGGCGCCGGCATGAAGCTCCAGCAGGACGACCGCGCTCAGATGCTTGACCGACTCGCGCTGGAACAGGATGTCTTCGTGCCGACCGGCGTTGAACCAATCGATGTAGATGTTGGTATCGATGACGACGCGGCGCATGTCACCGGAAGATCTTCTTCAACCTTCCACGACCCGCCACCTGCCTGAGCGCAGCATCGATATCGGCTTCCGACACGACAAGCGCGAGAGCTCGATCGAGCGCCTCGGTCTCGGTCGCCGCCGCCAGAACCCGTCGCGCCTTGTCGAGCTTGGTCTGATCGATGCGGATGTGTTTGTGCCGAACGGTCGCAGTCGCAGCCATCGTCCCCTCCGAGGAGTATGCACATCATAGCAGAATTCATGTACATCCAGCCTGAGGCAGTCTCAGAGGAACGTCGGACCACAATATTGGAGCACGGTCGCACCGATCACCAGGGCAAAGCCACCCAGCCGCCGCCACGGCTCGATGGCTGAGCGAGCGATGGTGGGCACCAACTAGAACCGGCGGATGATGCCGGCCGTGAGGCTCAGGTGGCTCTGAATGCCTCCGCCTTCGAAAATTCGGTAGTCGGTCACGGCAGGCCCGCTCAGGCTCGACTGGATGCCGGTCGAGGGGCTGTTGCTGAACTGAATGGCCGGGTTGGTGGCCGATGCGACCGAGCCCGCAGGCGACCCGGACGCGACGGCAGGGCTCGCGTCCACCAGGTTGTCGATCGCGTTGGGACTGAGATACCAGCGCGCATCGAGCCGCACGCCCCAGCGCGGCGAGAGATAGTACTTGAGTCCCCCGCCGAGAATGCCGACCAATGAGTTTCCGGCGGCGTGTCGTATCGTCACCGAGTCGGTCTCGTTGATGGGCGTCGTGCCGTTGAACACGAACCGGTACGCGCCGACAACCGTAGTCGTGGGCGTCCCACCGAAGCTCGAGGCCAGGCCCGTGCCCACGGTCACATAGGGCATCAGTAGTCCTCGCGTTCTCAGAGCAACGTTCACCGCACCGGTGGTAAAGACCTGGCGGCCGGCCTCGGTGACCGTTGGCGTCACGGTCGATGAGAGGCTTGCGCTCTGGAAGGAGCCTGTTGAGAACAAACCATTCCAGGCCGACAGGAACGTGGCCCGAGTCGACTCGAGTCGATCCAGATTGCCGCGCGAGAGAGTCGTCCCCGGGCCGAACTCAACGGTCACCTCAACGGTCAGGCGGGGACTGATGACGCGGCTCACGCGCACGCCGAGACTGCGGCCGTTCTGGCGGTGCGCCACCGTCGAATTGACGAACCCGTCGAGCGGCGTGATCTGTTGGGAGATCCCCATCGCGGCATTGACCTGATTGAGCAGTAACGCACCATCGCCTAGGTACCACGAGGACACACGACGGCTCGGGTTCCCTTGAGCCGTCATGAACGCCTCGCCGGACGGCAGCGCGAAGGTGCCGCCAGCGGGACGATCGGCGAGCAGCCCGCCGCCGAAGAACTCGATCTCCCACCGACGATCGGCAACAGCGACGGTGGAAAACACCTGGGCGCGCCCGGCGAGTGGCTCCGGACGGACGGTTGCGGGCCGAGCAATAAGCTGCTGGATGTCATGAACGGTGACCGATGTCGATTGCGTGTCCACTACCTCGACTGGCTCATCCGAAGGTGGCGGGGCGGCCACGGCCTCAGTCACGAGGTTGCGCGCCGCAGCGGCGATGCTCGCCGTCAAGACACCCGCCGCGGCAAACGGCCTGGTCGCGTCTCCCATCGAGCTCGGCGTTGTCGCAGTCTCCGCGCTGGACGGCACGCTCATCGGAGAGCGACCATCATCGGTTCCACTCGGCGCCTTGCCGGCGTCGGCTTGAGCTGCGACAACTCCGATACCAGCGAGGTGGGCCGCCGGAGTCTCGAGCTTGACGAGGCCAGGCGTCAAGGCGAAGTTGCTGGTACTCAAGACAGAACTGCCGCTTACCGACTGCGTCGCTCTACGAATCGTGCTGTTGTAGGTATCCGCCACATAAACCGTGCCCGCGCCGTCGATTGCCACGCCGTATGGAGTATGGAACCGGGCCGCCGGTCCGATGCCATCAGTGCTGCCGACGGTCCCGGCCCCCGCGACGGTGACTACGGAACCTCCCGGGGTAATCCTGCGAATCGCGTCGTTGTTGCCATCGGCTACGTACAGGGTCCCAGCGACATCTACAGTTACGCCGGAGGGATACGCAAAGCGCGCTGCGCTGCCTAGGCCGTCCACGTTCCCGCTCAGCGTTGGCAATCCGGCAATGGTGGAGACCAAACCGCTCGATGTGATCCTGCGAATCGTGAGGTTCGACGTGTCGGCGACATAGACAACCCCTGCGGAATCCACAGCTACGCCCCTCGGCAGGCGGAATCGGGCGGCGCTGCCGGTGCCATCCGCCGCCCCGATGGACCCTGCTGATCCGGCGAGCGTCGTTACAACACCAGCGGCGCTGATCTTGCGGATCGTCTGGTTGCCTGTGTCAGCTACGTAGACTGTG
The DNA here is from genome assembly GCA_001767495.1 of Acidobacteria bacterium RIFCSPLOWO2_12_FULL_65_11. Lineage (GTDB taxonomy): Bacteria > Acidobacteriota > Vicinamibacteria > Vicinamibacterales > CAVVIG01 > 2-12-FULL-65-11. Next base: position 5,251 of record MELA01000132.1, on the reverse strand, counting down.
TTCGCCCCGTCGACGGCCACGCCCCCTGGAGAGCCAAACCGAGCCGTACTGCCGGGGCCGTCTGCGCTGCCCCCAGCGCCCGCGAGCCCTGCCAGTGTCCCAACAACTCCAGCAGGCGTAATCGTGCGAATCGTGTAGTTGCCCGTGTCAGCGACATAGACGGTGCCCGCGCTGTCAACCGTTACGCCGGTCGGCTGTCTGAACCGCGCCGTACTGCCCGTTCCGTCGGCGCTGCCGGCAATGCCCGGAGACCCGGCAAGGGTGCTCACAACACCAGCCGACGTGATCTTGCGAATCGTGTGATTGTTGGTGTCCGCTACGTAAACTGTACCGGCTGCATCGACGGCCAGCCCGTACGGCAGGAAAAACCTGGCGGCGGATCCCGCACCGTCGGCATTGCCGATGCCGCCCGCCAGACCGGCAATCGTGGTCACCTCGAGAAGGTTGATGACGCTCAATTGGGCCGCGTTCGACGTCGTGCTCCCTAGGGCATTCGTGGCGACCACGCGGAACTGGTAGCCATCCAGGCTGAGCATCGCGTTCACGGTCAGCCTCGGAGTTGTCACACCGTTGTACGTCGCGGTATCGGTGAGATTCGCCCATGATGCGCCACCATTGGTCGACACCTGCCACTGGTAGCTCGGCGCTAGAGAACCGCTCACGGCCACTACGAAGGTCGCGATCTTTCCTGTCGTGACGGTCTGACTGTCCGGCTGTATCAAGAAGACGGGCGCTGTAGAAGTCGTGTCCGTACCAAAGATCAGATCATCGACGTCGTCGTAGGGCACCTTGAACGTCGGGCACGCAGTCTCTCCCGCCAGATAGGCCGTGTTATGGAATCTCGCGCGTATGGCCTGCAGATTGCCCGCCGGTAGAACGTACGTCGCCGAGAGCGTGTTCACACCGGAGAACACCGTCGGAGCCAAAGAGGCAATGAGCGTCCAGTTCGGGCTGAGGGCGTTGGCGGCACCGTAGAGCTCGAGCCTGTCGAAGGTCGAATTCGCCACCCATACGGTTGCTTCGATCCTGACCGTCTTGCCGGGAGCGAACGGACCGCCATCGAGCGTAAGGATCCTGAACCGGTCGAGTGACTCGTCGAGGTGGAACACTCCACCGTCGTTGTCTTGACAGGAATTGAGAATCGTATTGGGTTGATTCGGCTCGGGGCCTCCTGAAACCGAACCACGCCCCACAAGCAAGCCACCGGAGTCGCAGACCCCGAAGTCCTGGCCGCATCGAGGCGCCTTGAGTGCGCCGTCGTAGGTTGCGAACACGGAGTCAAGCGCGATGTCGAACGTGGTCGCTGCCTGGCTGGAGACCACAATTCCGGAAAATGAGGCACGCACGTAGTCAGTCGCAACGGCTGTAACGCCGTACGTGCCGGACGGCAGAAATAGCGCATACGCGCCGCTCCCGTCAGTCGTGCTCGAAGTGTTCGCCCCGTTGACGCTCACAACGACATTGGCAAGAGGCGCACCCGTCGAGGCGTCTCGGACGTGGCCACTCAGCACACCCGTTGTCGACGCTAACGAGAGCGAGAAGTTCACAGTTGTCGTGCTTCCGCTCGAGACGATCACGCCGGAAGCGGACTGGGGCAGGTGCGTCGGCGAGGAGGCGATCAGTGTGTACGTGCCGGCCGGAACCGACGCACCGTAAATCCCGCGCGCATCGGCCAGGACCGTGGGGCCGCCAGAACTGATGTTCACCGATGTGCCCGCAATCGGCACCCCAGTAAGAGCGTCGACGACTTGTCCCGTGACCGTGCTTGTTGCAAATATCAAATCGTCGCGATCATCAAGAGATCCTGTCGTACACGAACCGGCGCTCCCCGAGTTGCGGAAGTTCCCTCGCACTGCCTGCAGCGGACCCGCCGGAAGGACATACGTCGCCGAGAGCAGCTGCACGCCAAGACCCGGAGGGGTCAACGTCGTCAGAAACGTCCAGGCAGGATTCGACGCGTCGGTGGCATAGTACAGGTCGAGTCGATCGAGGGACGAGGACGCCCACACCGTTGTCTGGATCCTCACAGTCTTCCCAGGAGTGAAGACGCCACCGTCGAGTGCGTACAACTTGATGCGATCGAGCGACGGCTGCACGTGGAACGTGCCGAGGGCACCATCGGCACACGTGTTGAGGATCGTGTTGGGCTGATTCGGCTCAGGTCCACCCGGGATCGAGGCGCGACCCGTGAGCAAGGTGCCCGAATCGCATCCGGCTCCGGGAGCGGCGCACTCCGGCGCTTTGAGCGTCGGACCGTAGGCGGCTGGCGTGAAGCTGACCGACTGCAGCGCGAGGTCGCGCGTCGTCACTCCTTGGTCCGACACGACGACGCCCGCGGCGGATAGGTACAGATAGTCGGTCGCGGACGCGGTCACCGTATACGTGGCGGCCGGCAGATTGAACGAATAAAATCCGGCTGCATTGGTCGTGGTCGACGCGGCACCGACGCTCACAATCGCATTCGCGACCGGACCGTTCGTTGCCCCGTTACGGACGTGACCGGTCAAGAAACCCATGTTTGCCGGCACGGAGAGCGCAACGTCGCGCGTCGTCACGCCTTGATTTGAGACCACGACCCCGGACACTGTTGCACCGACGTAGTAGGCGGCCGCCACCGTCAACGAATACGTGCCGACCGGAAGGCTGAGCGCGTAGAGGCCGGAGGCGTCGGTCGTGCTCAACACGCCGCCCGCGCTGACCACGGCGTACGCGATGGGAGCGTTCGACGTGGCATTGCGGACGCGGCCGGTGAGGATGCCGGCGGCGGGCGGAAGGGTGATCGCGAAATCTACCGTCGTCGTGCTACCGCTGGTGACCCCCACGCCGAAGACGGACTGGTAGGGGTGATTCCTCAGAAAGGCGGTGACCGAGTAGGTGCCCGTCGGAATCGTCGCGCCGTAGGTGCCGTTCGCGTCGGTGACGACCGCCGAGGTGCCCGGGCTGAAGCTCAGCATGACACCTGCGATGGGCGCGCCGGTTACGGCGTCTGTGACCCTCCCCGTGACCGTGCCCCGTGGACTCTGCGGTCCGCAGTTTGGAAACTTGAACGTGCCGATCCGTGTCAGCCATCCAAGAGACGTATTCAGCTGACTTGCCGCCGTGAAGTACTCGTTCGTGTACCAGAATGTACAGTCGTCGGCCGGATCGACTGACAGGGCGCTGTAGTGTCCCCAACCTCCTCCAGTCGTCAGTTGCACGCCACTGCCGGCGGCGAGAACCGCTTCGCCTTGAAAGAGACCGTCCTGTGGATCGGAAAATAGCCGGCCGGCGTACCGGATTGACGGGAAGGTCGTCAGGCTCGAAACGCTGTAGCCGACAGCGAGGTTCCCTTGACCATCCATCGCCGCGCTTCCCAACCAGCGGTTGTCGGAATCGGGCGCGAAGGTGGCCTGCTCGGCAACGCCGAAGGTACCGGCCGGAAGGCTGCGACGCAGCTCATAGTAGCGGATCGCAGCCTGATGACCCGCCGTCGTGGAGGAGTCGAACCCCACATTGATCGAATGCGTGACGACGAGCGACTCGCGGGAGCCGCCAAAATTCCGGTAGGCCAGACGGTACATCAGACGATCCTGGATCGCATCCAGATAGTGGCTCGATGTGGCTGGACTCGGCTGCTCGATCTGGCGGGACCCGTTAGGGCCCAACGGATCGAAGGCGGCTACCGGAATGGGGCTTTCGGGCAGCTCGCTGAATGTCGACGCGCCCGGATTGGCAAAATCGGCACGGAATGCAAACAGGCGAACGGCATCGGCCGGGTCACCGAATTCGTCCGCCGCGAGCATCGCGAAATAACCGGGCGCGCCGACAGGAGGCGGTGTGACTCCGTCGACGTCGGCCGGCAGCATGCTGCCAGGGCCTGGCCCCTCGTTGAAGTAGATGAAGCTCGCTGTCGCATCACCCGCAAGCATTTTTGCGCGATCGAAGGCAAACACACCCGCCCCATTGAAGGTCGTCCCTTTGACGAACTGATCGTCGGCCATGTAGTACGCATCGGCCCACACGCCGAACCTCGGAAGGTCGTTGAAATTACTGCCGGGAACCACGAAATCGTAGAGAAAATACGAACCCGTCGGGTCGGCGGTCTTCGAGATCGCGATGCATTGGTGATACGGAGGATCGGGATTGAAGGCGATCTGGCTGAGGAGCCAGCGATCCGCCAGAGGATCGTACAACACATTGACGCGACCCCCGGTAATGTGGAAAGAACATAGTCCGCCAAGGGACGCGAAGAGGCTAATGACCCGAAACGGCGCCGTTAGAGGTGCGCCAGTCTTGTCGTAAACAACCACAAGGGTGCCGGCAGCCTGCACGTAATGGTTGGGTCCGACGTCACCGTTGGGATTGGGCGCGGAAGGAGCAAAGAAATCATCGGTGCCCTTCAGCCCGTCGAAGCTGAGCGTCGGGACCGGAATGAAGGGCGGCACGGATGCAAGGCGGGCGACAGGCGCGGCGAAGGATGCCTGCTCGGGGAGATCGCTCACCGGCGACGACACCGCGAAGCCAACCGCCAAGCCCACCTGCGGGACCGAGCTCATTGCTCCCTGCACGGCACCGACTGGCCGGGCCGCTGGCCGAGCCGTCAGGCCGATCGCGACCACCGCCATGAGCGTCGCGACGGCCAATAAGCGTCGCCTCGGGCGGTGAAAGTCGAAGAACGGGATGCCTCGGCCTAGAATCGCCACAGAAGCCCCGCAGTCAGACTGAGCTGATTCTGCAGACCCCCGCCCTCGAAGGTTCGAAAGCCTGTGAGGGCTGGGCCACTTAGGCTCGATCGGATGCCGGTCGACGGACTGTTGCCGAACTGAATGGCCGGGCTGGTGGCGGAAGCGACCGAGCCCGCGGGCGACCCTGGCGTGACAATAGCGTTTGCGTCTACCAGGTTGTCGATCGCGTTCCGGCTGAGATACCAGCGCGCATCAAAGCGCACGCCCCAGCGAGGCGAAAGATAGTACTTGACGCCCCCGCCCAGAATGCCGACCAGTGAGTTTCCGGCGGCGTGTCGTATCGTCACCGAGTCGGTTTCGTTGACGGGCGTCGTGCCGTTGAACACGAACCGGTACGCGCCGACGATGGTTGTCTTCGGCGTGTCGCCTTGACAGTCGCCGCCGCTCGACTTGACGCCCGCGCCCACCGTGAGGTAGGGGATCATCGTCGCTCGCCTTCTAACCTGAATAATTCACGAAGGGGCCGATTTCGGTAGCAACACAAAAGCCTCCGCATGGTACAAAGCCGTTGCCACACGAGCTTTGGT
>MELA01000131.1 GCA_001767495.1 Acidobacteria bacterium RIFCSPLOWO2_12_FULL_65_11 | reverse complement strand
GAAGGGCGCCAGCGTCCCGATGCGCTCGCGGATGTTGCGGCGCATCAGCACCCGGCTCTCCGCGCTGATGTCGTCGCTGAAGGGCAGCCTCGTCACGTCGCCGCGTTCGGCGGCGATGAGGAGACGTCTGAAAAATCCGCCGAGCACGATGCCGCCGCTGCCTTCATACGACGTCTTGCTGTCGGTCTCGCCCTGCGGGTAGTTGAACTCCTGCTGCCGCGTCTTCACGTAGACGTGGGCATTGGTGAGCTCGCCGAAGTAGACCTCCGGGCGAGTGACCGTCAGACCAGCAATCGTGCTCCGCATGGGCATGTCGCTCAACACGAGCGTCGGCAAGCCGTCGGGTGTGAAGCCGTTGACCGGATTCATCGTGACGCCGTAGCCGTGCGTGTAGATGAGCTTCTCGTTGATCCAGTTACGGCTGCTGCCCGGAAGTTTGTCGATGCTCAGCTCTCGCGTGGCGAGCATCATCTGGCGGACTTCTCCGTTGATCTCGTACCGGTCGATGTCGATGTCCGGGAAGTCGTAATACGTCCGGATCGCTTGGATCTGCCGCAGTGTGTCCTGCAGCGCGCGCCAGTCCCAGAGGCGGATGTTCTCGAGCGTGTCCTGGTTGTTGGCCGCATCGACGGCCTCGAGGCCGGTCTCGGCGGGAAACGCCTGCTCGGTGATGCGGTCGAGCGCGTAGGCCTGTCGCGTCAGGTCGATGTTGTGCGCGATGTACGGGGTTTCCCTCACGAGCTCGTTCGGCCTGACGATGAAGCTGCTGACGTACCAGCCCACCACGCCGACGCCCGCGTAGCACACCGCGGCGGGCACGACGGCGGCGATGAGCCACGCCACTTTCGGCTTCGACACCGCGTTCGCGAGGGCCACCAGCGCGCCGGCGACTAACGCTTCGGCAACCACGAGCATCCCGGTCAGCGTCACGTGCGCGTCGACGTACGTGACACCGCTGAAAATGGCGCTCGCGCTGTCGTCGAGCAGCTCTCCGAACCGGCCAAGATACACACGGACCGCCAGCATCAGGAGCACGGCGGCAAAGCCGATCGACAGTCCGCGCCACGGCGGCACCCCGTCGTTGCTCTGGGCGCGTGTCAGAATGCGAGTGCCGCCCGACAGGACGACGAAGAATCCGGCGATGGCGCAGACGAGCACGCCGAGCGTCAGAAGCCAGTTCGAGACGATCTGCCAGGCCGGCAGCGTGAAGAGGTAGAAGGTGACCGGACGGCCAAAGATCGGATCGACGAGGGGGGAGGCGGCAGCCGCCGCGCCGTACCAGTACAGCGCGAGCGTGGACCACTGGGCCATCATGCCGGCGCCCGTGGCGAGGGCCAGGCCGAGCGACCCAACGAGCGCGATCAAGCGCAGCACCGGTTCGACCGGAAGCCGAAGGGGCTGACCGCCGATCAGGATGCTGCCGCCGGCGAGTTCGCCCAGGCGCGCCGGCTTGAGCGCGACATACGAGCCGTACAGCACCAGGAAGGTGATGGCTGCAAAGATCAGGAAGGTGGCTGCCTGCAGGTTCAGCGTCTTCCAGAACACGTCCGCGTAGCCCAGCGAGTCGAACCAGAGCGCGTCGACGTAGTAGGACAACGTCGTCCGGCCGCTCAGCGCGATCACGGCGAGGGCGACGAGCAGGAGTATGCCGCCGATTGGTCGCTTCGGCCGTTGCGGCGGCGGCCAGTCGACCACCTGATGTTCAGGATCCTCGCGTCGCCCGTTCATAGGCTGCCATTATATGATGCAAATCGATACCGCCATGAGTTTCGTCCGAGTGCACAAGACCGTTGGTGTGAAGGTCGGCCAGGTCCAGGTGGGCGGCGGCGCGCCGATTGTCGTCCAGTCGATGACGCTGACCGACACGGCCGACGCGCGCGCGACGGCCGCGCAGTGTATCGAGTTGGCCGAGGCCGGATCGGACATGGTGCGTGTCACCGTCAACCTGCCGGAGGCCGCCTCCGCGGTGTCCGAGATCAAGCAGCGGATGCAAGATGCGGGCTGCCAGGCGCCGCTCATCGGCGACTTCCACTACAACGGGCACTTGCTGCTGACAAAGTGTCCTGCGTGCGCCAGGGCCCTCGACAAGTACCGCATCAATCCGGGCAACGTCGGCACCGGGCGGCGCCGGGACGAGCAGTTCGCCACGATCTGCAAGGTGGCCGTCGACAACGGCAAGCCGGTGCGCATTGGCGTCAACGGCGGCTCGCTCAACCAGGATCTCGTCGTCGCCAAGATGCAGGAGAACACCGACCGCGATCTCGGCAGGACGTCGGAGGAGGTCATCAACGAGTGCATGGTTCTCTCGGCTGTCGAGTCGACCTCGCTCGCCATCGAGAGCGGGCTCCGGAAGGATCAGATCATCATCTCGTGCAAGACGTCGCGGCCGCGCGATCTCATCGTCGTCTACCGCGCGCTGGCGAAAGAAACCGATCAGCCCCTGCACCTTGGTCTCACCGAAGCCGGCATGGGGACCAAAGGACTTGTCTGGTCGGCGTCGGCAATGGGCGTGCTGCTGGCCGAGGGCATCGGCGACACGATTCGCATGTCGCTGACGCCGCGGCCCGGCGGCGACCGCCGCGAAGAAGTCTATGCCGCCTGCGAGCTGCTGCAGGCGCTCGGTCTCCGATCGTTCTCGCCGAGCGTCACGGCGTGTCCAGGCTGCGGCCGCACGACGAGCACGACGTTCCAGGAGCTGGCCGAGCGGATTGAGGGTTATGTTCGCGACAAGATGCCCGAGTGGAAGACGAAGTACGAAGGTGTCGAAACGATGACGCTGGCCGTGATGGGGTGCGTGGTCAACGGCCCGGGCGAGTCAAAGGCGGCCAACATCGGCATCAGCCTGCCTGGAACGGGCGAAGCTCCCAATTGTCCAATCTATGTCGACGGGAGGCACGTGACGACGCTGCGCGGCGGGTACGAAGAGCTGGCCGCGGCGTTTCAGCGTCTGGTTGAGGAATACGTGGAGAGCAAGTATACACGGCGGTGACGGCGGCGGATCTTAGGCGGCACCGCTTCGTGTGCCGCCCGTCCGCCGCCTCATAATCCGCGAGTGAACTAGTTGCCGATCGGAAGAACCACGCCCGCAACGAACCGGAAATTGTTCACGCCAGGGGTCGACATGATCCGGCGATAGCCGGCACCGATCCTGACTGTCCACTTGTCGTTCAGTCCCCAGTCGATCCCGCCGCCGAAGTCCACCGCGCCTTCGTTGGACGACGTACTAGTTCCGGCACCGCCTGGGTCATAACTCCCATGCGCAACGCCGAATGTTACCTGCGCGAACGGCGTCATCTTTCCGCTCGCCGGCAGGCTGTAGCGGACACCGCCCAAGATCGTATGGGTTTTGGCACTGTCGCCGCTCACGACGTTGTCGGACTTGTAACCGCCGTCCACTGAGCCCACCACGCTCAGCATGGGGAAGCCAATCGGAACGGCGACGTCGGCGAACCAGCCGGCCGGGATGCTCGTGCTGGAGCCCCCCGCGCTGGCGTTGATGAACTGATACCCGGCTGCGACTTGGGGCTGGGCCGCTGCTGGTGACATGGCCCCCATCGCGACGACGAGCGCCAAAGCGGCAGTCGTCGACCAGACGAGCTTTGAGAGTTGTCTCACGATCCGTTCCTTTCTCCTGTGTGAAGCGCCGCGGCGCTTCAGAAAAGACCAACCCGTGCTCCGCACGGTCTGGTCGAATTAGGCCAAATTGTAACAACTTTATATCGGCCGTACCGGGTGGTATCGGCTGTACCTGTGCGTCCTGCACCCCTATCCGTCAAGATGTCCAAGATGTCGAAGATGTCGCAAAACTGTGAAGGATGGACGTCAATGAACGGTATAAGGTTCCCGGAGGGCGAAGGGGGCAATCTCGATGTCGAAGCGGTCACCGTCCTCGCCGATCATCTGATAGGTGCCCCGCAGGATGCCTGTCGGCGTCTTAAGCGGCCACCCCGACGTGTACTGGAACGATTCACCCGGTGCAAGCACCGGCTGCTCACCGACCACTCCCGGTCCCTTCACCTCTTCGACCCGCCCGGTGGCGTCGGTGGCAATCCAGTGACGGCTGAGGAGCTGCACCGTCTCATCCCCTTCGTTCGTGATACGCACGGTGTAGTGGAAGAACCACTGGCTCTGAAAAGGTTGTGAGCGATCGGGCGCATACTGCGCCTCGACCTCGACGCGAACGTTGTTGGTGACGGCTTCCGACGACACCGCCCCTGTGGAGCCTGGGGGAAGGGATATCGACCTGCCGAGCGGCTGATCCTTGGATTCGGTCATGATTCCCGTGAACGGGTCCCCTATGATAGCAAGAGAGTCCCGTGAATTGATGATTGGGGATTGTTGATTGATGATTGGCGGAAATGCCCGATCGGAGATGGAGGAGGCACGTGCCTGACGAAACTCTATCGAAACGGCTGCGTGAGACCGCCGTCACAATCGGCGTGCCGACAGCCCGTCGGCACATGCTGCTGTGCTGCGATCAATCGACGCCAAAGTGCTGTGACAAGGAGCGCGGGCTCGTGGCTTGGGAGTTTCTCAAGCGGCGTCTGAAAGAGCTTGGATTGTCCGAGCAGGGGGGCATCCTGCGTACCAAGGCCAACTGCCTCCGCATCTGCGAGGGCGGTCCGATCGCCGTCGTCTATCCGGAGGGCGCGTGGTACCGCCAGTGCGATCCGATCGTTCTCGAACGGATCATCCAGGAGCACCTCGTTGGCGGCCGCGTGGTTGCCGACCAGCTGATCACCGAGCATCCGCTCCTGCGAAGCTCCTGAGGAGTCACTGGTTCAGGGGGCGGGTGCGTAGCCGGAGAGTGCGACACCCAGGCCGTAGGTGATTCCAGCCTCGATCACGCCGACCATCGTCATTTCCGCTCCGCTGGCCCACCAGCTCCGCGTCGTCACCAGGGCCTTTGACGCGCCGACCGCAAAGTGCGCGATCGTGCTGATCACAAACGAGGCGATGACGGCCGGCATGCCGACGGTGAAGAAGAAGGGAATGATTGGGATGAACCCGCCGATGGCCGTCGAGAGGGTGGCCGACAGCGTCGAACGCCAGGGCGTGGGAAATGTCTCTTCAGAAAGGCCGAGCTCTTCGTGGACGAGGGTGCGGAGGAACTGTTTCGGCTCCTTGTGCATGCGCTCGGCCATCGAGCGCGCTTCCTCGGCCGAAAACCCCTTGAGCTGATAGAACAGCTCCAGCTCGAGCATCTCTTCGTGCGGGTCTTCCTCGATTTCTGCGCGCTCGCGCGAGACTTCCGACTCGTACACTTCGCGCTCGGACTTCGACGCCAGATAAGCCCCCGCGCCCATCGACAGCGCGCTCGCCATCGTACCGGCCAGCCCTGCGGCCAGCACTACCTCGCTGCCGCCCGTGTAGCCGGCCATCCCGGAGACGATCCCGAACACCGCGCCGAGACCGTCATTGACGCCGTAGATGGCGTCGCCAATCCAGCCGGTACCGCGCACGTGCCAGCGCTCGCGACGAAGGATCGTGTCGAGGGTCGAGCGCGGCGTGGGGATCGCGCCGCCGGCCAGTGTCCGGAGGATCACGGCATGATCGCGCTCCTCGTGCATGGCTTGCTCGGCGATCTGCCGGTCCTGCGGGTCGGTCAGCCGGGCCAGCAACTGGTCGTACTCGGCCTCGGCTCTGGTCTCCTCCTGTTCCAGGCGATTAAGGACGACGTTGGAGTCGCCGATGCGCTGGAACCAGGAGAGGCCGCGCTCCACGTGCGCGGGATCCGGCCGGCGTCCCGTCCCAGCGGTGATGCGATCGGACCAGCGGGCGGCGTGCACGGCTTCCTGGTCGGCGAGCCGGGTCAGGATGTCGCGTCGCTTCGGATCGCGCTCGCGTTGGGCGAGCAGTCGGTAGGTATGGGCCGCCTCGACTTCCAGGCGCCACATTTTCTCGATGGTCGCCAGATTCCCTTCGTCGATGGGAGTCATCCAATCAACTTTTCGAAAAGAACGATCGTTCCAATACCGGCCGAGATGAGCACCACCTGGCGCACGGCGTTGGCGTCGATTTCGCCGCGGTGCAGATCGGGAATCAGATCCGACATCGCGATGTACAGCAGACTGGCGGACGAGAACGCGAGGATGTACGGCCGGATGCCGGGGACGAAGCTCACCCCGGCGTACGCCAGCAGGGCGCCGAGGATGCCTGACGCACCGGAGATGGCATTGAGCATGAGCGCGCGGGTCCGGCTATAGCCCGACGCGAGCAGAATCGCGACGTCGCCGACCTCTTGTGGGATTTCGTGCGCGGCGACGGCAATCGCCGTGTTGATGCCGAGCGGAACCGAGGAGAGCACGGCGGTGCAGATGATCGCGCCGTCGACGAAATTATGGAAGGCGTCGCCCACAATCACGAGCGGCGCGGTTGCCTCGTGCACGTCGCACTCGTCGGTGTGGCAGTGCCGCAGCAGCACGAGCTTCTCGAGGATGAAGAACACGATGATCCCGGCGAGCAACGTGCCCAGGACGGTCGTCGCGGGGAGCAGTGTCAGCGCCTCGGGCAGCAGCGCGAGGAGCGCCACGCCCAGCAGCGCGCCAACCGCGTAGCTGACCAGCCATGGCACGAGCCGGGTCCGGATCGCATCGGTGAAGAGCAGGAGAGCCGACGCGACGAGCAGACCGCCGAAGCTCCCGAGCAGGCTCAGTCCGATCGTGGTCGCGAGCAGAGGCACGCGACATTCTATTCTTAATTCGCGATGTAACCGCGGCGGGCGCGGACGTGGTGGGCGAGGTCGCGCACCTCCACTCGAATCGAGCGCCAGCGCCCGTTCTTCTGGCCCGGGGACGCATAGCCCAGGTAGTACTGCCGGCCCATCTCGTCGGCGATGGCGGCGACCGTGCGCTCCAACTGGCGCAACTCGCCGATGACCTCCGTGCGGCCGCCGCTGTCGTCGGTCAGATCTCGCAGCGCGGCGACATTGGCGGGATCGTTGCCACGAGAACGGGCGGAGCTGCCGCTGGCGCCCTGATTGCCGGGCAGGAGCTGGAGGAACCCGCCGCGACCCGAGCCGCCCGGCGCGAAAGGTGTCGGGAAGGGCAGTCGCGGCGGCGGACGCCGCTGGCGTCGCGGCCGCGGCCGAAAGGCCGGCACGTCCTGGCCGTCGATGCCGACCGCGTACACCAGCGCTTCGCTCTCCCGGATGCGCTGTTTGAGGTCGGGGAGCTCGATGCCGCTCGATGTGTCGTTGCCGTCCGAGACCACGATCAACGCCTTCTTCGGGTTGCGTCCGGTGTCGACGAGCGGAAGGGCCTGGGCGATGGTGTCGTACATCGCCGTGCCGCCGGTTGGCTCGATGCGCTCGAGCGCCCGACCAATCAGCCGCCGATCGGCTGTCCATGCCTGCACGAGAATGGGAAAGTCGCCGAAGCGATAGAGCAACATCTCGTCCTCTCCGGCGACCAGCTGGCCGAGCAATTCCTCGATCGCGCGCCGAGCGGCCTTGATCTTGTCCCCCGCCATGCTGCTGCTGGTGTCGAGGGCGAGGCCGAGGCTCACCGGCACGCGATCGACGCTGAAGTGCGTGACCTCCACGCGCTGGTCGTCCTCGTACACGGCAAAGTCTTCCTTCCGCAGGCCGGACACGAACCGGCCGCTCGCATCGGTAATCGTCGCATGGACGCCGACGAATTCGACGCCGCCCCTGAAACGGAACGGGTCTCGATCTGGCGGTTCCGGCCGCTGTCCCTGAATCGGTACCGCGATCGCCGCGAGCACGGCGATGAAGATTGCGACCCGGCGCGTCACCTGGGCCTCACCGCGGCTTGATCCCTTCGACGAACACGAGGCCTTCGCGTTCCGCGAGCGTGCGTACGGCTCGGAATGTGCTCATCAGCGTCGTACGGGCTTCCTCGGATGCAACAAAGGGCGGATGAGCGGGCGCGCGCGTCAGGAGCGCGCTCAAACCGGCGCGCGGAGCGGCGCCAATCAGCACGACGCGTCCGCCGGGCCGCAGGACTCGCTGAAGCTCGCGGGCGACGGCGAGCCGATCCGCGGGCGGTGCCGCGCCCACCAGCCCGCCCGTGTCGTCGACGACGGCGACGTCGAAGGCCTGGTCGGCGAGCGGCAGTCGGGTCGGCGGGCCGATTTCGACCTCGACGAGCGCACCGGCCTGGGCGGCGCCCTTGCGCGCGCGGGCGGCCGATCCCTCGTCGGGCACGACCGCCACCGCCTGGCCTGACAATCCCACCCTGCTCGCGACCGCGCCGAGCCGTCCGCCGTGCGCGCAGCCTACCTGAACCAGCCGGTCGCCCATCTTCACGCCGGTCATGCCGACGAGCAGCATATAGGAGTCGCCGCGCCGCGCTAGGCCCCGGCCGAGCGCGAAGGGGTTCAGCGCCATCAGGGATACAGTTTACAGCGCTCGCATTGACGATTGCTGATTGTTGATATAGTTCCCCTTCGTGCCTACACCCATTGACATCGCGCCGACGCGCGGCCGCCTGGGCGTGCTCCTCGTCGGTCTCGGCGCCGTGAGCACCACGACGATTGCCGGCGTGCTCGCCATTCGTAAAGGATTCGCCAAGCCCATCGGGTCGCTCACCCAGATGGGCACCGTGCGCCTCGGCAAGCGCACCGAGGGCCGGACGCCGAAGATCAGCGACGTCGTGCCGCTCGCCTCGATCGACGATCTGGTGTTCGGCGGCTGGGACATTTTCGAAGACGACTGCTACGCCGCGGCGCGCACGGCCGGCGTCATCGAGCCGTCGCTGCTCGACAAGGTGCGGCCCGAGCTCGAGCAGATCCGGCCCTGGCCGGCGGTCTTCGATCAGCGCTACGTGAAGCGGCTGGCTGGGCCGAACGTCAAGAAGGGCAAGAACAAGAAGGATCTCGCCGAGCAGGTCATCTCCGACATCCGGGCGTTCAAGGCTGCGCACCAGCTCGATCGGCTCGTCATGGTCTGGTGCGGCAGCACGGAAATCTTCATGACCGAGTCGCCCGCGCACGCCTCGGTCGAGCGTTTCGAGCGCGCGCTCGAGGAGAACGATTCGTCGATCCCCTCGAGCATGGTGTACGCCTACGCCGCGATTCGCGAGGGCATTCCGTATGCGAACGCCGCGCCCAACCTCACGGCCGATATTCCGGCGCTGGTGGCGCTCGCGGCCAGCACGAAGGCGCCGCTTGCGGGCAAAGACCTCAAGACCGGCCAGACGCTCATCAAGACGATCATCGCGCCCGGGCTCAAGGCGCGGCTGCTGGGCGTCGCCGGCTGGTATTCGACCAACATTCTCGGCAACCGCGACGGCGAGGTGCTCGACGATCCGGAATCGTTCAAGACGAAAGAAGAGAGCAAGAAGTCGGTGCTCGATTACATCCTCCAGCCGCAGCTCTACCCGGATCTGTACGAGAACCTGTGCCACGTCGTGCGCATCAACTACTATCCGCCGCGCGGCGACAACAAAGAAGGTTGGGACAATATCGACCTGGTCGGCTGGCTCGGCTACCCGATGCAGCTCAAGATCAATTTTCTGTGCCGCGACAGTATTCTTGCCGCGCCGATCGTCCTCGACGTCGCGCTGTTCCTCGACCTGGCGAAACGTGCCGGGATGCACGGCATCCAGGAATGGCTCTCGTTCTACTTCAAGAGTCCGATGCACGCGCCGGGCCTCTACCCGGAGCACGATCTGTTCATTCAGCTGATGAAGCTGAAGAACACGCTGCGGTTCCTCAAGGGTGAGGAGCTCATCACGCACCTCGGCCGCGAGTATTACGACTGACGGTCCGCCTGAAGGCGGACACTACGTACGTTGTAGCATTGCGCGCGGCTGCACGCGTTGTCTCACCGACGCGCAGCTATCGACATTCCTTCCTCAGACCGAAATCTAGGACGTGAAATGGGTGTTTCTCTTCGCCCTGAGCGTCGCTCCGTCGGCGGCCTTTGCGCAGGCGCCGCCGCCCGGCCAATTGCCGACCCTGCCGCTGACGCAGCTCGACGAGCGGGGACCGGCGGCCAACCTCGATAACCGCACGCTCACGCTGAGCTTCGCGCAGCCGATCGCCGTCAAGGATCTGCTGCTGCTCATCGTCCGCGGCACGACCCTCAGCATCGTCCCCGATCCGGCCATCTCGGGGTCGTTCATCGGCGAGCTCCGGAACGTCACCATTCGTCAGGCGCTCGAGCTGGTGCTCGCGCCGCTCGGCTTCGACTATCGGGCCGACCTCGGCCTGGTGCGCGTGTTTCCGCGCGCGCAGACGACGCGGATGTTCGACATCAATTACATCGCGACCGAGCGCACCGGAACCTCGACCATTGGCGGCGATGTCGGGAGCCCTGGGACCGCCGCCTCGGCGAGCGTGGCGAGCGCGACACGAGCCGACGTGTTTGCCGATCTGGCCAGAGGCGTCCAGGGCCTCCTCTCGGAGCGCGCCACGTTCAACGTGGACCGCAAGGCGGGGCTGCTGCAGGTGACCGACTTTCCGGAGCGCCTGGACCGTGTCGCCGAGTACCTCGATGCGGTGCAGGACCGCGTCCACCGGCAGGTGGAGATCGACGCGCGCGTGGTTGAGGTCGAGCTGACCGACGAGAGCGCACGGGCGCTCGACTGGGACGCGCTGGCGCGAACCGTGTCGGGTGCGGGACAGAATCGGCCCGCCGGCACGCGGGCCGAACGCGCGGGTCTGCGCGTCACCGACGCTGCGGCGTTCATGGCGGCGCTTGGCGCGCAGGGCAGGGTGTCGGTGGTGGCCAACCCGAGGCTGCTCGCCTTGAACAACGAGCCGGCGATTGTCCGCTCGGTGTCGACCGAGGCGTCCCCGCGTGAGGGTGCAGGCGGCGCACCGACCGAGGGATTGGTATTGAGCGTGACGCCGCATATTTCCTCTGACGGCGTGGTGATGCTGAGCCTCAGTCCCATCGTGGCGAGCCGAGCGCCTGCGAGCGACAGCCAGGCGGTCGAGCGTCGCGCGATTCACGAGGCCGACACACTGGCGCGAGTGGCCAGCGGCGAGACGCTCGTCATCTCCGGGTTCACGCGCGAGCGCGCGATTGCCGCACGAAGCGGCTGGTTCGGTCGAAACACGCCCGCGACGCGCGCCCGCGTCGCCGTGCTGATTTTGTTAACCCCGAGGATCGTCGCGCCGTGATGGGGGCATTGTTCATTCGTAGTGTCCGCCTGTAGGCGGTCATTTGTAGTGTCCGCCTTTAGGCGGACGAACAAGATATGTACGAACGCTATTACGGATTCGCCGAGAAGCCCTTCAGCCTGACACCGGATCCGAAGTATCTCTATCGCAGCCAGTGCCACGCGAACGCGTTCGATCTGCTGCAG
Organism: Acidobacteria bacterium RIFCSPLOWO2_12_FULL_65_11; assembly: GCA_001767495.1. Taxonomy (GTDB): domain Bacteria; phylum Acidobacteriota; class Vicinamibacteria; order Vicinamibacterales; family CAVVIG01; genus 2-12-FULL-65-11. Next base: position 28,860 of record MELA01000131.1, on the reverse strand, counting down.
TACGCCATCCGCCGCCGCGAAGGCTTCGCCGTGGTCACCGGCGACATCGGGACCGGCAAGACGACGCTGTGCCGGGCGCTCCTCGAGCAGATCGATCGGGCGACGTTCACCGCGCTCGTGTTGAACCCTTTTCTCTCCGAAGAGGACCTGCTGAAGCGCATCCTGCAGGACTTTGGCGTCGTCTCGCGCGAGGAGATCAAGTCGGGACGGCTCGCCGGCGTCAGCAAGCAGGATCTGATCGACGTCCTGTACGATTTTCTCCTCAGCCTGATCCCGCTCAAGGCGAGCGCGGTGCTCATTATCGACGAGGCGCAGCACCTGCCGCTCCGGGTCCTCGAACAGATCAGGATTTTGTCGAATCTCGAGACTGACAAAGAGAAGCTGCTCCAGATCATTCTCGTTGGCCAGCTGGATCTCCAGACCGTGCTGCGATCGCCGGACCTGAGGCAGCTCGATCAGCGAATCTCGATTCGCTACGAACTCAAGCCGCTCGACCGCGAGGCGGTGGCGGCTTACGTCGTCCACCGGTTGACGATCGCCGGTGGGTCCGCCGCGGTCAGCTTCGCCCCCAAGGCCCTCGGCGAGGTGCATCGGCTCTCGGGCGGCATCCCGCGGTTGATCAACCTCATCTGCGATCGGGCGCTGCTGGCGGGGTTCTCGGTCCATGCAGACCGGATCACGCCGGAGATGGTGAGGCACGCGGCCGAGAGTCTGGATCTGCGCGTGCCGGCGTGGTCCAAGGCCCGGTGGCGGCGTCGGATGCTGTCGCTCGCCGCCCCGGCCGCCACCGTGCTGCTCGCGTCGGGGGCGGCCGTCGGCGCCACGGCGTACTTCTATCAGCGCTTCGGGACGAGCGCGGTGCAGGCGGCAAGCGGAACCGCCAAGGTGGATCGCGTGTTGACGGCGACCACCGTGGCGCCTGCGGCCGATCGCCGTCTTCCCTCCGAGGCGACGCTGACCATTCTGATGGGCTCGTACCCGGCGTCGGCTCCGACATCAGACGCCGACGCGCGTGCGCTGACGACGTGGCTCGAAGCCTCCGGCTACGCGGTCTACCGGGCTGATGTCGACCTGGGGCCCGACGGCCGCTGGCACCGCGTGCTCGTTGGGGCATACACTGATGCCGAGATCGCCGGACGGGACGCCGAGCGGATCAATGCCGCGGCGCCTGGCGCCGGTGCCCGCGTCGTCGACGCCGCTCTTGCGGCGGGCGTTGCTGCGACGCCCGCCGTGGCCGTGACAGAGGCGCGAGCTCAAACCGAACCGTGAGCCTGATTCTGGATGCGCTCAGACGCCGCTCGGCGGCGCGCGAGTACGACGACCCGTCCGCGCAGACGGCGCGAACCGATCGAGTGCTCGCTACGCTCGGCTACCGGCGACGAGCCGGATCGGGCGGTCTCACACCGAACAGGCTCATCGCCTACGCGGGCATCGCCGTCGCGCTCGGTTTTGTCGGGCTGTGGGTCATCGTCGCGATCTTTTCGCCCGCGCCGCCCGGGCGTCCGGCCGCCCAGCGCACGGCGTCTGCCCCGCCGCCGCCGCCGACGGTCCCTTCGACGACGGTCGTCGAACCGGCGCGGCCCGAGACGACGCAGCCTGCGTCCCCGCTGCCGGTAGCCACGCCATCGGCGACTCCTGAATCTCCCTCGACCACGGCGCCGACCACCCGCCGGTCCCCGCAGGTGCCGAGCGCGCCTGTGCCGCCGCCGCGCGCGTCCACACCGCGGTCGCCCGTCCCGCGCGAGCCCGACGTACCCGCGGCGTCCACGCCGGCACCCGGCCCTACAGCGCCACCGACGGATCATTTCGGTCTCGCGTTGTACTACCAGCGCATCAGCGACTTCGACAACGCGCTTACGCAGTACCGCGTGCTCCTCGATCAGAACGATTCGAGCGCAGAAGTCCACAACAACGTGGGACTGGTCTATCGAGAGCGCGGTCAGCTCGACCAGGCCATCAGGGAATTCCAGAGGGCGATCGAGATCGACCCCAAGTACGTCCGGGCGCACAACAATCTCGGCGTCGCCCTGATGGGGTCGAACCGGCTCGACGCGGCCGCGGCCGAATTTCGCGTCGCGCTCGCCGCCGATCCGCGCAATGTCGAGTCGATCGTCAACCTCGCCCTCGTGCAGAAGGCCGGCGGCCGAGGCGCGGACGCGCGAGACTTGCTGCTGCGCGCCGTGAGCGTCGACGCCCGCAGCCCCGGCGCGCACTATAACCTCGCCCTGGTGGCCGACGAAGCCGGCGAGGTGTCCATGGCCATCGAGCACTATCGCGCGTTCCTCAAGCTGGGCGCGGTCACGCATGCCGATCTGGTGGCACGCGTGCGGGCCAGGCTCGCGGCATTGGGTGGCGCGTAGGGCGGTCCTTTTGGACCCGCCTTCAGCCGGGTCCGAAAGGACCCGGCCTACAAATGGCATAGAATCGGCCGGATGGCCGAGAAGACCCACGCCGAGTTCGCCGATCTGCTTCACGAAGACCGCGCATTTCCTCCTCCGTCAGCCTTCCGTGCCCAGGCGCACGTGCGCGACGAGCAAATCTACAAGGATGCCGAGCGAGACCCCGAGGCCTTCTGGGCGAAGTTCGCCAGCGAGCTCGAGTGGTCGCGACCGTGGGACAAGGTGCTCGACTGGCAGCCTCCGCACGCGAAGTGGTTTGTCGGTGGCCAGCTGAATGTGGCCGTCAACTGCCTCGATCGACATGTTCGTGGCGCGCGAAGAAACAAAGCCGCGCTCATCTGGGAAGGAGAGCCCGGCGACCGCCGCACGATGACCTACTTCGAGCTGTTTCGCGAGGTCTCGAAGTTTGCCAACGTCCTCAAGTCGTTCGGCGTCAAGAAGGGCGATCGCGTCGCCATCTACCTCCCTCTCATTCCCGAACTTGCGGTGGCGATGCTCGCGTGCGCGCGCGTCGGCGCGGTGCACAGCGTCGTGTTCGGCGGCTTCAGCGCCGAGTCGCTGCGCGATCGCATCAACGACCAGCAGGCACGTCTCCTCATCACGGCTGACGGTGGTTACCGCCGCGGCCAGATCGTGCCGCTCAAGCAAGTCTCTGACGAGGCGGTCGCGCAGGCGCCGTCGATCGAACATGTGATCGTCGTGCAGCGCGGTACGGGTCCTATGCCCGGTGCCGCGGGCTCAATGCCTACCGCCGGCTCAATGCCCACCGCCGGCTCAATGCCGGCGTCAATAAAGGAAGGTCGCGACCATTGGTACCACCGGCTGATGCAGGACGCGCCGCTTGTCTGCGATCCCGAGCCGATGGATGCCGAGGACATGCTCTACATCCTCTATACGTCGGGCACCACGGGCAAGCCCAAGGGGATCGTCCACACGACGGGCGGCTATCTTGTGGGCACGTACGTGACGACCAAGCTCGTCTTCGATCTCAAGGACGAAGATGTCTTCTGGTGTACGGCCGACATCGGCTGGGTGACCGGCCACAGCTACGTCGTCTATGGGCCGCTCTCAAACGGAGCGACCGTCCTGATGTACGAAGGCGCGCCCGACTGGCCGCAGAAAGATCGCTTCTGGGCGCTCGTCGAGCGCTACGGCGTGACCGTCTTCTACACTGCGCCCACGGCCATCCGGGCGTTCATGCGATGGGGTACCGAATGGCCGGCGCGCCGCGACCTGTCGTCGCTCCGGCTGCTCGGATCGGTGGGCGAGCCGATCAATCCCGAGGCGTGGGTCTGGTACTATCGTTTCATCGGCGGCGAGCGCTGTCCGGTGGTCGACACCTGGTGGCAGACCGAGACGGGCGCCATCATGATCACACCGCTGCCCGGCGTGACGACGCTCAAGCCCGGCTCGGCCACCAGGCCGTTTCCCGGGATTGCGGCCGAGATCCGTAACGAGCGCGGCGACAGGATCGACGTGGGCGGCGGGCTGCTCGTGCTGACGCGGCCGTGGCCCTCGATGCTGCGCGGCATCTACGGGGATCCCGAGCGCTACGTCCGCCAGTACTGGAACAAGTGGGGCCCCGGCGTCTACGTCACCGGTGACGGCGCCAAGCGCGACGCCGACGGCAACTTCTGGCTCCTGGGCCGCGTCGACGATGTGATGAACGTCGCGGGCCACCGGATTGGGACGATGGAGGTTGAGAGCGCGCTCGTCGATCATCCGAGCGTGGCCGAAGCGGCGGTGGTGGGCCGCGCGCACGATATCAAGGGTACGGCGATTGCCGCGTTCGTCACGCTGAAAGAAGGGGTGAAGATCGGGACGGCCGGCGCGGGGACAGCCGACGATCTCATCAACGAGCTGAAGGCGCATGTGGTCCGCAAGATTGGGGCGATTGCGCGGCCCGACGATATCCTCTTTACCGCCGATCTGCCGAAGACGCGCTCGGGCAAGATCATGCGGCGCCTGCTGCGCGACATCGCGGAGGGCAAGACGCTCGGCGATACGACCACGCTGGCCGATCCCAGCGTCGTCGCGAAGCTGAAAGAGAAATACGAAGACGAGCTCAGCTAGTCAGCAGTCTCGTGGGACGAACTAACGGGGAGGGAGCGATGAACCCTGCACGTTCTGTCGGCTTGATCCTGGTCGCGCTCGCTGGCGTGCTCTGCATACCGCACGCGCCGCTCGCCACAGCATCCCCGTCCAGCCTGCTCACGCAGGCCCGTGCACCGGCTGGGGCCCCGATCTTCGAAGTGGATCCGTTCTGGCCCAAGCCGCTGCCGAATCACTGGGTCCTCGGATCGACGATTGGCCTGTCGGTCGATGCCCAGGATCACGTCTGGATCATCCATCGACCGCAGACGGTGGAAGACAACTTGAAGGCCGCCGAGTTCACGCCGCCGATCGGCGTGTGCTGCAAAGTCGCCCCTCCCGTTCTGGAATTCGATCAGGCCGGCAACCTCGTCGGCTCCTGGGGCGGTCCGGGAGCAGGCTACCAGTGGCCGGAGAGCAACCATGGCATCACGGTCGATTCCAGGGGCAATGTCTGGATTGGCGGAAACGGAAACACGGACACGCAGATCCTGAAATTCGACCGGACCGGGAGGTTCCTCCTGCAGATAGGCCGTCAGGGCACGCATAACGGGAGCAACGACCTCGAAAACTTCTGGCGGCCCGCGAAGATCTACGAGGATCCCTCCGCGAACGAAGTCTATATCGCCGACGGCTATGGCAACCGCCGGATCGTCGTGCTCGATAGGGAGACTGGCCAGTACAAGCGGCACTGGGGCGCGTACGGCAGCAAACCGGACGACTCGCCGGTTCCGCCGTACAGTCCTGACGCGGCGCCATCGAGGCATTTCAACACCGTGCACTGCACGATTGTCTCGAAGGACGGCTTGGTCTACGTGTGCGACCGGGTGAACGATCGTGTTCAGGTCTTCCGAACAGACGGCACGTTCGTGAAGGAGGCGTTTTTCGACAACCGGACGCTTCGGTCCGGTTCGGTCTGGGACATGACCTTCTCGAGAGACCCGCAGCAGACCTACATTTACATGGCCAACGGCGTGGACGAGAAGGTTAGCATCGTCCTGCGCAGCACGCTCGAAGTCCTGACGGGCTTCGGTGACGGAGGACGGCAGCCTGGGCAGTTCTTCGGCGTCCATAACCTGGATACCGACTCGCGGGGCAACCTGTACGCGACCGAGACGTATACGGGCGCGCGCGTGCAGCGTTTCCTTTACAAAGGCGTGGGGCCGGTCACGAGAGCCGTGCAGGGCGTGCTCTGGCCTCCGACGCCGTAGCGCGCGGGCTTCACCAGCCCGGGAGGCAGAGATGAGGAACAGCCTGGTGGGAATGGTCGTGGCGGTCGGTGTGGTCGCCGCGCTGGCACAGGGGAGAATCAACCCCACCGACCCGCAGCCGACGTGCAGTATGTGCCCCGGATACCACATCCCCGTCTCCGAACTGCAGGCCTACACGAAGAAGGCGATCGAGGAGAGACTGACCGATCAGCAGGTGCGAGATATTGAGATTGGAAAGGCGCACATCGGCATCGGCATGGTCCATCGTGGGAAGCTGGACGCCCCCGCGCCGGACTCGGTCGCCGAACACGATCAGGTCAGCGAGGTCTACCACGTCATCGACGGCTCGGCCACGCTCGTCCTGGGTCCGGATATCGTCAACCGGCAGCGGCGTCCGGCGACGTTGCAGACGGTCCGCGAGTTCAACGGGCCGGGGAACAACGGATCGGATATTCGAAACGGCGTGGCCTACCAGGTCAAGACGGGAGACGTCGTGGTCATTCCAGCGGGCACGGGCCACTGGTTCACCAGGATCGACGATCACATCGACTATCTGATGGTTCGTATCGATCCTGACAAGGTCACGCCGCTCAAAGACCAGGCGGCCTCGAACGCGTACTTATCAAGACCCGCTCCGCGCGGTCAGTAGGCGTCGGTTCGCGTTGGTAGACAAGAGGGATTGAAGCGCTTGAGCCCGATTGGGGAACGTGTTGTGGCGGGGGCTCGTCTACTCTAAGGACCATGGCACTCATCGAAACCATCGACCTTTGGAAGACGTATGTGATGGGCGCGGAGGAGATCCACGCGCTCCGGGGCGTCACGATTCAGATGGAGCGCGGCGAGTACGTCGCCATCATGGGGCCATCGGGGTCGGGCAAGTCGACGTTGATGAATCTCATTGGCTGTCTCGACACGCCGACCAAAGGCTCGTACCTGCTCAACGGGAAGCAAGTCGGCCAGATGAACGACAACGAGCTGGCCCGGATTCGCAACGAGGAGATCGGCTTCGTCTTCCAGACCTTCAATCTGCTACCGCGCGCGACGGCGCTGCACAACGTCGAGCTGCCGCTGGTCTACGCCGGCGTGCCCGCGAAAGAGCGGCAGGAGCGCGCGAAGGCCGCGATCGACAAGGTCGAGCTGACCTCGCGCATGACGCATCGTCCCAACGAGCTCTCCGGCGGCCAGCGCCAGCGCGTGGCCATCGCGCGTGCGCTCGTCAACAACCCGTCGATCCTGCTCGCCGATGAGCCGACCGGCAATCTCGACTCGAAGACCGGCGCCGAAATCATGCACCTCTTCGAGCGCCTCCACAAGGCCGGCAACACGATCATCATCGTCACGCACGAGGCTGACGTCGCCTCCTTCGCCTACCGCACCGTTTACATTCGCGACGGACAAGTCGAAAACGACGTACGCCGGGCGGCGTAGTCTCCGGGGACTGGCGACTGGCGATTACACCGCCGCGAAGTGTTGCGGCGAGATTTCTCGCAGCACGGCGTCTCGATTAACGAGCGCCGGATCGAGTGTGATTCGCTGCCGCGGGGCGTCGGGATCGACGACCGGGATGGCTGACAGGAGCGCGCGCGTGTACGGATGCTGCGGCGCGGCGAATAACGCCTGCGTCGGGGCGAGCTCGACGATCTTTCCCAGATACATCACCGCGACGCGGTTGCAGATATGTTCGACCAGCCGCAGGTCGTGCGCGATGAAGAGATACGTGAGCTTCAACTGCTGCTGAAGATCCATCAGCAGATTGACCACCTGCGCCTGCACCGACACGTCCAGGGAGGAGACCGGCTCGTCAAGGATGACAAACGAGGGGTTGAGCGCAATCGCCCGCGCCAGCCCAATGCGCTGACGCTGGCCGCCACTGAACTGGTGTGGGTATCGATCGAGATGCGCCGGATCAAGGCCGACCAGACGAAAGAGCTCCGCGACCCGCTCGCGCCGCGTTGTCCGATTCCCGAGCCCGTGAATGATGAGCGGCTCCTCGACGATCTGGCGGGCCCGCATCCGCGGATTGAGCGAGGAGTAGGGATCCTGAAAGACGATCTGCATCTGGCGCCGCGTTGCGCGAAGGCGCGGCTTGGAGAACGCGAGCACGTTCTCTCCGCGAAACCTCACGTCGCCCGATGTCGGCTCGACGAGCCGTAGGATGCAACGCCCCATCGTCGTCTTGCCGCTGCCCGATTCACCCACCAGTCCGAACGTCTCGCCTTCCTCAATGCTGAAGCTCACATCGTCGACGGCTTTGACGAGCGTGCCGGCGCTGAAGAGTCGCGTGCCGCGATGGAAGTGCTTGACGAGATGCGAGACTTCAACCAGGGGCATCAGCGTCGAGTAGTGGCTGGCGGCTGGCCGCCTTCGCGCCTTTGGCGCTCCGGCGAGCCTGGCCGAAGCTCGGAGAGCGAAGGCCGGTGGCTGGTGCCTGGATCGTACAGATAACAGCGCGCGCCATGATTCGGGTCGACCGGGTACTCGGGCGGCGGCGCGGATGTGCACGGCTCGAAGCGATCGGGGCACCGTGGATTGAAGGCGCAGCCCGGCGGAAGGGCGCCAAGCGCGGGCACCGATCCTTCAATCGCGCGCAGCCGCTCGCCCGGCACGCCTCCAGGAATCGACGCGAGCAGGCCCCGCGTGTAGGGATGCTTCGGGTCGCGAAGTATCGATCGGACGGGACCTTCCTCGACGATGCGGCCGGCGTACATGATGGCGACGCGGTCGGCAGTCTCGGCGATGACGCCGAGATCGTGCGTGATGAACAGCAGCGAGAGGTTGAAAGCCGATTTCATCTCGCGCAGCAAGTCCAGAATCTGGGCCTGGATCGTGACGTCGAGCGCCGTGGTTGGCTCGTCGGCGATGACGAGCGAGGGCTTGCAGGCGAGCGCCATGGCGATGAGCACTCTCTGTCGCATCCCGCCTGACAGCTGATGCGGGTAGTCGTTGAGGTGCGACGGTGCGTCAGGGATGCGAACCGCTTCGAGCAGCTCCACCGCGTGGACCATCGCTGCGCGCCACGTCGAGCGGCCGTGGACGACGAGCGTCTCGGCAATCTGGTCGCCGATCGTGAAGACCGGGTTGAGCGCCGTCATCGGCTCCTGGAAAATCAGTGCGATGTCTGCGCCGCGCACCTCACGCATCTCCGATTCGGCGAGTGCCAGCAGATCGCGACCCTTGAATCGAACGCGGCCGCCTGTGATGCGTCCGGGCGGTTCGACGAGCCGCATGATCGACAGCGCCGTCACCGACTTGCCGCTGCCGGATTCCCCCACCAGCCCGAGCGTTTCGCCGGCGCGGATCTGGAAGCTCACCGCGTCGACCGCGGGCGCCGGTCCGGTCGAAAGGTCGAACACCGTGGTCAGATGTTCAACGGCGAGGACCGGATCAGTGTTCTTCAACCCTGCAATCCTGCAATCCCACAATTCATATTGGGGGCGATTGTACCCGAGTCTGGCGAAAGTGTGTCTGTAAGTCCTTGACAGATCGGCGTCTCCGGCTTTAGACTCACGCGTACCTACAAGGGTTTTTCAGACTCTAGATGCACACCTCAGGCCCCCGATCCCTGCTCACCGCCCTGGTGTAGACAGCTTCGGATTGGGAAGCGCCCCGGCTCCCGGCCCGGCGGCGTGAGGGAGGAAGCAGGATGGACGACGTCGTGAATCGGTTCGCGCGAGAGCTGGCCGACGCGATTGCCGCCGCGGTCGCAGAAAATCCGCAAGTGGAGGCGTGCCGCGAGAAGGCACGCGCGGCGGGATTTGAGATGAAAGTATCGCTCGAGGCCGTCGTCGGATTCGTCAGCCGCTCGCAGTCGGCGGCGCTGACCAAGGCATCGGCTGCCGCGCGCCCTGCCCGCGAGGTCCAGCCGCGGCGCACCTTCGAAGTGACGACCAACGATCGCCGCTTCCTTCGCTCGCTCAGGATCGCGGCCGACGAAACCACGGAGCCCGTGGAGTAGAAAGAAAGTTAGAAGTTAGAACTGAAAAGTTAAAAGGACAACAAGGGCCGGCTGAATCCTCGGCTACACGATCTGGTCAAGCGGTGTCTGGAGAAAAGTCCGAAGCGGCGCTGGCAGGCGTCCTCTGTTAACGCGAACCCGAGCTCCTGCAGCGCATCCGCCAGGGCGCGGCCGTTGGCCGGCGACTTTTCGACGAACAGATCGGCGTCCTGCGTCGTATCTGGAAATCCGAGCAGGATGGCGCCGGATTTACCGATGAACAGGTACTTCACGCCGTGGCGGGCGAGCGCGTCCCTGATCTCGGTCGCCTGACGGTATTCAAACGCGGCCATAGCCGAGCCACGGCGGCAGGTGGCTGTCGCACCACCGGCGATATTCCTCCAGCGTCGAAAACGCGCGATACGGCGCGTCATCGAGGACTGGCTTGTACGTGTGAATGAAGGCGTAGCGCAGGCGCGTGGCCAGCGGCCGCCGCGCGGCCGCTTCAAATTCCTGCCGCCAGTCCGCGGGAATGGTAGGCATGCCAGATTATAATTCGTGATTCATCCGCCAGAACCTGACGGCGGCCGAGTTGCTGCTTTCCTGATTCGAGGGCGTCGAGGATGCACGGCAATCCGCAATCGACAATCCGCAACCATCACTTCACGGCTCGACTGTAATTGGCACCGACCGAGAGGTCCATGCGGCCCCGTCCACCGACACGCTCACCCGCAGGATGTAGGGGCCGGGCGGGAGCGTCGCAATCGGCACCAGCGTGTAGTGCTGGTATCCAAACACGCCATTCGGGAGCGTCTCGCTCGAGCCGCTGTCGACAGCCTCATGCACGACACGACCCTCGGGCGTGACGATGCTGGTGGCGATGCTGAGGGTGGCTCCGAAGCCATCGTCGGTCGGGGCCTCGTAGATCTCGGCGTTCACTTCGAGTTTTTCGGCGCGCGAAAATTGGCGGCGACCTGTCGGCGGTTGGCCAACCAGCGGCAGAAGTGTGTCTTCCTGGGGCTGCGGATACGTCACGCCGGACACCCCCGATGCGCTCATCACCAGATCGGTCATTGTGATAGGGGCCCCGATCAGGTTGGGCACATCGAGGTCGTGAACCACCGACGTTGTTCGCCGATCGCCACTGTCGCGGGCGGTCACGCGCAGCGCGTATCGGCCGGCCGAGAGTGGAATCCTGGCAAGGACGCGCGCGCCCTGTTCGGTGGCCCGCGTCACGGTCTGGGCATCGGTGAGAGGCAGGGCGACGGCGTGGCGCGCGAGCACGGCGCCTCCGCTCTCAGCCAGATAGTTCAGCTCGAGTTGCCGCGGAAGATCGGTCTGCGGAGCCACCATCGCCGCCAGGCCGTGGACCTCGACGCCGATCAGCACCGACGGAGTCACCTCCGAACCAAGAGATGTCGCCGAAAAAACGGTCAGGCTCAGGCCGCCCTGCGATCGCGCATCGGCGACGGTCACGTCCGTGGGCGGCAGCTGTGCGGCGGCCATTGGCGGCGAGGCCACGACACATATGCCAGCCAAGGCGAGGGCGACTATCACAGGGACACGGGGCATCGAGGTCATGAGATCTGCAATATCACCGTTTGCCCTGCGCGGCCACGCGCGCGGCAGCGGCGGCGGCTGCCGCCGGATCCCCCAAGTAGTAATAAGGTCGAATCGGCTTGAGCGTGTCGTCCAGCTCGTAGACAAGCGGGATGCCGGTCGGGATGTTCGTCTCGACGATGTCCGACTCTGAGATGTTGTCGAGATATTTCACGAGCGCCCGAAGGCTGTTGCCGTGTGCGGCGATGAGGACGCGCTTGCCAGATTCGATCGACGGCGCGATCGTCTCGTGCCAGTAGGGCAAGAAGCGCGCGACGGTGTCTTTGAGCGATTCGGTCAGCGGGAGATCCTTGGCCGCGACCGTGGCGTACCGCGGATCGCGTGACGGATGCTGCGTGTCGTTGACCGTGAGCGCGGGCGGCGGGATGTCGTAGCTGCGGCGCCAGATCTTGACCTGCGCCTCGCCGTGCTTGGCCGCCGTCTCCGCCTTGTTGAGCCCCTGCAGCGCACCGTAGTGGCGCTCGTTCAGCCGCCAGCTGTTCACCACCGGAATCCACATCAGATCCAGCGCGTCGAGTGTGATCCACAGTGTCCGGATGGCGCGCTTGAGTACCGACGTGTACGCGACGTCGAACACGTACCCGCCCTCGCGGAGCAGCCGCCCCGCCTCCCGCGCCTCGGCCAGACCGCGATCGGACAGATCGACGTCGGTCCAGCCGGTGAACCGGTTCTCCTGGTTCCAGGTGCTTTCGCCGTGGCGGAGCAAAACGAGTGTGTGCATGGTCCCAACGGTCCGGCTAAAGTCCGACACTACATCTTATACACGCAGGATCGCGTCATGCACGCGGGGTCACGTTGTACACGCAAGATCGCGCATGTGGATTGTCTTCGTAGTGTCCGGCTTCAGCCGGACCTACATGCGAATGGCGCTTCGCCCGGCGAATCGGGCCGCCGAGCCGAGCTCCTCTTCGATACGCAATAACTGATTGTATTTGCAGACGCGGTCGGTGCGGCTCGCCGACCCGGTCTTGATCTGACCGGCCCCGGTGCCGACCGCCAGATCCGCGATGGTCGTGTCCTCGGTCTCGCCCGAGCGGTGGGAAATGACCGTCCCGTACTTCGCGTCGCGCGCCATCTTCATGGCGTCCAGCGTCTCGGTCACCGTCCCGATCTGATTCAGCTTGACGAGCAGCGCGTTGGCCACGCCGTCCGCAATCCCACGCTTCAGAATCTCGGGGTTGGTGACGAACACATCGTCGCCGACGATCTGAACGCGCTTGCCCATCTCCCGCGTCATCGCCTTCCAACCCTCCCAGTCGCCTTCCGCCATCCCATCCTCGATCGAGATGATTGGATACTGGCGCAGCCAGTCTTCGTAGAGCCGCACCATCTGCTCCGACGTGCGGTCGGGCTCACCGGATTTCTTGAAGGTGTACCTGCCGCCGCCGGCCCACAGCTCGCTTGACGCGACGTCGAGTGCGATAAACACGTTCTGTCCGGCCTTCATCCCCGTCTTGCCGACGGCCTCGAGCACCACCTCGATGGCCTCGCGATTCGACTTCAGGTTCGGCGCAAAGCCGCCTTCGTCGCCGACGCCGGTTGACTGACCGCGCGCCTTGAGAATGCCGCGCAGCGCGTGAAAGATCTCGGCGCCCGCGCGCAGGGCCTCGCCAAACGACGCCGCACCGACCGGCATCACCATGAACTCCTGGAAATCGACGCTCGTGTCGGCGTGCGCACCGCCGTTCAGGATGTTCATCATCGGCGTCGGGAGCGTGCACTGGCTGTTGCCGTACAACGCGCCGATGTGCCGGTAGAGCGGCACGCCCCTGGCCGACGCATCCGCCCGCGCCGCCGCCATCGAGACGCCGAGCAGCGCATTGGCGCCGAGGCGGCTCTTGGTCGGCGTGCCGTCGAGCGCGATCATGGTCTGGTCGAGGCTGCGCTGGTCGCAGTCGCGATTGACAATCGCCTTCGCGATCTCGCCGTTGACGTGCGAGACGGCCTTGCGCACGCCCTTGCCGCTGTACCGCGACTTGTCGCCGTCGCGCAGCTCGAGCGCCTCGCGCTCGCCGGTCGAGGCGCCCGAGGGAACGGCCGCCCGCCCGAGAACGCCGCCCTCGAGCGTCACGTCCACTTCCACCGTCGGATTGCCGCGCGAATCGAGGATCTCGCGCCCTTGTACACGAATGATCTTCAAGAAGCCTCCACAAGCGCTACCACCGAGGTCACGGAGTCAAGATGGAGGTCACGGTATAACCTAAATAGCTTTCCGTGTCCTCCCGTGTTTCGTCCTCCGTGTCCGCCGTGGTAGAGCTTTTTATGCGCCTCCGCCGCGCCGATCGGCCTCGGCCTCAAACGCCAACGCTTCGTCCGTCACCGGTCCGATGAGCGGCTCATCGTCGCTTTCGACGACGATGACGCCCCCGTCGGTCATCGTGTGGCGGCGGCGATCCTCCTCCGGGTTGTAGCCGATGAGCGCGCCGCGCGGAATCACCACATCGCGATCGACGATCACGCGGCGGAGGCGCGCGTGGCGGCCGACCCGGACGCCCGGCATCAGGATGCACTGCTCGATGTGCGAGAAGCTGTGCACCCGCACGTTGGGGCAGAGCACGCTGCCATACACCGTGGCGCCCGACACGATGCAGCCGGGCGAAATGATCGAGTCGAGCGCCTGCCCGCAGCGCCGTCCGGCGTCCGCGAACACGAACTTGGCGGGCGGCGCCTGGGGCTGATGCGTGCGCAGCGGCCACTCGGGATCGTACAGGTTGAACTCGGGATTCACATGGCAGAGATCCATGTTCGCCTCGAAATAGGCGTCGAGCGTCCCGATGTCGCGCCAGTACTTCGAGGCCTTCTTGTTCTCGTCGTAGAAGCGATACGAGTACACGACGTCGGTCTGTATGAGTGCCGGGATGACGTCCTTCCCGAAGTCGTGAGAGGTCGCCTCCGTCGCGTCCGCTTCGAGGGCGCGCACCAGGACGTCGATGTCGAACACGTAGACGCCCATCGAGGCGAGCGCCAGGTCGGGCGAGCCGGGAATCGGACTGGCCTGCTCCGGCTTCTCCTCAAATCCCGTGACGCGCTCCTGGTCGTCGACGGCAATAATGCCGAAGCGGTGCGCGTCGGCCCGCGGCACCTCGATCGTGGCCAGCGTCACGGCCGCGCCGCGCTCTTGATGGAAGCGCAGCATGCGCGCGTAGTCCATCTTGTAGACGTGATCGCCCGAGAGCACGATCGCGTAGCGCGCGCCCTCGTCCAGGATGGAGTAGAGATTCTGGTACACCGCATCGGCCGTGCCCTGATACCAGTGCTCGCTGACCCGCTTCTGCGGCGGAAGAATCTCAACAAACTCACCGAGCTCCTCTGAAACGATGTTCCAGCCCATGCGGATGTGCCGGTTGAGCGAGAGCGACTTGTACTGGGTGGCGATGAAGATGCGCCGCAGCCCCGAGTTGATGCAGTTGCTGAGCGAGAAGTCGATCATGCGGTACGGCCCGCCGAAATAGACGGCCGGCTTGGCCCGATCCTTCGTCAGGGGATAGAGGCGCTCGCCGGCGCCACCGGCGAGGACAATCACCAGGCTGTCGTCAACGAGCGCCGACATAGCGGATCAATCAGCGGGTCAGCATAGCACACGAGTCAGGCGGCTGAAGTGCCGCAGACAGAATGGTTTGACTTGCGTGGGAGGCGCGCCTATCATGAGCTGTTCATCACACCTAAATATGGGGGAGTGGGCCTTCTTATGGTGAGTTCGAATCGATGGTTCGCGGTTGGTACGGCCCTGAGCGTACTGTGCTCGGGCGGCCTGCTCGCCCAGGGGCGGCAGGGTCAGACGCAAGGACAGGCACAGGGACAGGATGCCCGCGCACAGGCCGCGGCGGCAGCCGCCCGTCAGGCTGAAATTCAGGGCACCGTCAAGCTGGTTGACGACCTAGCGGCCGGGCAAACCGCGCCCAACGACTTCGCGCTCGCCTGGATGCGCGAGGATTACCTCAAGAGCGGTCCAAACGCCCAGTACGTCCCCTTCGTCGTCACGGTCGACGGGTCGAAGTTGACAAGCGGATCGGTGGCGCTCTATTGGCGCGTGGTTTCGAAGGCGCCGGCCCCGGCCGCGCCGCCGGCCCCCGCGGGGGCTCCGGCCGCCAGGCCGAGATACGCGTACGAGGACATCAATTTCGTGACGCAGCTCGTGGTGGGCGCAGCGGGCACGCCGACGCGGATCGCACGGTCCTTCTCGGTGCCGGCAGGCGTCTACGACGTGTTTGTCGCCCTCAAAGAGCCCATCTCCGCCCAGAAGGGCGCGCCACCGCCGAAGGCTGCAGTGGTCAAGCACACCATTACCGTTCCCGACTTCTGGACGAGCGACCTCACCACGAGCTCGGTCATTGTCGCCGAGCGTGTCGATCCGGTGACGGCCCCTTTGTCGCAGCAGCAAATGGCCGAACGTCCTTATGCGCTCGGCCCGATCGAAATCGTCCCGGTCGCCGACACCAAGTTCACCAAGAAATCGGAACTCTCCCTCTTCATGCTGATCTACAACGCGAAGAGCGACGCGGCAAACAAGCCTGACGTGATGGTGGAGTACAGCTTCTGCCAGGCCGCTCCCGGCACCGAGGCCAAAGAGGGCGAGCCGTGCAAGGCCGGCGAGAAGTTCTTCAACAAGACCAACCCGCAGAACTTGAACGCGCAGTCGCTGCCGGCGGAGTTCAATCTCGCGGCAGGCCACCAACTGCAGACGGGCCAGGCCGTACCGTTGGCATCGTTCCCAGAGGGTGCGTACCGGCTCGAAGTCAAAGTGACCGACAAGCTCGCGAGTAAGTCGCTGACGCGGGACATCAACTTTACGGTCGCGCCCTAGAAGCGGCGGTCTCTCTGTGATGACCAGGGGCCGGCCCCTGGAGTTAGTGAGTGGGTGAGATGAGCTACTCCAGACTGACGGCGGCGGTCGGTGGTCTGATGCTGCTCTCGGTCGCGGCCGGCGCTGGCGCGCAGGGCCCGTCTCTGTCTGTGCGCCGCGTGGCGGTGCTCACCTCTGGGTCGATCGCGGGGATCGTCCAGGACGAGGCAGGCGCGGCGGTGTCAGGCGCCTTGGTCTCGGCACTTGGTGCGACGTCGTCGTCCACCCTCACGGATGGAAGTGGACGATTCGAGTTGCGCACGCTGCCGCCGGGTCGGTACCTTGTTCGCGCGCAATCGGCGGGTTTCGTCTCCCCGCGCGGGCGGCTTGTCGACGTCCGACCGAGTGCGCGAGTCGACTCCTCGATTGCCCTCAGGCGCCTCAGCTCCTCGATCAGCGGCAACCCCTCGCCGTACCCGGTGCTCGCGGCCGGGATGGGCGGCACGTTGCAGCCTCGCACGTTGCCGCCGGCCGCCGGGGCCGAGACTGCCGATCCGGCTGCTTCGGACGATGCCGCCGCCGAGAAATCTGACACTGATGGACAAGACGAGATTGCCTGGCGCCTTCGGCACGCGCGCCGCGGCGTGCTGAAGGACGTCACCTTCCCAGACGAGTTCCTTGCCGAGAGTCCCCCGACGCTCGAGACCAATGTCTTTGGGCCCCTCAACCGGTTCGGCCGGTCCGGCGGATCCGGGGCGGGGCTCGCCACGGGCTTCCTGACCGGCGTGCCGTTCTCCGGCCAGGTCATCCTGCTGACCACTGGCTCGGTCAACGAAGACGGTCCGGACGTGTTCGCGTCGAACAGCTTTTCGCGCGGCACGGCGTATGTGTCGCTCGGCGCGCCGGTCGGCGACGCCGAGTGGACGGTACGCGGCGCGCTCACCGACGGCGATCGCCCCTCGTGGTTCGCCGCCGCCGCGTACTCGACGCGGGTGCCGGCGCGCCATCGCTATGATCTCGGTTTCTCGTACAGTACCCAGCGCTACGACCGCGGGAATCCTGCCACCTACGCTCTGCGCGAGGTCTCCGATAGGGGCCACTATGCCGGGGCGCTGTACGGCTTCGACACGTTTGCCCTCGCACCGGCCGTGTCGATCACCTATGGCGCCCGTATCGCGCGATACGACTATCTCGAGACCTCGGACCTCGTCAGTCCGCGCGTCGCGCTGACGATTTCGCCGACCGACCGCTTCCGGTTGAGTGCCCGGGCGTCGCGCCGCGCGCTCGCCCCGGGCGCCGAAGAATTTTTGCCGCCCATCGAGCCCGGTCTCTGGTTGCCTCCGCAGCGGACCTTCTCGTCGCTCGTCGAGGGACAGCCGCTCACGGCGGAGCACACGACCCATCTGGACGTTGAAGCGGCGCGCGATATGGGTGAGTCGACCGTGTCGGTGCGCGTATTCCATCAGCACGTCGACGACCAGTTGGTGACGCTCTTCGGCGTCGACAGACCGGTCGGCCCCGGGGCCCACCTGGGCCACTATTTCGTCAGCAGCAACGGCGATGTGGACGCGACCGGCTGGAGCGCAGGAATCCGCACGGCGTTGGCCCACCGCGTCCGCGGTTCCGTGGAGTACTCACGCACTCGCGCCCACTGGTATCCGACCGCGAGCGCGAGCTACTTGATGCTGCTCGCGCCGTCCACGGGCCGGCTGGAGTCGGAGGACGTGCACGACGTAGCGACGACACTCGAGGCCGACGTGCCCGAGACATCGACTCGGGTCGTGCTCCTCTACCGAGTGAGCAATGCCTTCGCGCGGCCCCGCGAAAGCCCAGATCGCCTCGATTCGCGCTTTGACGTCCAGGTCCGTCAGTCGCTGCCGTTCATGGACTTTGGCGCCGCGAGGTGGGAGATGCTGCTCGCGGTCCGCAACTTCTTCCGCGAGGGCCCCGTCGGGTCGTCGGTCTACGACGAGTTGCTCGTCATCCACCCGCCCAAGCGGGTCGTCGGCGGTCTCACGCTCAAGTTCTAGACACAAATTGTAAGTGTCCGGCTTTCCGCCTACGCC
The DNA here is from genome assembly GCA_001767495.1 of Acidobacteria bacterium RIFCSPLOWO2_12_FULL_65_11. GTDB lineage: Bacteria > Acidobacteriota > Vicinamibacteria > Vicinamibacterales > CAVVIG01 > 2-12-FULL-65-11. The sequence goes on along the minus strand of MELA01000131.1, from coordinate 10,756 downwards.
ATCGGCTGCGGCGAGCCCTAGCCGAAGCGCGGACGCGCGGAGGCTGGCAACCGGACCTGGAAGTGCGCCTAAAGGCGGACACTACAGCATTGGCGCGATCCATAAGGTCAAGCACAACATCCGAATTATTGGATTTGCCGCCGTTTTCGCCGGAGTTCCTAGGCTCAAACATCAGTTTCTTCATATACTTACGGATGCTGTTCGCACCGGCTTGGTGCGACGTTATAGCTCGTGAGACCTGTGGCTGAGCCTGTCGAAGCGCGGTGGCTCGTGTGGGGGCGCTCGGGCCTGGCGCTGGCCGTGGCGGTGTTGCTGGCGGCGCTCGGCGTCGCCAACATCGCGACGTTTGCGCGCCCGCACGACGTCGAGGATGGCGTCTTGTGGCGGGCGCGTGCGGGGGCCGTGACGGCGCTCGATCTGGCCGCCGAGTCGGCGGCGGCTCGCGCGGGTCTCGAGCGGGGCGACATCCTGCTCGCGGTCAACGGCTCGCCGGTTCGTACGGCGGCTGACGTCATCGAGTACCAGCGCGCGGGCCGCGACGGCACTCCCCTCACCTACACCATCCAGCATCTCGGTACGCGGCGGACGGTCGATGTTGTGCTCGCGCCCATCCCGCAGGCGAGCTCGATGTACTTCGTGCTGGCGGCAGTCGGGCTGTTCACGCTCGTCGTGGGGGCGTCAGTTCGTCTGAGACGCCCGCGCGATCAGGCGACGCTGCATTTCTTCTGGCTCTCGGTCGTCTTTTTCGGCGCCTTCACGTTCTCGTTCGGCGGGTCCTTCGATCGCCTCGATTGGATCTTCTACTGGGGCGACGCCCTGACGACGGCGCTCCTGCCGCCCGTGCTGCTGCACTTCACGCTGGTGTTTCCGCACCGTCGGGTCGCCACCGGCGCGTCCAGGTTCTTGGTGCCCTTGATCTACCTGCCGGCGCTCGCGCTCGCCGTCTTACGCATCGCCGCGGTGGTACAAGGCTCGTCGGACGGGCCGCTGTTCTCGCGGATGATCGACGTGCTCGATCGGACCGAGCTCGTCTACGTGTTTCTCTGCGCTGGGACGGCCTTCTTCGTGCTGGCGCGCGCGTTCCGGGAAATCACGTCGGTGACGGCCGAGCGGCAGCTCCGTTGGATCTGGTGGGGAACGGCGCTTGGCGTCGGGCCGTTCGCGCTCGGCTACGCGCTGCCATGGGCGCTCGGCGCGGACCCGCCGTTCGCGCTCCAGCTCACGGCGGTGCCGCTCGGCCTGGTGCCGCTGACGTTCGCATGCGCCATCGTGCGATATCGCCTGCGGGACGTGGAGGTGATCGCCAAGCGCGGCCTGGTGTACGCCGTGTTCGGCCTGGCCAGCCTCGCGCTCTACGTGGCGCTCCTGAAGGCGACGGATTTCGTGTTCGCGAACGACTCGGCCTCGCATAATTGGGTGATCGCGGTCTTGGCCACCGCCGTCGTAGTGCTCCTCGCGCAGCCGGTCAGGGAGGCCCTGCAGAACGCGCTCGACCGGGTGTTTTTCTACCGCGATCGGTACGACTACCGCCGGGCGCTCGTGGCCTTTGCGCGCGATCTCAACACCGATCTCGACATCGTCCACCTCAGCCAGCGCCTGGTGTCGCGAGTCGTCGAGACGCTGGTCGTCGATCGCATGGCGCTCATGCTGGCCGACGAGCGGTCGGGCGATTTCGAGGCGATCGGCAGCCACGGATTCACCCAGGCCGTGCCGGCGCTCGAGCGCTCTTCGTCGTTCATGATGCGTCTCGACGCCAGCCGGACCGTCGCGCTCGACGATCCGATTGCGGCGGCTCGATTCACCGCGGAGGAAGTGGAGGCGTGGCGGGACGCCGGCATCTATTACTTCGTGCCGTGTCTGTTCGAGGGCCGCGCGATTGCCGTCCTGGCCCTTGGGCGGAAGGCAGACGACGAGCCGTTCAACAGCGAGGATTTAGCACTGCTGACGGCCGTGGCCGGGCAGGTCGCCACGGCGATCGAGAACGGCCGGCTGTACCGGCAGCTGCACTTGAAGGCTGAGGAGCTGGGCCGGCTGCGGGAGTTCAACGAGAACATTCTTGAGTCGCTCGACAACGGGCTGGCCGTGTTCGACCCCAACGAGCGGATCGTGCGATGGAACCGCGCGCTCGAAGAGATCTACGGTATCAGGCGCGAGGAAGCGGTCGGACGAACGCTCGGCGAGATGTTCGACCAGGCGTTTGTCGAGGCACTGGCCGCCGCGCGCCGCGAGTACCCGCACGGCGCGACGCTCCATCGCGTGCCGCTCCAGCGGCGCAAGGGGGAGGATGGCCGGGCCTCGCGGATGCTGGTCAATGCCACGGAAGTGCCGCTGCAGGATCCGGCCGGGAGAGTGGTCGCGGGCACGATTCTGCTGGTCGAAGACATCACCGATCGCGTGCGGCTCGAGGAACAGTTACAGATCTCCGAGAAGATGGCGTCGATTGGCGTCCTGGCCGCCGGCGTGGCGCACGAAGTCAACACGCCGCTGACCGGCATCTCGAGTTTCACGCAGATGCTGCTCGAGGGCGCCGACCAGAGCGATCCGAAGACGGCGCTCCTCGAAAAAATCGAGAAGCAGACCTTCCGCGCCGCCAAGATCGTGAGCGGCCTGCTCAACCTGTCGAGGCCCGGCGGCACGGGGAACGAGCATATCGACGTGGATCTCAACGCCGTGATTTCGGACGTCTTTTCGCTCATCGAGCATCAGTTCGAAGTCGGCAGGATCAAGATTCGGCGCGAGCTGGCCCCGACCGAGGTCAGAGTGGTCGGCGCCGAGCAACAGCTCCAGCAGGTGTTCCTCAACCTGTTCCTGAACGCCCGCGACGCGATGCCCAAAGGCGGCTGGCTGTCAGTGTCGACCCGCGTCGAGGACGACCTGGTCGTCGCCGAGGTCGCCGACACCGGTTCGGGGATTCCCTCCGAGCACCTCGCGCGCATCTACGACCCGTTCTTCACCACGAAAGCGGCGGGCCGCGGCACGGGGCTCGGCCTGTCCATCACGTACGGCATCGTGCGCGAGCACGAGGGGATGATTCGCTGCGACAGCGCGATCGGTAAGGGCACGCGGTTCACCTTGACACTGCCGCGCGCCGCCGCCGAGCGCACGCAGGGCGCCGCCCGCATGTAGTGTCCGGCTTGAGCCGGACGATTGAGACGCCATGTCCACATCCCGTACTGGCACGCTCCTCGTCATCGACGATGAAGAGGTGATGCGCGAGATTCTCGAGACGCTGCTCGCTCGGGAAGGCTACGACGTGCGGGTCGCCGCGTCGGGCGGCGAGGGCCTCGAGATGGCGCGCGCCCTGCCGTTTGACGCCGCCATTGTCGACATCATGATGCCCGGTCTCGACGGCATCGCGACGCTCGACGAGCTCAGACGCATCGACGAAGACCTGGCCGTTGTCATCATCACGGCGTACGCGTCGGTCGAGAGCGCGATTTCGGCCATGAAGGCCGGCGCGTTCGATTACCTCACCAAGCCCTTCAAGAACGACCAGGTGCTCGTCGTCGTCCGTAACGCCTTGGAGCGGCGGCGGCTGGTGCACGAAAACCGCAACCTGCGGCAGAACCTCCAGGAGCGGTATCACAAGTTTGGCAACATCATCGGCAGGAGCCCGAAGATGCGTCAGGTGTTCGACCTGATCATCCAGGCGGCGCCGAGCCGATCGACCATCCTGATTTCAGGCGAGAGCGGCACGGGCAAGGAGATGGTGGCGCGGGCGATCCACGCCAACTCCTCGAGGGCCGAACGGCCGTTCGTCACGGTCAACTCGGCCAACTCGCCGCCCGATCTAATCGAGTCGACGCTCTTCGGCCACGTCAAGGGTGCGTTTGCGGGCGCGGTGTACCCGAAGAAGGGGCTCTTGGATCTGGCGGACAAGGGCAGCCTGTTCCTGGACGAGATCGGTAACGTGCCGATCGAGACGCAGGCCAAGCTGCTGCGCGTCATCCAGGAGCGGGAGTTCATGCGCCTGGGCGGCGTGGAAACACTGCAGATTGACGCGCGGATTCTTGCCGCGACCACCCTCGACCTGCGGCGGATGATCGAGGAAGGGAAGTTCCGGGAGGATCTGTTCTACCGCCTCAACGTCATCGCCATCGAGCTCCCGCCCCTGCGCGACCGCAAGGACGACATTCCGCTGCTCGCCCAGCACTGCCTGCAGAAGTACGGCGACGAGAACCACAAGACGGGCCTCGAGATCGCTCCCGACGCCCTCAGCCTGCTGACCGACTACGACTGGCCCGGCAACGTGCGCGAGCTCGAGAACGTGATCGAGCGGGCCGTGGTCCTGACGGCCGGCCCCCGCATCGGCGTCGATCTCATCCCGGATCACGTGCGCAAGGCGCCGGAGTTCCAAACGCCGCAGTTCGTCGTGCCGCCCGAGGGGATCTCGTTTAAGGACGTGACCACGGACTTCGAGAAGCGGCTGATCGAGTCGACGCTCGAGGCCGCGGGAGGCGTCCAGAAGCGGGCCGCCGAGCTCCTGCACATCAAGCCCACCACGCTCAACGAGATGATCAAGCGCTACGACATCCGGCCCAAGCGGAGGCGGAGCGATAACGGCAGCGGGCCGGACGCCGAGCCGCCGGCCACGCCGCCTGGAACGCCCGCACGCGCCGATTCACTGACCGTCAAGTCGTAACAACTGGTTCTGTCGCTGCCCCACACCCAGACGGGTTGCGACGAAGAAAAAGCGATCATCGTGCCTTGCGTCCCCGCCGAGGGTATGGCATTGTGTAACCCGTTTTCCCCAATATTGCCATGCGCGTTGTTCTCGCCGACCTGAAGTCCGACCGTGGATTCGTCAATAAGGATACGGTCGTCGGCGGGTACGGGTCGCGGCTCGATCCGTTCTCGCGGGTGACGCGTATCTATGCGTGGCAGAAGCGCTACTTCCACGACGTACCGAGCGTGCACATGGCCTACCTCGCATCCATCCTGGCGCGCGGCGGGCACGACGTGAAGTGGACCCGGGGCGACGTCGTGGACGGCGACGTGGCGCTCGTGCTGTCGTCGCTCGTCGACTACCGGCACGAAACGGCGTGGGCCGACCGGATGCGGTCGCGAGGCGTAAAGGTCGGCTTTATCGGCATCACCGCCTCGAAAATGCCGGAGTTGTTCCGCGACCATTGTGATTTCATCCTCACCGGAGAGCCGGAAGCGGGCGTGATGCGAATCGCCCACGGGAACATTCCCGCCGGCTCCGTCGTGAGCGAGCAGATCGACGACCTCGACGCGCTGCCGTTTCCGCGCTGGGATCTGGTCACCGAGGATCGTCGCGGCATGCTGGGCATCCAGTGGTCGGCGCGGCCCGTGGGCGGGGGCTATCCGCTGCTGGCGAGCCGGGGCTGTCCGGAGTTCTGCACGTATTGCCCGCATCGAATCCTGGCGGGCTACCGCGCACGCTCCATCGCGAACATCGTCGACGAACTGGAGCGGCTGTGCGACCAGCATCCGCGGCCGTACGTGATCTTCCGGGACCCGTTGTTCAGCGAGCAGCGCGATCGGTGTCTGGAGCTGTGCGACGAGATTGCGGCGCGCGGTCTCACGCTGACCTTCGAGGCCGAGACGCGGCTGGACCGGCTCGACGTGGAGCTGCTCGATCGGCTGCATGCGGCCGGGTTCCGGGCGATGAGCTTCGGCGTGGAATCGCTCGACCCGGCAACGCTGAAAAAATCAGGGCGGCGGCCGATTCCACAGGCGCACCAGCGGGCGATCCTCGACCACTGCCAGCGGAAGGGGATTGTGACGGCGGGGTTCTACGTGCTCGGGTTCCTGCAGGACACCTGGGAGTCCATCGCGGCGACGATCGACTACTCGACCGAGCTGGGGTCGACCTTCGCGCAGTTCAAGATTCTGACGCCGTATCCCGGGACGCCGATGTTCAAGCAGCTCGAGCCGCTGCTGACCGAGACCGACTGGGAGAAGTTCGACGGCCACACGCTGACCTTCCGGCATCCGAATCTGACGCGGCACGAGCTGAAGTTCCTGCTGGGCGCGGCCTATACGCGGTTCTACGTGCGGCCGTCGTATCTGGCGAATCTGCTCCAGATTCACGACACGGCCGTTCGCGAGTGGGTGAGCCGGATGGACCGGCGGGTGAACGACCGGCACACGCGACAGGAGATCGGCCGCGTTTCCCGCCCCGTCACATGCTGACGGCCATCTCGCGCTACGGAGCGCGAGTCCTGCCGAATACACAGCAGATTATCGCCGGCTGCCACGCACGCGGCGAGTTCATTACAGGTCCTCAAATCGGACAGTTCGAGGCCGCGTTCGCCGAGCGCGCAGGCGTGGCTCCGCCGCAGGCCGTCGCGGCGTCGTACGCGCGCATGGCGTTCTACTACGTCCTCAAGGCGCTCGATCTGCCGCTGGGATCGGAGATCGTCTTTCCGGCCCTGACCTTCTGGGTCATGCCGGAGCTGGCGCGCGTCGCCGGCCTCAAGGTGGTGTTTGCGGACGTCGATTCGGCGACGTTCAACTTGAGCCCGACCGCGCTCGAGCGCGCGATCACGCCGGCCACGCGTGCCGTGGTGCCGACGCACCTCTACGGGCTGCCGTGCGACATGGACGCGATCATGTCGATCGCACGTCTGCACGACCTGCGCGTCATCGAAGACTGCGCGCACGCCGTCGGCGCCACCTTCGACCGTAAGCCCGTCGGCACGTTCGGCGACGCAGGCATTTTCAGTTTTCAGACACTCAAGCCGCTGAACTGCTACGGCGGCGGCCTGGCGCTTGTCCGGGATCCGGAGGTCGCTGCCTACGTGCGATCGCTCGCGGAGTCCGAGCCGTGGCCCGGTGAGAAGCGGGTCAACAACCGGCTGCTGGTCGGCCGGCTCCAGCGCATCTTCATCAAGCCGTGGGTGTTCACGATCAGCGCGTTTCCCATTCTGTGGATCTCGTCGCTCATCGGCGCCAATCCTGACGTGTACCTGTGGGAGCACATTCGATCGCTCGATCCGCTGCCCGAGGCCTATAGGGAGCGGTTCCCCAACGTGCAGGCGGCGATTGGCCTGGCGGCGCTCGACAAGCTCGACGAGTGGACCGCCGCGACGCGCCGCCATGTGCAATTGATGGACCGGACGCTCGGCCGCCTGCCCGGCATTCAGGTACCGCAGGTGCCCGAACGGCGGACCCACGTCTACTACCAGTACTGCGTCTTCGGCCCGAAGCGCGACGAGCTGGTGGTGCAATGCGTGAAGCGCGGCATCGACGTCGAAACACTCCACGTCGACGTGTGCAGCGACATGGATCTGTTTGCCGGCTCGAAGGTCGTCCCACCTGGAGCGCTAGGCGCACGGCGGGCGGCGGGCGCCATGCAGATCCCGGTCTATTCAAGCCTGACCGACGAGGAGGCCGAGCGGGTCGCCCGCGTCGTGCGCGACGTGCTGGCGCACGCGTAACGTGCTCGTCTATCTGTCGATAGTCTTCTTCGCGATTCTCGAGGGCGAGATCTATTACGTCGCGATGTGCGTGGCAGCGAAAGCCGGAAAGCTCGACTGGGCCGGCGTGCTCATCAGTGGGGCGCTCGGGGGATCGATCGGCGATCAGCTGTGGTTTTACCTGCTGCGCGGGCGCATTCACTGGCTGGACCGTTATGGCTGGCTCGCCAGACATCGCGACGCGGTGGTCGATCGCGTCAAGGCCAACCAGGATCTGATGCTGCTCGCGTGCCGGTTCCTTCCCGGACTGCGCATCGCCATTCCCGTGGCGTGCGCCTACGCCGGTGTCCGGCCCATCCGCTTCACGCTGCTCAATCTGGTGAGCGCGTTGGCATGGGCGGGCGCGATCATGCTCGTCGTGGTGAGACTGGGACCGGACGCGCTAGCCGCGATCGGTCTCGGTGGGTGGTGGGGATCACTCATTCCGGCCGCGCTGGTGATCGTGTTCTTTCGCTGGCTGGCGAAAAAACAGTAGGCTGGGGCCTATGGGCCCCGGCGCTGAGCAGGCCGGGGGTGCGACCATTCTTGGCAATTCCAGGACGACGAGCTGGCACGCCGTTGAGCATGCCGTCCGCACTCAGATCTTCGTCGACGTCAGGCCAGTGAACGCCGTGGCCATCGCCAATCAACGTCCAGTTCGCCCGTTGGGCCGGTGTCGCGTCCGAGAGGCGCCACGACCAGGCGAGCGGAACGCTAATGACACGACCATCGACGAGGTGGGCCGTAATGTTCTCGTCGGTCACTTCGACGTGATCGATAAACCAGACGGTCAACGTTTGGCCCTCACGGTCGTAGAACACCTTTGCTTCGGCCATATTTGTGTGCCTTCCTTGATGGCGTCGGTCGGGTACGCCGTAATTAAGAAGCCTTGAGCCGTCGCGCGCCTCGCGACGGCACACACCCAACGATTTGCGCCTTCACCTGTGATGCATCGCTAACTACTCCCCGTCTTGGCTCTGCTGCCAGGTGGCAAAGTCCCGCGCTCCGTGAAGAGATGCCACGATGAGCACGCGCGTTTTTCCGACTTCGTACTGAAGCCGATATTTGTACACGAACACTTCGCGAATGGCTGGATCGTTCAATTCCGGAACGACTCGCCCACGGTCAGCCAACGTCGCCAAGCTGGCACCGACACGCAACGCCTCATCGAGAACTTGCAGGGCGCCCTGCTGGGAATCGTGCGCGATGTACCCGATAACCGTATCGAGCGCGTCTCTGGCGGATTCGGCTCAGATGACTTCGGCGGAAGAACACGGCTGACCTCCGGTATCGTCGCGGGTTAGCCTGTTCCGGCCAGAGCCGCAGCGCCGCAGGGAGCGCGGCGTTGTGTTCCCGGAGGTCAGCCATGTCAGAGCCTACTCCTCTTTGTGTTGGTCTCGACGTCCACAAGGATTCGATCGCCGTCGCCCACGCCCAGGGCCAGTCGGCCGATCCGCCCGTGTTTGTCGGGGCGATCGGGCCGCGGCAGGCGGACCTCGACAAATTGATCCGGCGCCCGCAGGGGAAAACGCCCGAGCTCGGGTTCGCGTACGAGGCCGGGCCGTGCGGCTACGGGCTGCATCGGTACCTGACGGGCCAGGGGTTCACCTGTCAGGTCGTCGCCCCGTCGCTCATCCCGAAGAAACCCGGCGACAAGGTCAAGACGGATCGCCGCGCCGCGGTCGACCTCGCGCGCTTGTTGGACGGCGTGGCTCGCGCTACAGTACCGACATGAAAGTGGCGTTCGAACTGCCCCCGGCCCAGGCCGACAAACTTCGCGAGGAAGCCAAGCGCCTTGGATTGGCACCTGAGGATCTCGCGCGCGCGGCGCTGGCCGATTTGCTGAGCGCCCCCGACGCCGAGTTTCGGGTCGCCGCCGCCAGGATTCTCCAGAAGAATCAGGAGTTATACAGGCGTCTCGCCTGATGCGCTACCTGTCGCTCGGAGAGGTCGTAGACCTGCACCAGGCCGTGCTCGACCAATCCGGCGGGGCCACTGGAATTCGAGATCTCGGGATGCTCGAGTCCGCTCTGGCCCAGCCGCGCGCCACGTTTGGCGGCACGGACCTGCACCCCACGTTGGTCCGCAAGGCTGCAGCCCTGGGCTTCTCTCTCGCCATGAACCATCCGTTCGTCGATGGCAACAAGCGGGTAGCCCACGCCGCGATGGAAGTCTTCCTCCTGTTGAACGGCTTTGAAATCAATGCCGCGGTCGACGAACAGGAGCGTCTGATGCTTGATCTCGCTGCAGGGAAAGTTACCCGAGAGCAACTGACTGTCTGGCTTGAGAATCACGTGAAGCCCGCCATTCGGTAGTTCAGCCGTCTAACGTTCGGTCACGCAAATGAGCCCTCGCCAAATCGAAACCCGCGCGATCGCACCGGCGCTTCGAGCAACCCCCAAAGCGGCGCCACACCGACGGAACCGTGACGACCTCAGAACGTTGACCGTCGCCCAGGCCCTCGACGCGACCACGGGCGACGGCTTGGCCCCTCCGCTGGATCGATACGAGAACCGACACTGTTCAAGAAGACACCGGCGCGCGCCGCCGATCGAGAGGCCTGGTTACGGCGAACTGAACGCCGACATGACCCGGATGACCCCGATGGCCGCAGCAGCCAGTTGCTCTTGTTCCTTATAACGTCAGCGATGAGCCGCGCACCGCGGCGACAATATCACAGGCACCAGGTGCGTCGGCTCCATCGCATGGCTGCTGTCGACAAGCTACGGTGCCGGTTCTAGTAGGGCCGTGAGATTCGCAGTCTGGACATGGCACGGGCCACTGAGGACGGTGACACCCTCAAATTTAACGGTTTGAAAACCAGACGCCGTGACTTCTACCGAATAGATGCCTGCCCGCTCGTAAGCGGCCTGGCGCGAGACCATTGATTGAGGATCAAGATTGAGGAATCCGTACGGCTCCAATGAATCGGAATAGGCGCCCTCCCGAACAACACCTTGGGCCCAATACGCGAGCGGTTGCGCACTGGCCTTCGCGCGAATTTCAACGACGATGCCCGGAACAACCTGCGCCGTGCACACGCGCCCGTCGGAGGGGGCTGTAGGACCGACACAGGAGAGCACTCCGAGGGATCCCAGAGCGCCTAATAGAAGATAGCTGGTTGTCCTGTTTGACAATCTGGTCACCAAGTCACGTCGAGGGGTAGCACCCTCTCCCTGAAGTGAATTGGACTTGATTACCGAAGGTCTGGTTTGCCGATTTGTTCAGCAGCCTAGCCAACGTTGCGGCTCACCGGCGGCCGCTCACGGATCTTCACGCGCGGCCGTCCGGTGCAGCCGCGTGTTATGCCGTCATGATGCATTCAGGGGAGC
>MELA01000130.1:8296-35748 GCA_001767495.1 Acidobacteria bacterium RIFCSPLOWO2_12_FULL_65_11 | reverse complement strand
CCCACGCATAAAAGCCTGATGGTCGAGCTGCTGGCGAAGCAGACCGCGATGCCGGTGAGCGAGGCGCGGGACGGCATGCCCGTGGAGTCCAACCACGTGTACGTCATCCCGCCCAACGCCGATCTCACCATCGAGCATCGGGTGCTGCACGTCGCGCCGCCGCCACCGCGCCGCGGGTCGCAGACGGCGATCGACGTCTTCTTGCGATCGCTGGCGACCGACCAGCGGGCCCAGGCGATCGGCATCATCTTGTCCGGGACGGGCAGCCACGGCACGCTCGGCATCCTGGACATCAAGGCCGCCGGTGGGATGGTGATGGCGCAGGCACCGGAGTCGGCCGAGCACGATCAGATGCCGCGCAGCGCGATTGCGACAGGCGTGGTCGATGACATTCTGCCTCCCGAGCAGATGCCACAGGCACTCCTTCGGTACGTGGCGCAGCTGTCCGCCCCGGCGCCTGACCTCGCGCCGGAGGATCTCGGCCAGATCCTGCTGTTGCTGCGGGCCAGGCTGAAACGCGACTTCCGCGGATACCGCAGGAACATGCTGGTGCGGCGCGTGAGACGGCGCATGGGACTGTGTCACGCCGATCGCATGTCGGGCTACGTCGACTACCTGCGCACGCATCCAGATGAAGTGCAGGCGCTCGGCAAGGATCTGTCGATCGGCGTGACGGCGTTTTTCCGCGAGCCGGACGCGTTTCAGCTCTTGGAGCGGGTCGTGATCCCAGAACTCGTCCAGCACAGCGGCCAGGCAGGCGACGGTGAACGGCCGGTGCGCGTGTGGGTGCCCGGGTGCGCCACCGGGGAGGAAGCGTATTCAGTCGCGATGCTGTTCCTCGAGCAGTTCGCCGTCGCCAAGCGGCCGGTCAATCTTCAAATCTTCGCCACCGACATCGATGACGCGGCTCTCGAGATCGCGCGGGCGGGCCTGTATCCGGACAGCATTGCCGCCGATGTCGCGCCCGAGCGGCTGCAGCAGTTCTTCGTCAAGACCAGCAATCATCGTTATCAGGTCAGCAAGCCTCTGCGCGAGACGATCACCTTTGCCCCGCAGAATGTGATCGGCGACGCGCCATTCTCGAAGCTGGACCTCGTCTCTTGCCGGAACGTGCTCATCTATCTGGAGCCTGACGTGCAGGCCAAGATCGTTGCCCTCTTCCACTTCGCGCTTCTCGAGGGGGGCTATCTGGTGCTCGGTCCCGCGGAGTCGATCGGGCCGGCGGCGGACCGGTTCGAACCGATCTCCAAGAAGTGGCGCGTGTACCGCCGGATCGGTGCGGGGCGCCGCGATCTGGTGGAGATCCCGATCCTGCCGGCGGAAGCCCCGCGCGTGCGCGTCCCCCGCCACGACGAGCGACCACGCCCGGCGCCGGCGGTCGCGGCACTGTTGCATCGGGCGCTCCTCGCCGACTTCGCGCCGGCCGCGGTATTGATCGACCGGCGCTACGAGATCCTCAGCGTGCAGGGTCCCGTGGTCGATTACCTCGAATTCCCACCGGGCGAGCTGACGCGAGACGTGCTGTCGATGGCGCGGTCTGGGCTGCGCACCGCGATCCGCGGCGCGTGCCAGCAGGCCGTGCAAGACCGTCGCCTCGTGATTGATGCGAAGGCCTGCGTCAAGCGCCAGGGCGCTTACGTCTCGTGCACGGTGACCGCGCGTCCCGTCGCCGACGCCAAGGGTGCCGCGGGCCTGCTGCTCGTGACCTTCCAGGATCGCCTCGCGCACCGTGCGAAAGTGGTGAAGAAGCAGGTGCGGGCAGTCGGCCCCCGGCGCGCCGACGAGTCGACGCTCGTCGGGCAGCTCGACCACGAGCTCAAGGCCACGCGCGACGACCTGCAGGGCACGATCGACGAGCTCGAGACGTCGAACGAGGAGCTGAAGGCCTCGCACGAAGAAGTCATGTCGATGAACGAGGAGCTCCAATCGACCAACGAGGAGATGGAGACCTCCAAGGAGGAGCTGCAGTCGCTCAACGAGGAACTGAGCACGGTCAACAGCCAGCTCGAGGACAAGGTGCGCGAGCTGGACACGGCCAGTAACGACATGATGAACCTGCTGGCCAGCACCGAGATCGCCACGGTGTTTCTCGACGCCGACCTCCGCATCAAGCGCTTCACGCCGCCGACGGCCAAGCTGCTCAACCTGCTCGCGACAGACCTTGGCCGGCCGTTCCGCGACATTGCACCGCGGGTCACCGATCCGCCGCTTTTCGGGGACTGTCGCCGCGTGCTCGAGCAGCTGACGCCGGTCGAAACGGTCGTGCGAGCCGACGACGCGCGTGCGTACCTGCGGCGTGTGTTGCCGTACCGCACGGCCGACAATCGCATCGACGGCGTCGTCATCACGTGGGTGGACATCACAGAGCGACTGGTGGCCGAGGCGGAGTCGCGCCGCCTCAGCGCGGTCCTGCGCGACTCGAACGATGCCATCGCGCTACTGGACCTTGAGGGCCGCATCAGCGGTTGGAATCGTGGCGCCCGGCAACTGTACGGGTATACGGAAGCGGAAGCCCGCACGATGAACGTGCGGGACTTGGTCCCTGAGCTTCACCGCGACGTCGCGGACGATCTGGTCCGCCGGGTCGGCCGCGGCGACGTGCTCTCGGAGTCCATCGAGACCCACCGGATCACGAAGGACGGCCGCACGCGCGACATCTCTCTCACGATGACCCTCCTGCGCGACGCCGCCGGCCGGCCCGACGCCATCGTCACCATCGAACGCGACGTCACCGACCTCAAGGAGGAAGTCGCCGCCAAGCAGGCCGCCCAGATCTACCAACTGGCGATCGAGCATTTGCCGGCCGGTGCCGTGCTTCGCGAAGGCGGCCGCCTCACGATGAACCGATCGGCCGAAGTGATGACCGGGTATCGGCGCAGCGAGCTCCCCACGGTGGATGCCTGGTGTGTGGCCCTGCATGGCGACAAGGGCCCGGAACTTCGTCCATGCTACGAGATGAGCGGTTCGAGCGGGAGCATGCTGCCGCCGCCGGTCCCGCTCGCGATCACCCGCAAGGACGGGCAAACGCGCCACTTGGAACTTACCGTGCGCCGCCTCGATGACACCCACGAGCTGTGGAGGCTGCTCGACATGACCGAGCGCGATCAGGCCGAGCGGGCGCTGCGCCGGAGCGAAGACTATCTTCGGTCGATCTTCACCACGGTCGCCGAAGCGATCATCACGATCGATGAGCGCGGCACCATCGAGACGTTCAACCCCGCCGCGGAGCGGATGTTCGGGCACACCTCGGCCGAGGTTGTCGGGCAGAGCGTCGGAATCCTGATGCCGCAGCCGTACCGTGACGAACACGCCGGGTACATCGCTCGTTACACGAAGACGGGCGAGGCGCGCGTCATCGGCATCGGTCGTGAGGTCATCGGCCTGCGCAAAGATGGCACGACGTTCCCCCTAGACCTCTCCGTCAGTGAGATCGGCCGCCTCCAGCACTTCACCGGCGTGCTTCGCGACCTCAGCGATCGCCGGAAACTCGAATGGCGCCTGGCGGAAAGCCAGGTTGAGGAACGGCGCCTCATGGCTCGGGAGCTCCACGATGGAATGGGTGGGCAGATGACGGGTATTGGCCTGTTGGCTCAAGCCCTCCAGACACAACTGGCGAAAACCAGCTCCCCTCTGGCCGCCAAAGCCGAAGACCTCGTCCAGAGTATCAACGATGGTCAGAAGCAACTCCGGTCGATCGTCCGGGAGTTGATGCCCGTCGAAGCCATACCCGAGGGACTGATGGTGGCGCTACAAGATTTCGCGAAGCAGTCCGAGACCCTGTATAAGGTCTCCTGCGTCTTTCAGTGCGAGAAGCCCGTGCATTTCGACGATCCAACAGCCGCGAGGCACGTCTTTCGAATCGTCCAGGAGGCGGTCAACAACGCCGTACGGCACGGCCAGCCGGCGCATGTCACTATCGGCCTCGAGCGGATCGGGCCCCGGCTGGAGATCGTGGTGACCGATGACGGACGGGGTCTGAAGGAGATCCCGGCCGGACATTCCGGCATCGGCCTGGCCAGCATGCGCCAGCGCGCTCGCCTGTTGGGCGGTGATTGTTCCATTCAGCCCCGCGAAGGTGGCGGGACGCTGGTCAGGTGCTGGATTCCATCGCCATCTCAGGGCGCTCAGCAGGTGGCCGCGCGTGCAGCCCGTCCGAATGAAGGGCCCAGAGGATAGGTTCGCATGCCAAGGCACGAAGACCCACAGGGACGGAAGAGCCCGTCACGAACCGGGCCACTCCGGATCGTGATCGTCGACGATCATCCGATCGTGCGAAAGGGATTGACCGAACTCATCAACCACGAGCCCGACATGACCGTGTGTGGCGAGAGCGACACCGCTGACGGGGGTCTGGATCGCATTCGCGCCGACCGCCCCGACGTCGCCATCGTGGACTTGTCGCTGGGAATGGCGAGCGGTCTCCGGCTGGTCAAGGACCTCGACGCGTTGCTGCCTGATGTGCGCGTGCTGATCCTGTCCATGCACGACGAGACGCTGCACGCGGAACGCGCGCTGGCGGCCGGCGCACGCGGCTACATCATGAAACAGGAAGCGATGCACAACCTGATCGCCGCCATCCGATGCGTAGCGAGCGGGAAGACGTACGTCAGCCCCCAGATGGCCGAGCGCATCGTGGCCCGCGTCTCGGCTCGAGGCACCACGCGGGATGACCGCGTACCGTTTGAGCAGCTGACCGATCGAGAACGCGAAGTCTTCGCGCTCATTGGCCGCGGTCTTGCGACCCGCGACATCGCACGGCGGCTGGACCTCTCGGTGAAAACCATCGAAACCTACCAGGCCCGCATCAAGGAGAAGCTCAGTCTTACGAACGCCAACGAATTGATGCGGGCGGCTGTCAGTTGGACGCAGATTTGAGGGAGTCGACAGCCGCTTGGATCGCGTCGCCGCGACCGCCAACTCGTTGAAGGCTGAGCATCCGCATCCCTTGACCGAGGCGCGTGAGGCGCTGGTCGAAGGTCAGGAGACGCTCGCCGGATTCGCCTCAGAAGCCGGCGCACGGGCCAGGGCCGTCGTCAAGAAGACGAAGGTCACGGCCAGGAAGACGCGGAAAGGGGCGGCCCGGGCCCGCCGGCGCGGCCGGAAAGCTGTCGCCAAAGCGGCGCGCCCCACCAAGAGGCTTGTGAAGCGGGCGAGGAAAACCATGCGTCGCGTTCGAAAGACGGCCGCGCGTGCGGCCGCGCGCTTCAAGCGTTAACGCAAGAAGCTCGAGGTCCGCGGTCAGCCGTCGCGCGAGTGGGCCTCCGCTAACCTTTGACGCAGACGATGGGCTCGAGGCGCGCGACCTTGCGTGAGAGACCGGCTCCCTCTGCCGCATCGACCACGGCCGTCACGTCCTTGTAGGCGCCGGGCGCCTCCTCGGCGACCCCTCGCGATGACGGACTTCGAATCAGGATGCCGCGGCCCGCCAGTTCGTCGATAATCTGCCGGCCGCGCCACTGCCTGGCCGCTTGATGTCGGCTCATGCTGCGGCCGGCGCCGTGGCATGACGACCCAAGCGATCGCAGCTCACTGGTGCTGGCTCCTGAGAGTACGTACGATGCCGTGCCCATGGTCCCGCCGATGAGCACCGGCTGACCGATCGACGAGAACACCGGCGGCAGATCCGGATGGCCCGGACCGAAGGCGCGGGTCGCGCCCTTGCGGTGGACGAACAGGCGCTTGGTTCGCCCGTCGATCTGATGCGATTCCACCTTGCAGGTGTTGTGCGACACGTCGTAGAGCAGCGTCAATTCGGCGCGTGGCACGACATCGGAAAAGGCGCGGCGCACCAGATGCGTGATGATCTCGCGATTGGCCAGCGCGCAGTTGATGGCCGCCCGCATGGCCCCGAGATAGGCCTGCCCGAGAGGCGAGTCGATCGGCGCACAAGCCAGCTCCCGATCGGGCAGCTCGATGCCGTAAGTCGGCGCGTCGAGCACCATGCGCTTGAGGAATTCGGTCCCGATCTGATGGCCGAGCCCCCGCGATCCGCAATGAATGCTGATGACGACGTCGCCCTCCCGAAGGGCGAAGGCGGCAGCAACCGCGGCGTCGAAGATCTTCACGACGTGCTGCACTTCGAGGTAGTGATTCCCGGAGCCCAGCGTCCCCATTTCGTCGCGCTGTCGGTTTTTCGCGTGAGTCGAGACCTCTTCAGGCATCGCGCCGGCCATGCAGCCGTGCTCTTCAATCCTCTCGAGGTCGGCGGGCGCGCCGTATCCGCGATCGACGGCCCAGCGGGCGCCGCCGGCCAGCATGGCGTCCATTTCGCCGCTGTCGAGGTGTATTCGGCCCACGCTGCCGACGCCGGCCGGCACGCTGCGAGACAGCTCGTCCGCCAGGCGCTTCTTCAGCGGTTCGACGACGTCAGTGGTTAATCCCGTCGAGAGCAGGCGCACGCCGCACGAGATGTCGAATCCGACGCCGCCCGCCGACACCACGCCGCCACGATCCGCGTCGAATGCCGCGACACCGCCGATCGGAAACCCGTAACCCCAGTGTGCGTCCGGCATGGCGTACGAGGCTCGCTCGATGCCCGGCAGCGTAGCGACGTTCATCACCTGCTCGTACACCTTCGCATCCATGTCCTGTACGAGTGCTTCGCTGGCGTAGATGATGCCCGGCACGCGCATCCGGCCGTGTGGCTCGATCCACCACTCGACGTCGGACTTGCGTGTCAGCAGCGAGAGGTCCATGGTGCCCTCACAATCTCGTGCGGGCCTCAGAGCCGGTTTCATAACCCTGTAGTGTCCGCCTTTTAGGCGGACTTCCAGGTCCGGCTGAAGCCGGACACTACGGTTATGAAACCGGTCTAGACATCGACCACACACTGCGCCAGCCAGTGGCCGTCTTCCAGGCACGCGAGGCGAAGCGCCGTGTAGGTCGCGCCCTTGATCTCGACGGCCGGCTCGTGTCGATCGAGGTCAACGGCTTCTCCCCACGCGGTTGCCTTCAACCGCGAATCCGAGATCGCGACGCTATACGCACCAAACAGCATGCGCCGCGTGGCCATCTCGTACACGAGCGCGTTCAGCCAGTCGACGAGAAGCAGGTCGTCCGACGGCGCCTGACAGGAGACATGCACGGGAAGGGCCGGGCGGACCCGAAGGGGATCGGTGACGACACCGGTCAGCGCCAGGGCGATCTGCTCGAAGGCCGCCTCTTTGGTGGGTCCGACACCTCGGACGCCGATATCGGCGCCGTGGGGGAAGTGCTCCCAGGTGTTCCGTATGGATGCGGTCACGCGTTGATTTTTACGCACGCGCGGGAAAATTCTCCTGAGAGCTTGTTCATCACCTGTAGTGTCCGCCTTTTAGGCGGACTTCCAGGTCCGGCTGAAGCCGGACACTACGGTTATGAAACCGGTCTAGACATCGACCACACACTGCGCCAGCCAGTGGCCGTCTTCCAGGCACGCGAGGCGAAGCGCCGTGTAGGTCGCGCCCTTGATCTCGACGGCCGGCTCGTGTCGATCGAGGTCAACGGCTTCTCCCCACGCGGTTGCCTTCAACCGCGAATCCGAGATCGCGACGCTATACGCACCAAACAGCATGCGCCGCGTGGCCATCTCGTACACGAGCGCGTTCAGCCAGTCGACGAGAAGCAGGTCGTCCGACGGCGCCTGACAGGAGACATGCACGGGAAGGGCCGGGCGGACCCGAAGGGGATCGGTGACGACACCGGTCAGCGCCAGGGCGATCTGCTCGAAGGCCGCCTCTTTGGTGGGTCCGACACCTCGGACGCCGATATCGGCGCCGTGGGGGAAGTGCTCCCAGGTGTTCCGTATGGATGCGGTCACGCGTTGATTTTTACGCACGCGCGGGAAAATTCTCCTGAGAGCTTGTTCATCACCTGTAGTGTCCGCCTTTTAGGCGGACTTCCAGGTCCGGCTGAAGCCGGACACTATGGGCATGAGAGAAAACGGGGACGGCCCCTTCGTGGTTGCACTGGTACTGCAATTGCCTTGCTCACCGCCAAGCCATGAACGTTCCGGCGGCGGTAAGGCGACGCGCCGAGCGGCTACGCGCCGCCATCCGCAAGCACGACTATCTCTACTACGTGCTCGATCGGCCATCGATCTCCGACTCACAATACGATCGCCTCTTTACCTAGCTCGTGCGCCTCGAGGTGGTCCATCCGCAGCTTGTCACGCCGGATTCTCCTACGCAACGAGTGGCGGGCGCGCCACAGCCCGCTTTCTCCTCGATTCGGCACCTCGCGCCGATGCTCAGCCTCGAATCGGTGACCGATCTCGAATCGGTCCGTCGTTTCGACGAGCGGGTCCGGGCCGTCCTCGGCGGCAAGCGCCCGCGCTACGTGATCGAGCCGAAGTTCGATGGCATCTCGCTCGAAGTCGTGTATCGGGACGGCCTGTTGCTCAGTGCCTCGACCCGCGGTGACGGCGATCGCGGCGAGGGCGTGACGGAGAACGTGAAGACGATTCGATCGGTGCCGTTGCGCCTGTATGGGGACGCGCCGCCACGGTTGCTGGCCGTCCGGGGCGAGGCGTTCATGCGTCTCGCAGACTTTCGCGCCCTCAACGCCCGTCTCGAGCGAGAGGGCCGACCGGTCTTCGCGAATCCCCGCAATGCCGCCGCCGGCTCCATCCGGCAGCTCGATCCCCGGATCACCGCCGGCCGGCGCCTCGATGTGTTCTTCTACGACATTCTCAGCATGGACGGCGGACCTCGCATCGCCGACGACGTGAGCCTGCTCCGGGCCCTGACCCGTTGGGGCCTGCATGCGAGCCCACACGCGCGCGAATGCTCGACGATCGACGAGATCGCTCGGTACCATCACGAACTGGCCGAGAAGCGTGACACGCTCGGCTATGAGATCGACGGCATCGTGATCAAGGTGGCCGACCTCGCGGCCCGCAAGCGCCTGCAGACCACCTCACGCCATCCGCGCTGGGCGATCGCGTTTAAGTTCAAACCCTCCGAGGAAGAAACCACGATCGAGAACATCGTCGTTCAAGTGGGTCGGACCGGTGTGCTGACGCCGGTCGCCATCTTGCGGCCCGTCGAAATCGGGGGCGTGATGGTCACGCGTGCCACGCTGCACAATCGGCAAGAGATCGCCCGCAAGGATCTCCGCATCGGCGATACCGTCCGCGTTATCCGTGCCGGCGACGTCATTCCGGACATCGTCGAACGCACGATCCGCTCGGGCGCACGGCGCCAACGGCCTTTTATCATGCCGGCACGATGCCCGGTCTGCCGGGCGGCTGTCGAGCACGAAGGTCCATTCGATCGCTGCCCGAACGGCTTGGCGTGCCCGGCGCAACTCAAACGAAGCATCGGTCATTTCGGATCGCGCGACGCGCTCGACATCCGTGGTCTCGGACCGGAAACTGTCGACGCACTCGTGTCCAAGGGCTTGGTGCGGTCGGTCGCCGATCTCTTTACGTTGACCGCGCGCGACCTCGTGAAGCTCGAAGGGTTCGCGGACGTCTCGGCCGTCAGGCTGCTGAAGGCGATTGACAAGGCTCGCCGGGTGCCGCTGTGGCGGTTTCTGAATGCAATGGGGATTCCTGGTGTTGGTGTATCCACGGCGCGCGACCTTGCCGAGCATTTCGGGACCCTCGACCGCGTTCAGTCGGCCGATGAGCGAACCCTGATGGGCGTACCGGATATCGGGCCGACGATGGCCCGCGAGGTGGCCAGTTTCTTCCGTCGTCCCGTCAGCCGTCGCATCATCGACCTGTGCCGGCGCCGCGGCGTGCAGGCGATCGGGTCAAACGTCAGACGTCGAGGACCGCTTGCCGGCAAGACCGTGGTCTTCACGGGCGGGCTCGACTGGATGACTCGAGAGGCCGCCGAGGCGCGCGCGCGCGCGGCCGGCGCACGCACCGTCCGCAGCGTCGGTTCAGGCACCGATCTCGTGGTCGCGGGCAGGGACCCTGGATTGAAGTACGACAGGGCCCGGGCCCTGGGCATTCGGGTAATCGACGAGCGTCAGTTCCAACACCTGATCGGTACGTCGCAGAGGTCGCAGAGGTAATGAACCACAGAGCCACAGAGGCACGGAGAAAAGACACATCGGGTTGTTGCGCTCGATGCGGCGCCGCGTAGCGGCGAACCAGGAACGAAAACCGGTGGACGAACGACGAACAGCATCTGGTATGTCGCTCGTCCGCCGGTTATCGTTCCTGATACTCGGCCTGCTTCGCAGGCCGACCGCATCGAGCGCCTCTGTGTCCCTGTGACTCTGTGGTTGATTGATTCTGCGATCTCCGCCGGACACCATATGGAGAACATTGAAATCGCCAAGACGTTCGACGAGGTCGCCGACCTCCTGGAGATCCAGGGCGCCAATCCGTTTCGCGTGCGCGCGTACAGAAACGCCGCCCGCACGATTGGCACCCTCGGCACAGCGGTCCAGTCCATGCTCGAGCGCGACGGCAAGGCCCTCGAGGAGTTGCCCGGAATCGGAGCGGATCTCGCCGGCAAGATCGTCAGCCTCTGCCGGACCGGGCGGCTCCCGTTGCTCGCACAACTCACGCGAAAGATACCCGAGAGTCTCGTCGCTCTGCTGCGCATCCCCGGCGTCGGCCCCAAGCGCGCCAAACTCATCTACACGAAGCTCGGTGTCAAGACGCTCTCGCAACTCGAGAAAGCGGCTCGCGCCGGTCGAGTGTCAGAACTGCGAGGCATGGGCCCGGCGCTCGAGCGGACGATTCTGCGTGGGATCGAGCAGGACAGGACCCGAAGCACACGCGTGCCGCTGGCCGAAGCCGAAGCGTACATCCGGCCGCTCGTCGATATCCTGCGCGAGATGCCGGAGGTCGAACAGTTGGACGTGGCTGGAAGCTTTCGACGTCGATCGGAGACGGTCGGCGATGTGGACGTTGTCGTCGCGTCGAGCGACCCTGCGGCGGTCGCCGGCCGGTTTCTCAGCTACCCCGATGTCAAACAGGTGCTCGCGCGCGGCGACACCAAGTGCTCGGTCGTCCTGCGCTCGGGGCTTCAGGTCGATCTGCGAATCGTCCCGGCGGCGTCGTATGGCTCGGCGCTTTACTACTTCACCGGTTCGAAGGCCCACAACATCGCCATCCGCCTGCTGGGCGTGAAGCGGCACCTGAAGATCAACGAGTACGGCGTCTTTCGCGGCCGGCGCCAGATCGGCGGCCGCACGGAAGCCGAGGTGTTTCGAGCGGTGGGGCTGCCATGGATTCCGCCCGAGCTCCGCGAGCAGCGCGGCGAGATCGAAGCGGCCCGCGCGGGCGAGCTCCCTTCACTCGTCGAGATCGGCGACATCCGCGGGGATCTGCAGATGCACACCGACGCCACCGACGGGAGAAACACGCTTGCCGAAATGGTGGCCGCGTGTGAGGCTCGTGGCTACGAGTACATCGCGATCACCGACCACACCAAGGCCGTGAGGGTGGCAGGGGGACTGACCAAGGCCGGCTTTGCCAAGCAGTCACGCGCCATCGATGCTATTCGACAGCGCGCTTCGAAGCTCGTTGTCCTCAAGGGCGCGGAGGTCGACATCCTCGACGACGGGTCGCTCGATCTGGACGATGAGGCGCTTTTTGATCTCGATGTCGTGGTGGGTTCGGTGCATTCGCGCTTCAACATCTCCAAGGCCGAGATGACCAAGCGCATCGTTCGCGCACTGCAGCATCCAAAGGTTCACATCCTGGGCCACCCCACAGGCCGTCTGCTCGGCAGGCGCGAGCCGTACCCGCTCGATATGACGGAAGTCGTCAAAGCGGCCCGCGATTATGGTGTGCTTCTGGAGGTCAACGCCCAGCCGGATCGGCTCGATCTGAGCGATCTCCACATCAGGATGGCCAAGCAAGCCGGCGTGAAGCTCGTGATTAGCACCGATGCGCATCGCGTGCAGGAGCTCGACTGCATGCGCTACGGCGTCGATCAGGCGCGGCGCGGCTGGTGCGAGGCCATGGACGTGGCGAACACCCGTCACGTCGCGGCGTTCAGGAAGTTGATCGAGAAGTGATTCCAGGCAGGCACCACAGGTCGGAGCTGCGGATCCATCTCGTGTGGGGCGCGTTCTGGATTTCGGTGTACCTCGGACTGGTGCTCGCGCCGCTTTTCGCGCTGCTCGTGGCATGCCGAGCCTGCCATTCGATCGAGGGCGAGGGCAACACACGGTCTCTCCTGGACGGCGTGGGCAGCCGGTTGACGGAGAAGGAGATTCGCCTGTGGATCGTCGCGCCGCAGCAGATGGATCCAGCCGTGATGAAGCGCGCGCACCAACTGCCGGCCGCCGACCTTGACGCGCTGGTGGCCTATCTGATGGCCGCCAAGTCTCCCGCCAGGCCTCAATGAAGGGCGCGGGCGGCCGCGTGGTGACGCCAGGCGATTCGCGAGAGCGCCTCGGCAAGTCCCCACGCCAGGAGGGCGCCGCCCAACACCACACCCCACAGCTCGATCGGGATGTCCGCGTTCCCCAGGAGGTCCGCCGTAAAGGGCAGCCACGCGGCAGCGATCTGAATGGCGATGCCGGCCATGACAGCCGCATGCAAATGCATGTTCGGAAGCGGGCGCGTCCAGGTGTGTCGAGACGGGTAGGTCAGGAGGAGTTGTCCAATGGCCATGAAGTGAAACGCGACGGCCCGTGTCACGTCGAGGTCGTATCCGAGCCGCGGCATCAGACCGAGCAGGCCGAGCGCAAGGGCCGCTTTCATGCTGCCCACCGTCACGATGAATCGCACCGATGGCCGGTCGAGTAGTGGAGAGTTGGCCGGGCGCGGCCTCTGTTGCATGACACCGGGTATTCGGTCAAACGCGAGCGCCAGGGCGGGCAGGCCGTCGGTCATGAGGTTGATCCAGAGAATCTGGGCCGCGGTCAGCGGGAGCAGCAGGGCCCCGGAGTCGTCGCGCAAGTTGAAGGCGAAGGCGAGCAGCATGCCGGCAGCCACCAGCAGCACTTCCGACAGGTTGGTCGAGAACAGGAAGCGGAGGAACTTCTGGATGTTCTCGTAGATGCCCCGGCCCTCCTCCACCGCGCCGACGATGGTGGCGAAGTTGTCATCGCGCAGGACCAGGTCCGCCACTTCGCGGCTGACGTCGGAGCCGCGCTGCCCCATCGCGACGCCGACGTCCGAGCGCTTGAGCGCGGGGGCGTCGTTGACCCCGTCCCCCGTCATGGCCACAATCTGGCCCTGCGCCTGCAGCGCTTCCACGATCTGCAGCTTCTGCTCCGGCCGCACGCGGGCGAAGACGTTCGCTTCGCCGAGGGCTTCCACCAGCGCAGCGCCCTGATAGTCGGCCAGGTCTTCCCCGGTCAGCACCCGCACGCCCGGAATGCCGACCTGGTTGGCGACGGCGAGCGCCGTGGCCGGATGGTCACCGGTAATCATGATGACGCGGATGCCGGCCTCTTGCGCCCGGCGAACGGCGTTGGGCACTTCGGGCCGCGGCGGATCCCAGAACAAGGCGAGACCGAGTAGCGACACCGGCTCTTCGGTCTCGCCCTCGGCCCACGCCACCGCCAGCACGCGAAAGCCCTCGCGCGCGTACGCGTCCGCCTTTTCCACCCAGGATTCGCGGTCCTCGTTCGAGAGGGTGCTGCGGCCCAGGAGCACCTCGGGCGCCCCCTTGAGGTAGCTGACCAGCCTCCCGTTCTCCTGCACCGTGACACGGGCGAATTTCCACGCGCTGTCGAAGGGCCGCTCTGCGACGAGGGGGTGTTGGTGGCGCAACCGCGCGACGTCCACACCGTGGGTGGTGGCATAGCGCAGCAGACCGAGCTCGAGCGGATCGCCCGCACCTGTGATGAGGTCCGCGTCATTGGCCAGGACAATGGCCGCGAGCGCGCGCGGCAGGTCGGTGGCATCGAGCGATCGCACCTCCATCCGGTTCTCGGTCAGCGTGCCCGTCTTGTCGGTCGCAATGACGGTCACCGACCCGAGCGCCTCGACGGCGGAGAGTCGCCGCACCACGGCTCGGTGTCGGGCCATGCGCTCGACACCGAGTGCCAGGGCGACCGTGAGCACCGCCGGCAGCCCTTCGGGCACCGCGGCCACGGCCAGCGCCACCGCGAAGAGGATCATCTCTGGCGCACGCTCGAGCCCCTCGGCGGCGATGCCCAGCAGGCCCAGTACCGCCGCGAGTATCAGTACCCAGCGAGCGATCTGGCGTCCTAGTCGATCGACCCGCCGTTCGAGCGGCGTCTTCGCGGCCCGGATGTCGCCGAGCATGGTGGCCAGACGGCCCATGGCGCTCGATGCGCCGGTCCTCGTCACGTCGAGATGCGTCTTACCGCGGACGAGCAACGTGCCGCTGAACGCCTCGTCGCGATCGCCCTTGTCGACGGGCACCGATTCGCCGGTGAGGATGGACTCATCCAGCATGGCGGCGCGCGCGTCCACGAGCGTGCCGTCGGCGGGAACGCGGTCGCCGGCCTCGAGGCGGACACAATCGCCCGGCACCAGGGCCTCGGTAGGGAGGCGCACGAAGTGGCCGTCGCGGAGCACCCATGTCTGGGATCCCGCCAGGGCCTTCAGCCGGGCCAGGGCGGCTTCGGATCGTTGTTCCTGATAGAGACCGAGCCCCGCATTGAGCAGAAGGATCGCGCCGATGGCGCTCGCCTCAATCGGCCACGTCTGCAGGCCTTCAAACAGCCACAGGCCGAGGTCAAAGACGAGAGCGAAGAGCAGGATGTAGATGAGCGGGCTGGCGAACTGACGCAAGAAGCGGCGCCATACGGGATCGGGAACCCGCTCGGGCAACGCGTTGGGCCCGACGCGGGAGAGGCGTTCGGTCGCCTCGGCCGTGGAAAGTCCGTTCATCGGGGGCCCCATGTGTGCCAGTAAGAGTCGGGCGCCTCCGCGGACATCCGCCGTCGGAGGCTACGCGACGACAGCATCGTCACGCCTGCAAGTCCTCGGCAGGCGGATGTGCCCGGCAGGGCCCGAGGGTTGTCGCAAGCTGGCTCTCTCCCCTGGCCACATAGACGCGCCGCCCATTGCGCCGCGCAACCCCGTCAATCTCCGGAGCGGCGTCATTCCATTGGCGAGCGTACCACGAAGACCGGACGCCGCCTGTGCGTCATGACGGCTTGGGCAACGGAGCCAAGGACAGATCTCACCACGCCAGACAAACAGGGGTTCACGCTCGCGTCGACGCTGGCCGTTTTCATCTGGGCGCTGACCAACGTGCCCGCACAGGCCATCACCATGAGTTTCATGACGTTCGCTCTCGCGCAGATCTTTCACCTTGGCAACGCGCGCAGCGATCGGACGGTCCTCCTTCCCGTTCGTGCCCTGGCCAACCCCTACGCGATCGGCGCCGTCGTCTCGGTGGCTCTGCAGGTTGGGCCGACCGAGCTCGCACCGCTGGCGAGGCTGCTGCACGTGGTGCCGCTTGGCGTTCGCGAATGGGGCGTCGTGCTGGCGCTGTCGTCCGTCACAACGCTGGCGGGCCAGGCCATCAGACTGGTCCAGCGTCATTGCTCAGATTGGCGAGCGGTGATCAGGCTGTCTGGCCAGGACGATCGAGGAGTTCCCGTACACGCTGCAGAAGCGTGGTGGGCGTGAACGGCTTTTCCAGGAACTCGACGCCCCTGTTGAGCACGCCCCGATAGACGATGACGTTCTCGGTGAAGCCGGACATAAAGAGCACCTTGAGTGCGGGCCGCGATGCCAGCAGCTTGTTCGACAGGTCGCGGCCATTCATGTCGGGAAGAATCACATCACACACGACCAAGTGAATCGGACCGCGGTAATGCCCTGACAAATCCAACGCCTCGCGTGGTATGGAAGCCTGGAGGACGGTATAACCTGCGGCGCTGAGCACCCGTGCCACGAAGCCGCGAACGGCTTGATTGTCCTCCACAAGCAACACGGTCTCCGTCCCGGTCGTCCGCTTGGGCCTATCAGAGACCGCGGTCTCGGAGACCACGCCTTCTTCCTCTGTCCTCGGGAAATAGAGCTTGAAGGTCGCGCCCTTTTGAGGCTCGCTGTAAACCCAGATGTAACCGCCGCTCTGCTTGACGATGCCGTATACGCTCGCCAGGCCCAAGCCCGTGCCCCGTTCCTTCTTGAGTGTGAAGAAGGGTTCGAAGATATGCGCGAGGGTCTGGTCGTCCATACCAAAGCCGGTATCGCTCACGACAAGGGCGACATAGGGACCTGGGCTGACGCTCACATGATTCTGGGCGTACTCCGCATCTAGATTCTCGTTGCTGGTCTCGATCGTGAGCTTCCCCCCTGCAGGCATGGCATCGCGGGCGTTTAACGCGAGATTCAGGAGGACCTGTTCGATCTGAGTAGGATCGATCATCGTTTTCCAGAGGTGCCGATCCAAATTGAACATCAGGTCGATGTCTTCGCCGAGCGTCGTGCTGAGCAGGTTCTTCATACCGAGGACGGCCGTGTTGATGTCAAGAACCTTCGGCCTCATGACTTGTCGCCGGCCGAAGGCGAGCATCTGACGCGTCAGTCCAGCCGCTCGATCGGCGGCTCTCCGAATCTCCTCGATCTCCTCTTGGGCCGGATCTTCTTCGGTAAGCCTGGACCGCAGGATATCCGCATAGCCGAGGATCGGGGTCAGCAGATTGTTGAAGTCGTGTGCGATGCCGCCGGCCATGCGCCCGATGGACTCCATCCTCTGCGCTCGCCGCAATTGTTCCTCGATCTGTCTGCGTGCGGTCACATCACGCACGATGCCGATGAAGTGCCGCCGCTCATCCGCGAAGAACTGAGACACTTCGAGCTCGGCTGGGAACGTCGAGCCGTCCTTGCGGCACGCCACGACCTCCCGATCGATGCCGAGAATTCCTGGCTGACCGGTGCGGATGAAATTGGCGATGTACGTATCGCACTGGCTCCGATCGGGTTCGGGCATCAGGATGCGGATATTCTGACCGATAGTCTCCGAAGCCGCGTACCCAAACGTCGTTTCCGCCGCGTGGTTGAACAACAGAATTGTGCCTCTGTCGTCGCTGCTGACGATGCACTCGTCCGCGTGATCGAATACGGACTGGAACATCGCCTCTGCCCTATGACGCTCGGCTTGGGTCCGCCGGGCCAGATGCACTACAGCGAACGTGAGCCAGACGGCGACGAGTGCAAACGTGCGGTTCGCGAGTGGAAGAAGCAGTGGCAGATTGTAAGTCGGTGGAGACAGAACAACCCCCACGACGTTGAGCAGGGACACGGCGAGGGTGATCAGCAGAGCATCCCACCGGCCTTTGGAAAAGAGGGCCAGGACTACCGGAATGACGTATAAGACGCTGTCCGCCACACCCAACGGCGTGAGCGCGTCGAGCACGGCGATGCTCACCGCCAGGCCCACGGCCAACCATCGGATGCGAAGAGTCTGTGACGGGAGCTTTCCCGATCGCGGGTGAGCTGATGTGGCTGGCACGCTGCTCAACGGAAGATCACGCATGCGAGCACGCCCCATCTGTGACGCGCCGGCCCTTGCGGAACGTCATGCGCCTGTCTGCGACGCTCACGTCCCGGCGGTCCCGTGGCGGAAGCGACGCGGTGAGATAGCCCTTCAGAGCACGTGGCAGGCACACTTGCTCTTCGTAAAACGCACCGGCCCGTTGCGCCTCCCGTCTGATGTTGGCTACCAGCACCGCGGGCGCTTGGATGCGGAGCTGATGTCGACCGGCCTCGAAGTCCGTGCGGCCGATGACCCGATAGCCAACAGTTTCAGCCAGCGACCGAAGGTTCGACAGCAACCGGGCGTCGGTGTCCACAATCAGTGCGTGCCGCGCGAGCCCAACCGTGGGCTCCAACTCGCTGCCGACGAGCCGCCCGGACAGGGGAGCAGGGCCACGGTCATCGAGAGCGGTCACTGCGGTATGTGTTCGTATAAACACATGATGTGTATGTGAGAACGCAACTTTAGTGAAATCGAGGTTGGCAGTCAACCGTGCGATCAGCGCGTCGACCGCGCGGTTTGATAACCTTCTTCGCGAAGATGGACTCTGGCAAGCTTCTGGCCCGTTTCTTCGTCGATTCCGACAGCCCGGTTCCGGCGCACGCACAGCTCAAGAGCCAGATCAGGCTCGCCCGCACCTACCATGACATCGAGTCAGGAGATGTGCTTCCGTCAATTCGCGCGCTGGCCCGGCCGCTGGGCGTGGGCGACGGTGTTGTCCGGCGTGCCTATCGAGAACTCTGTGAGGCCGGTCTCTTGGGGACGGACAACCGGAAGCATGTCGTCATGCCATCTATGCTGCTCGCACCGGAAGCAAGTGCCTTGGCGGAGGCGAGCGCCGACCAGTGTCATCGGCTGATTGCGTGGGCAGGCGAAGCGCGAGTCAGCACCATCGCGCTTGGCCGCCTCTTGCTGGCACGTGCGTTCGCCCAGGAAGCTGCCTTGCCATCCTACGTGTTCGTGGACATCTGCCGTCTGGCGGCGGAAGAGTCGGCTCGCGATGTCGCCAAGGCGTGGGAAATCAAGATCCGGGGCCTCGCGTTCGACGATTTTGCCGCTCTTTCGCCGACCGACCGTAACCGCCTGTCGGCGGTTCTGGTCAACGAACATCTGTACGAGGACGCACTGAACGTGGTCGGCGAGGGATCACCACATGTGTTTTCGATGAGAATGCGCTGCGAGAAATATCTCGATCGGCGAGTACAGAGACTGCCAGCCAAGTCACACACGCTTATTGTCACTTCAACCGAATCCTCAGCAGGAGAAAGGGCGCTGCTTCGACATTGCAGACATGTGTTCAGCGGTAGCCGCCGGCTGCATGCGAAAGTACTCAGCAAGACGCCCGATCTTGCTGCCCTCGTCAAGTCGCGACACTACAATCTGGTTCTACTTTCTCCCTTGGTCTGGGACCAGACGCCTAAAAGGATCACACGGATGACGTCAGTCAGGCGAATGGCGATGGAGCCCGACCCGCGGTCGCTGGAGAACGTGCGCATCGCCGCAGGCGTTCTGCTGTAGTGTCCGGCTTCAGCCGGACCTCCGACGGGTCCGCCTAAAGGCGGACACTACAGGTGATTACCAGTGACCTTCGAAGCCAGATACGCGAGGGCGCCGTCGAACGTATACAGCTTCGGATAGTCCCGCTCGGGGATGTCGATGCCCAGCCGGTCGTGCAGCGCGAGCACGAAGTTGAGAAAGTCCATCGAGTCGAGGTCGAGCTGGTCGCGGAAGCTGACGCCGGGCCGAATCGACATTGGATCGACTTCCGGCGCCACGCTGGTGAGCGCGTTGACGATGGCCGATGTGATGTCGTCGGCGATCACAGCGTCTCCGGCGTCTGCAGCCGCCGGCCGATGGCGTCGAGCAACAGGCCGCCGCGATGCCCGTCGCTGGCGCGATGGTCGGCCGAGAGCGTAGCTGTTAGCAGCGATCGCGCCTCGATGCGGCCGGCTGCCACCCAGGGCCGCTCCGCGATCCTGCCGAACCCCACAAGCGCGACCTGCGGCGGATAGATGATGCCGAACGTCGCGTCAACACCTCGATCGCCAAGATTGGTCACGGTAATCGTCGAATCGGCGAGCTCTGAGCTCCTGAGGGTGCCGGCCCGGGCCCGCCCCGTCAGATCCCGAAGGTCGCGCATCAACGTGCTCAAGTCCTTTCGATCGGCGTCGTGAATCGCCGGGGCGATGAGGCCACCGCCGCGCAGCGAGATCGCACAGCCGACGTGCACCGCTGGGCTCTGCTGAAGGGCACCGCTCGTCCAGTACCCGTTGAGCTCGGGCACCTCATGTAACGCCGTCGCGACGGCCTTGATGAGCAGCACCACCGGCAGCAGCCGATCGGGCATCGGTCGCCGTTCGTTCTCCGCCCGCAGCCAGGCGAGCGTCGCGTTCATGTCGATGGTCGACGACAGGTAGTAATGAGGGATCTCGCGCTTCGATCGCGCCATCGCCGCACCGATGGCGGCCCGCATCGCCGACGCGCGGTCGGCGCCTCCTCGAACTGGAGCCGGGGCGGCTGCCTGCCCTGTGGCGCCGGCGGCCCGCTCGACGTCCTCGTGAGTGATGGCTCCCTGCGGTCCCGTGCCTCGCACGGCGGCGAGGTCGATGCCGCGATCGGCCGCCAGCTTTCGCGCCGCTGGCGAGACGAGGAGTCGGGCAGGCTGCGGCTCGCGCGCGGCTGGCGCGGGCGGCGTAGGCGGCGCAGCTGAGGCCGAATTTCCAGACAAAGCTCCGCGAATCACGGCCAGCACAGTTCCCACCGGCACTTTCTGGCCGACCTCGATCTGCAGCGTGTCGATCGCGCCGTCCTCGAACACTTCAATCTCAATCGCACCCTTGTCGGTATCGACCACGGCGATGATGTCGCCACGCCTCACCGTGTCGCCCGGACGCTTCAGCCACTTGACCAGCGTCCCGGCCTCCATGTCGGCCCCGAGCGACGGCATCCGGAACTCACCCACGGCGTCCCATCGTCTCGCGCGCCGCCGCGATGATGGCCGGAGGCTGAGGTATCGCCGCGTCCTCCAGATGCTTGGGGTAGGGGATAGGCACCTCGGCGCTGCACACGCGGGCAATCGGCGCGTCGAGATCGTAGAAGTGTTGCTCGACCAAGCGCGCGCTGATCTCGGCGGACAGACTCCCGCTGCGCCACCCCTCGTCCACGATGACCGCACGGCGGGTCTTCTTCACCGACGCCGCAATCGTCGGCATGTCGAGTGGCCGCAGGGTACGCAGATCGATCACCTCGGCGTCGATGCCCTCGCCGGCGAGCGTCTCAGCCGCCTGCAGCGTCTTGCCGAGCGTGCCGCCATAAGTGATGAGACTCACATCCTTGCCGGGCCGGCGAACCGCCGCTCGATCGAGATCGACGGCCTGCGCATTGTTTGCCAGCTGGCCCTCCATGTTGTACAGCGTCTGGTGCTCGAAGATCAGAACCGGATCGGGATCCTCGAGCGCCGTCCACAGCATGCCGCGCGCATCGTCGAGCGTCGCGGGCGCGACGACGCGAATGCCGGGGACGTGCGCGTACCAGCCTTCGAGGCTATGCGCGTGCTGCGCGGCGAGCTGCCGGCCGGCGCCGGTCGCCATCCTGATAACGAGCGGGATGCTGAACTGGCCGCCCGACATGTGGCGAATCGTGGCCGCGTTGTTGACGATCTGATCGAGCGCGAGCAGGCTGAAGTTGACCGTCATCACTTCCACGATCGGCCGCATGCCGCCGAGCGCGGCGCCGATTCCGGCGCCGACGAACGTGGATTCGGAGAGCGGCGTGTCACGAATCCGATCGGGACCAAACTCCGCGAGCAGTCCCTTGCTGACGCCGTAGGCGCCGCCGTACCGGCCGACGTCCTCTCCCATCAGAAAGACACGAGCGTCTTTCGTCAGGGCTTCTCTGATCGCGGCGCGTATCGCCTCACGGTATGTCGTGGTGATCATTTCACCTCGACGGCGGGTGCCGTGTGGGCCTCGCGAGCAGGCGTGTACACGTCATGGAGCAGGTCCTCGACCGGCTCCCATGTGCCGGCCTCCGCAAAGGCCACGGCCTCGGCGACTTCCTCGGTTACGGTGTCCTCGATGGCAGAGACGAGCACGTCGGAGGCCTGGCCGCCCGACGTGAGCGTTGCACTGAACGTCGCGATCGGATCGCGTGCCTTCCAGACCTCGACTTCAGATTTGTCTCGATACAGCTCGGCGTCGAACATGGAGTGGGCCCGGAACCGGTAGGTGCGGAATTCGATGAACATCGGCCCTTCGCCGCGCCTGATCCTTTCAGTCGCGCGTCTCGTTGCCACCTCGACCGCCATCACGTCCATACCGTCGACCGTCTCGGCCGCGATGAGGTAGCTCTGCGCCTTGGCCTTGAGGTCGGTCTGCGACTGCGCGCGCTCGATGTGGGTGCCCATCGCATAGAGATTGTTCTCGCACAGGAACAGCACGGGCAGCTTCCACAGCGCGGCGAGGTTCAGTGACTCGTGGAATTCGCCCTCGGCGACCGCGCCGTCGCCGAAATAGCAGGCCGTCACGTGGGGCCGATGCTGCAGCGCGTCGGCCAGCGCCAGACCGACGGCAAGCGGGAGGCCGCCGCCGACGATGGCGTTGCCTCCGTAGAAGCGGGTCTTCGCGTCGAACACGTGCATCGAGCCGCCGCGGCCGCGGCTGCAGCCCTCGTGCTTGCCGTACATCTCCGCCATCAGCGCGTTCATCGAGATGCCTCGGGCCAGGGCATGGCCGTGCTCGCGGTAGGTGGCGACGATCGCGTCCTGCGGTGACAACGCCTGCATGCTGCCGACGGCGACGGCCTCCTCGCCGATGTAGAGATGGAGGAAGCCGCGGATCTTGCCCGCGCTGTACAGCTCGGCGCACTTCTCCTCGAAGCGGCGGATGCGGATCATCTCGTGCAGCAGCCGCGTCCGGTGTTCGTCCGGCTGAAGCCGGACACTACGATCTGATGGGGCGATCCGATCCGATGCGGTGTTCGTTTCTGATGTAGTGTCCGGCTTGAGCCGGACTTTCGCGTCTGTCATG
Organism: Acidobacteria bacterium RIFCSPLOWO2_12_FULL_65_11; assembly: GCA_001767495.1. Lineage (GTDB taxonomy): Bacteria > Acidobacteriota > Vicinamibacteria > Vicinamibacterales > CAVVIG01 > 2-12-FULL-65-11. The sequence goes on along the minus strand of MELA01000130.1, from coordinate 13,358 downwards.
ACGCCTCCAGCGTCGAGGTGTCGCCTTCCGGCAGCCCGAGCTCGCGCGCTTTGAGCAGCCGGCGCATGATCTTGCCGGCGCGGTTCTTGGGAATGGTCGGGCAGAAATCAATTTCTCTTGGCGCGACGGCTGCACCAAGCCGCACGCGAGCAAAGCCGAGGAGCTCGCGCCGGAGGGCGTCGGTCGGCTCGTGCCCGGGCTTGAGCGCGACGAACGCCTTGACGATCTCGAGCGCCACCGGATCAGGTTTGCCGATGACACCGGCTTCCGCAACCGCCGGGTGCTCGAGGAGCACGCTTTCGACCTCGAAGGGGCCGATCAAATGCCCCGACGACTTGATCACATCGTCGGCACGGCCGATGAACCAGTAGTAGCCGTCCCGATCGCGCGTCGCGAGATCGCCGGTGAGATAGTAGCCGCCCACAAAGCACTTGCGATAGCGTTCGTCGTCGGACAGATAACCGCGAAACATCGACGGCCAGCCTGGACGCAGCGCCAGTTCCCCTTCCGTATCTGGCGTCTCGACGAGTTCGACGGAAGCGTCGCCGATCCGCCGCACGATCGCCACATCGATGCCGGGGAGGGGACGGCCCATCGAGCCCGGTCTGATATCCATCGCCGGATAGTTCGCGATCATGATGCCGCCGGTCTCGGTCTGCCACCAGTTATCGTGAAACGGCCGGCCGAATGCCTCGACGCCCCACACGACCGCTTCGGGATTGAGCGGCTCGCCGACGCTCGCGAGCACCCGCAGCGACGGCAGGTCGAATTTCTTCGCGGTCTCCAAGCCGACTCTCATCATCATCCGAATGGCCGTCGGGGCCGTGTACCAGACCGTCACCTGTTCGGCGCGAAGGATGCCGTACCAGCGCTCGGCGTCAAATTCGGCTTCGTCGATGATGCTCGTCAGGCCGTGCGTGAGCGGCGCGATGATGCCGTACGAGGTGCCCGTGACCCAGCCGGGATCGGCAGTACACCAGAACACGTCGCCGGGGTGAAAGTCGAGCGCGAACCGCGCGGTGGCATGATGCGCGATGACGGCCTGGTGCACGTGGACGGCGCCCTTGGGCTTGCCGGTCGTGCCGCTCGTGAAATGCAGCAGCGCGATCGCTTCAGGGTCGGTTGGCGGGATCGTGAAGCGGTTGTCGGCCTGTGCGAGCAGAGCACGAAAATCCCGGGTGCCCGGCAGATTCTTCACCGACCCGGGTTCGCCGATGAGGAGCACGTGCTCCAGGCTTGGCAGCGAGCGGCGCAGGCCTTCAATCTTCTTCCGATACAGGGCGTCGGTCGTCACGAGCACTTTGGCTCGCGCGATGTTGATGCGCGCCTCGATGGGCTCGGGCCCGAAGGCGGAGAAGAGCGGCGTGAAGACGCTGCCGGTTTTCAGCGCGCCGAGCGCCGCGATGTACAGCTCGGGGATGCGGCCGGCCAGCACGGCGACCGGGTCGCCCTTCCCGACGCCGAGCCGCGTGAGGACGTTGGCGAAGCGGTTGGTGCGATCGAGCAGATCCCCGTAGGTGTAGTTGCGCTGGGCGCCCTCTTTCGACAGCCAGCGAAGGGCTATGCGATGGCGCGCGACGCCGGCTGCATGGCGGTCGACCGCCTCGTGTGCGATATTGAGGCCGCCTCCGCCGGGCAGCCCGTCCAAGGCGGCTCGGGCGTGCGACCACGAGAACTCGGCGCAGACACGCTCGTAGTCGACGAGATTCGGGACGGCTTTCGAATTCGCCGGATCCTTGGTGATGGTCGGCCAGCGTGGTTCGACAGGCTCACCACGGCCTGAGTGTATCGAAGGGCGCATGCGCATATGCTCAGCGTCGTAATCAACGACCAAGACCGTGAATGCCAACGGGTCTGGCCCATCTTATCCCGGCATGCACGACGCCGCTCCATGACGGCATGGTCATCGAGACCGACACTTGCGAGGTCGGCACGCCCGAGTACAAGCTGACGGCAGTCCGCCTCGAGCGCCTCAGTTAGACTGACGCGAGCGTCCGCCTCGGCCTGCCCGTCGCCGGCATTGGCTTGCCTCCTTCGGTATAGTACGTGCGAAGGGAGACCCTCTCGTGAAACGCAACAAGTACCTATCGACGCGCGGCTGGGTGGGGTTTGGCGTGGGAGCGCTCGCGCTTCTCGGCGCCATCCAATTCGTGCCGTACGGCCACGATCGAGTCAACCCCGGCATCGAGACGGAGCCGGCGTGGGACTCTCCTCAGACAAGGGCTCTCGTCAAGCGGGTGTGTTTCGATTGCCACAGTAATGAGACGAGGTGGCCGGTATATTCGCGCGTGGCCCCCGTATCGTGGCTCGTTCAGCACGATGTCGTCGAAGGGCGGGCGGCGCTGAACTTTTCGGAGTGGCAGCGGCCCCACGAAGAGGCTGCCGAAGCATCGGACGTCGTGCGCGAACGAGAGATGCCGCCGCTCATGTATCGGCTGATGCATGCAGAGGCCCGCTTGAGAGACGAGGACCTCATCCGTTTAGTCCGCGGACTGGTCCTCACGCTCGGCACACACGGCACGAGTGGCCAGGAGGGTCGGTCGGCGGTCCCTCAGGCAGCGGCCGGGAATCTTGCCCGGTCGTACCGGAATTTTCCGCTGCGAATCGACCGGCATTGAGCGGAGGGTCTACAACTGCCGGAGATCCGGCATGGATTCTCTGGGGTGAGACGACATCGCCGCCCACGCCGCCCCTGAGAATCTTCTGAGGTTACCCCGGCATGATCGTTGCCACACGCGATCGACATGCCTGCAAAACATCCCATCGACATTGAATTCCACGGCCTTCCACCCAGCGCGTGGATCGAGACCGACATCCGCAGGCGCGCGGCCAAGCTCGACACCTTTTGCCGGAACATCCTGTCCTGTCGCGTCACGGTCGACCGGCCCCATCATCATCACCAGTCGGGGAACCGGTTCCAGCTGCGGATCGCGGTGACCGTTCGCGGCGGCGAGGTGAGCGTCAGTCACGACTCGAACCTTCATGCGCCCGCGCAAGACCGTGGTGAGCGCGAGTGGGCGAAGGGGCTCGAAGTCGAGGGCATGCGCAAGGACCTCCAGCTCGTGATCCGCGAAGCGTTCGACGTGGCCAAGCGGCGACTGCAGGACCACGTGAAACGCCAGCGAGGGGATGTGAAGCGAAACCGTCGGCGACCGCTCAGGAGTCGCAAGAATGCGGTTCAAGAATCGCGTTGACGCGGGACGGCAGCTCGCCGCCCGCCTCAGCGAATACGCGCACCGTTCGGACGTCATCGTGCTGGCGCTGCCTCGTGGCGGCGTGCCGGTGGCCTTCGAAGTCGCCTCGAAATTGTCCGTCCCCCTTGATGTGTTCCTTGTCCGCAAGCTGGGCGTTCCCGGCCACGCGGAGCTCGCGATGGGCGCGATCGCCGCCGGTGGCGTCGAGGTCCTCAGCGAAGATCTGATCCGCGACATCGGCATTCCACGCGCGCTGGTCCAGCAGGTGGCCGTGCGTGAACGCATGGAGCTGGAGCGTCGCGACGCGCTGTTCCGAGGCAACCGCCACCCGCCGATCGTTCGCGACCGCACGGTCGTCCTGATCGACGACGGCCTGGCGACCGGATCGACGATGCACGCGGCGATTCTGGCGCTGCGGCAGCAGGCGCCGGCGCGGATTGTGGTGGCCGTGCCGGTCGGCGCGCGGGATACGTGTGACGCGCTCGGCCGGCTGGCCGATGAGGTCGTCTGTCTCGAGACCCCCGAGCCGTTCAGGGCGGTGGGCTTGTGGTACGAGGAGTTCGCGCAGACGAGCGACGAAGAAGTGGCGCGTCTGCTGACCGCGGCGGGTCATGGAGCGGCGGGACCCGCCTCGCCGCCGGTGAAGAAGTCCAATCCCGACGCGCAGAAGTCGAGTGCCCAGGAAATCGTGCGCCAGCGCGCGGTGAAGCTTTCGGGCGATCCCCACCAGTACGACGCGCTCATCGACGGCATTGGCGACGCGCGCCTCGTGCTGCTGGGCGAGGCGTCGCACGGCACGCATGAGTTCTATCGCGAGCGGGCGTTTATCACGAGGCGGTTAATCACCGAAAAGGGGTTCGCCGCAGTGGCCGTCGAGGCCGACTGGCCCGACGCCTATCGAGTGAACCGGTTTGTTCGCGGCACGGGCAGCGACGAGGACAGTGTGGAATCGCTCGCCGACTTCGGCCGGTTCCCAACCTGGATGTGGCGCAATGCGGACGTCCTCGATTTCATTGGCTGGCTGCGGACGTCGAACGACGGCAAGCCGGCCGACGCACGCGCTGGTTTCTACGGCCTCGATCTGTACAGCCTTCGGGCGTCGATGCGGGCCGTGCTCACGTATCTCGAGAAAGTGGATCCGAAAGCCGCCCGGCGCGCGCGCACGCACTACGGCTGCTTCGATCAGTTCGGCGATGAGATGCAGGCGTACGCCTACGCGACCTGGCAGGGAATCGGGCCTTCCTGTGAGCGGGAGGTGATGGCGGAGCTCGTCGAGCTGCACCGCCGCGGGGCGGAGTATGCGAGCCGCGACGGCCGGGTCGCCGCCGACGAGTTCTTCTTTGCCGAGCAGAACGCGCGGCTCGTGCGAAACGCGGAAGGGTACTACCGGACCATGTTCGGCGGGCGCGTCGAGTCGTGGAATCTGCGCGACCAGCACATGACCGAGTCGCTTCGCCATCTCATGCAGTTCCTCGACAAATCCCATCCGCGTTCGCGTGTCGTCGTCTGGGCGCACAACTCGCATCTGGGCGACGCACGCGCGACCGAAATGGGTCAGAGCGGCGAGTTGAACGTCGGACAGCTCGTGCGCGAGCGCTTCGGCGCCGAGGCGGTGCTCGTCGGGTTTACGACGTCCACCGGCACGGTGACCGCCGCGACCGAATGGGACGGTCCGGCCCACCGCCGGCACGTCAGGCCGGCGCTCGCCGGCAGCTACGAGCGGATCTTCCACGAGACGGGCATCCCGCGCTTCCTGCTGCCGCTACGAACCGACCTCGACCTGGCGTCGGCGCTGGCCGGCCCGCATCTCGAGCGCGCGATCGGCGTCATCTACGCGCCGGACACCGAACGGCGCAGTAACTACTTCC